>JBBIVH010000246.1:0-4176 GCA_037439805.1 Acidobacteriaceae bacterium
AAATCTCCGGATAGAAGTCGAAGAATGCATCGAGGCTCTGCTTGAGCTGCTGCTCAATCTGCTCGCGTGAGCCTTCGAGGATATGCATGGTCACGTGGGCCTCGTTGCCGTTGACCAGCTTCAGCGTTGCGTCCTGAATCTCTGCCACCTCGCCCTCGGGCAATAGCCGCATTCCATAGACAAGAGTCAAATTTGCCATGTGCTTCATCATAATGAAGTACGGTCGGCGCCGCGCTCCCCCTTGGGCGGCTGGGACCGTCTAGAATCGACTTTGGAAATCTCATGAGCGAGACACGCGATACTGTCATTCTGGGATCCGGCTGCGCCGGACTCACCGCCGCCATCTACACCGGCCGTGCCGGGCTCAACCCTCTCATTCTTGAGGGCCACGAGCCGGGCGGACAGCTCTCCATCACCACGCTGGTCGAGAACTTTCCCGGCTGGCCGGAGGGCATTCAGGGGCCTGAGCTGATTGACAACATGAAGAAGCAGGCGGCCAAGTTTGGGGCGACCTTCCAGCTTGCACACCTGAACAGCGTGGATTTGAACGAGCACCCCTACACGCTGCACACCTCGGCGGGCGAGATCTGCACACGCACGCTGATTATCGCCAGCGGCGCCAGCGCGCGATGGCTCGGCATTCCCAGCGAACAGGCACTGATTGGCCATGGCGTTTCAAGCTGCGCCACCTGCGACGGCTTCTTCTTCCGCGGCAAAGAGATTGCGGTGGTGGGCGGCGGTGACTCGGCCATGGAAGAGGCGCTGTTCCTCACGCGCTTTGCCAGCAAGGTGACGCTGCTGCACCGCCGCGAGACCTTCCGCGCCAGCAAGATTATGCTGGAGCGCGCCATCGCCCATCCCAACATCGAGCTGCGCACCAACACCGTAGTGGAAGAAGTGCTGGGTGTCGAAGAGCAGGAAGTGAAGGGCCTGCGGCTGCGCGACGTGACCAACGGCAATGTGACGACGCTGCCAGTGAGTGGGCTCTTCCTCGGCATCGGACACGAGCCGAATGCGAAGATGTTCCACGGCCAGATGGACCTCGATGCCGACGGTTATATCCGCACGAAGGACAACGTGCTGACGACGCACAATGGAGTCGTGGTGCCCGGCGTGTATGCCTGCGGCGACGTGCAGGACCGGCGCTACCGGCAGGCCATCACGGCGGCAGGGTCGGGCTGCATGGCGGCGCTCGAAGCGGAGAAGTTCCTCGAAGAGCACGGACACTGAGGCGTGCCGAACGGACCGGACGGAAGCGCAATGACGGCGCTGGCAGACCATCTCGCGCGTGTGGAAGAGGCAATTGACGCCGCCTGCCGCAAGGCTGGCCGCCCGCGCGCCGATGTCGAGCTGATGGCCGTCTCGAAGACCTATCCAGCCGAGACCATGGCCGATGCGGCCGCGCTGGGACTCACGCTCTTTGGCGAGAATCGCGTGCAGGAGTTTGCAACGAAAGGGCCAGACTTTCGCGCGGCAGCGTCCGCGCCGGGTCGTGCCGTTCGCGTGCACCTCATCGGCCATCTGCAATCGAATAAAGCAGCGCGGGCGGTGGAACTCTTTGACGGGATCGACTCGCTGGATTCGCTCAGGCTGGCCGAGCGGCTCAACGAAGCCGCGGGCAAGCTGGGCAAGCGCCTGCCCGTGCTCATCGAAGTGAAGCTGAGCGCGGAGGAGACCAAGGCCGGCATCGATCCGGAATCCGCCGAGGCCGCTCAACTGCTGGAACGCCTGCCGGACCTCACGCACCTCGACGCGCAGGGGCTCATGACCATTGCGCCGTGGGGCGCGCCTGAGGCTGAAACACGCGCCTGCTTCCGCAGCCTGCGCATGTGGAGCGACCGCTGGGTAAAGGCCCATCCGCAGCTTAATCTCCATGTGCTCTCGATGGGCATGAGCGGCGACTTCCCGCTGGCGATTGAAGAGGGCGCGACACGCATTCGCATCGGCACGGCGCTCTTTGGCAAACGTGCCCCCTACACGGGACCAGCCTGATGCTCCGCGTCGTCGCAGGGGGAGTCACGCTGGCCGTCCGCGCACAGCCCGGCGCAAAAAAGACGGCAATCATTGGCGTCTATGGCGAGGGCGCCGCGGCACAACTCAAGATTGCCGTGCAGGCTCCGCCGATCGAGGGCCGCGCCAACGAGGCGCTGGTGCATTTTCTGGCTGCAACCTTTGGCATTCCAAGAGCGCGCGTGGAGCTTGTTTCCGGCGAGCTGTCGCGGAGCAAGGTCTTCCTGTTGCGCGGGGTGACGGAAGAGCGAGCCAGGGCATTGCTTGGATAGCGATCGAAGAAGCCGAGCAGATTCTAGCGTCCGTGCAGCGCCAGAACCGCAGCTAGCGCTTCCTCCGGCTCGGGGCGCACGCGGAAGTCGGCATGCGCCTCGGCGAAAAGGACGCGGCGGTCGCGGCCGATGACGTACGTCGCGGGCAGCGGAAGCCGCCAGCTTTCCTCGCCATTCACAAACGGGATATTGACGAGGATGGAGCGGTAGTACTCGCGCAGGTAGTCGGGCACGGTGTAGACCAGGCCGAACTGCTCGGCGAGCGCGTTGCCCGCGTCGTGCAGCACAGGGAAGGGAAGCCCATGCTGGCCCACCATGAAGTCGCTCTGGCGCTGCGTCTGCGGACTCACGGCCACCATCAGCGCGCCATGCTCGCGCACCTGCCCGTAGAGGTCGCGCCACGCCTCCAGCTCCGTCATGCAATAGGGGCACCAGCGCCCGCGAAAGAACTTGACGACCAGCGGACCGAGAGCAAGCAGGTCCCGGCTCCACACGGCCTTGTTGCTGGAGTCTTTCAGCGTGAAGTCCGGCGCCGTAGCGCCAACGGACAGGATCTTTTCCTCGATACCGGAAGCGAATAATTCCGCGACCGCTCTTTCGCCGATGGCGAGTCGCTCAGCCTGCACCAGGTGGCGCGTGTTGGCCGTGATCTCGTCGAGTTGGTCCTGAAGAGAGGTCATCTGCCTACCTTCCAAACTTCTGCCTACCCCCCATCCCCAGCGCGCCCATGCCGCCGCGCATCATGCTCTTCGCCAGGCCGCCTTTGCCCATCTGCTTGAACATGCGTGCCATCTGCGCGTACTGCCGCAGGAGCTGGTTCACGTCCTGCACGCTGGTGCCGGAGCCCGCGGCGATGCGCTTGCGCCGCGAGCCGGAGATAATCTCGTGGTTGAGCCGCTCCTTCGGAGTCATCGAATTGATGATGGCCTCCAGGCGCACGAACTGCTTCTCATCCACGTTCTTCGCAGCCTGCTGCATGCCCGCGAAGGGGCCGACCGACGGCATCATCTTGAGGATTGACTCCATCGAACCGAGCTTCTTAATCTGCCGCAACTGCTCGCGAAAGTCATCGAGCGAGAAGCCGTCGCCGAGCAGCGCCTTCTTCGCAAACTCCTCGGACTTCCTGCGGTCCAGCTTTTCCTCGGCCTTCTCGATGAGCGAGAGCATGTCGCCCATGCCGAGGATGCGGCCCACGATGCGGTCGGGGTGGAACGGCTCGAAGGCGTCGGGCTTTTCGCCCACGCCGATGAACTTGATGGGCTGGCCGGTGACGTGGCGAATCGAGAGCGCCGCGCCGCCGCGCGCGTCGCCGTCCATCTTGGTGAGCACAACGCCGGTGAGGCCGAGGCGCTTGTGGAAGTCGAGCGCGGAGTTGACCGCGTCCTGGCCGGTCATGGAGTCGGCCACGAAGAGAATCTCCTGCGGGTTGAGCAGCTTCTTCAACTGCTCCATCTCCGCCATGAGTTCTTCGTCGATGTGCAGGCGGCCGGCGGTGTCCACAATGAGCGTGTCGCAGCCCATGTTGCGGGCCTCGCGGCGGGCTTCGTTGGCGAGCCGCTCCACCAGCTTGGGCCCAGCAGCTTCGCCCTTCAGGTCGCCTTCATAGAGCCGAGCTTCAATGGATTTGGCAACGACCTTCAACTGCTCGCGCGCGGCCGGGCGGTAGACGTCGACCGAGACCAGCATGGGCCGGTGGCCGCCTTTTTTGAGCCACGCCGCCAGCTTGCCGCTTGTGGTCGTCTTGCCGGAGCCCTGCAGGCCGGCCATCAGAATGACGGTGGGTGGCTGCGAGGCGAACTTGAAGCGCGCGGTGTCGCGGCCCAGCAGCTCGATCAGCTCATCGCGCACGATCTTGATGACCTGCTCGGAGGGCGAGAGCGCCGTCATCACTTCC
>JBBIVH010000247.1:0-4151 GCA_037439805.1 Acidobacteriaceae bacterium
ACCTCGACCGTGCGATAGAGCGAACGGGCCAGCGGCGGGTTCTCAAGAATCGGCACGCCGGCCCAGCGGGCCTCCGCCTTGATCTCCTCGGCCAGCAGGTTGCGCCCTTTCGCCAGCACCTTCGGAGCATGCATGGCCACAAAGTCAAAACCAAGCGCGACCGCATAGTGCGTAGGATTGGTCACCACCACGGTCGCCTTCGAGACGTCTTCTTTGACCTTGCGCCGCCGCATCTGCCTCTGCAGGCCTCGGATGCGGCTGCGGATCTGCGGACTGCCTTCGCTCTCCTTGTACTCCTGACGCAGATCCTCGCGGCTCATCTTCAGGCGTGACTCCCGGCTGCGCCACTCCACGATGTAGTCCACCAGCGCCAGGCCGAAGAGCAGCCACGCCGCCGCCGTCAGAAGTCCGTACACATCCTCGCCCAACACCGTCAGCCGTCCTGTCGAAAAGGGCGGAACGGTCGCCTCGCGCGCCAGGCGCTGCGCCGCAAAGACGCTCAGCAGCGCCACTGGCACAAGCGACTTGAGCAATCGCGTCAGCGCCCGGAGTGAAAAAAGATTTGCGGCGTTTGTGATCGGATTCACTCGCTCCAGCTTGAAACCGATGGCCTCGGGGTGGAGGCTCAAGCCGCCTGTCTGAGCCAGCGCGGCGCCAAAGGCCGCAGCCACTACCGCCGCCATCGGAAGTGCCACGGGTTCGAAGAGCTGGATCGCCGCTGCCCGAATCGCCGCCAGCGTCGGCTCCAGTTCCGAACCCTCCCAGCGCGCAGATGCGCCCAGCGCTAGAAGCGCCCGCGCGCCTGCGCCCCACGCCTCCACGCACCGTCCCCACAGCACTCCCAGCGCCATCACCCCCGCAAGCATCCCTGCAGCCGCAGTCAGATCGCGGCTGTGGAGGATATCGCCTTCTTTGCGAGCCTGTTCCCTGCGATGCGGCGTCGCCTGTTCTGTGCGCTCTCCTGCCATGCGTTATCCCCCGGCGCTTCCCGGCGCGGACGCGATCAGTCTCTGCGCCAGATCCAGAAGCCCCGCAAAGCGCGCCTCGATAAAGCGCGGCCACAACGCCAGCGAGCCGACCAGCATCCCGAATCCCGCCAGAGTCTTGAGCGGCACGGTCAGAGACATGACCGGAAGCTGCGGGCTCAGCTTGCCCATCAGAGCGACGCCGACGTCCACCAGCAAAGTCGCCGCCAGCACCGGCGCGGCAAGCTCGAGCGCCGCCAGAAAGATGCCGCCCGCAGCCTGCACGAGAGCCGCAGCGGTCAAGGGTTGCATTTGAAAGGCGCCTAGCGGCACTGCATGGAAGCTGCGAACCAGCGAAGCCAGAAGAACCCTGTCCAGTCCTGCGGCCAACACCACCAGAGTGCCCATCCACTGCAGCAGCTCCCCCATCAGCGGCGTCTGAATGCTCGAAGTAGGGTCCAGCAGATTGACCAGCGAAAAGCTCAGTTGCAATCCGAACACCTGCCCCGCAAACAGAAGCATCTCGTTCAGAAGCGCAAGGGCCAGTCCGAAAACAAGGCCGGCGGCGACCTCGCCGAGAACCGTGCGCACCGTAATCTCCGCATCCCCGCCGGGGAGGCCCGCGATCACCGGAGCCAGCAGAAACGCCACCACGAGCGTGAAGACGGCTTTGGTGCGCGCGGGGAGCGCATCGGCCGAGAAGAAGGGCGCAAAGGCGACGATGCCGCTCACCCGCACCAGGGCCAGAACCATCGCGCTCAGATAGGGGCTCCACTGATTCATTCCCGTTCTCCGTCCCTGTCGTTTCAACCCACAAAGCGGTGCAGATCGTGCATCAGCAGGCGCGTGTACGCCGCCATGCGCTCCAGAAACCACGGCATTCCAGCCAGCATCAGAAATCCCACCGCCAGCAGCCTCGGCACCGTCGTCAGAGACTGGTCCTGAAGACTGGTCAGGGTCTGCGCCAGGCTCAGCACAAAACTCAGCAGCACCGCCGCCGCCAGTACCGGCGCGGCCAGAAGCATCGTCTGCAGCAGCAGCTGCCGCAGCAGTTCGGCAACCAGATCGGGCGTCACGCGTCGCTCCTCAGAAGCTCTTCAGCAGAGAACCCGCCAGCAGGTTCCAGCCGTCCACCATCACAAACAGCAGAATCTTCAAAGGCGTCGAAACCACCACGGGCGGCAACTGAAACATGCCGATTGACGTGGTGATCGCCGCTGTCACCAGGTCGATGAGAAGAAACGGCAGAAAGAGCACCGCCCCGATTGCAAAGCCGGCCTTCAGCTCCGACAGAATGTACGCGGGCAGAACCACCCGCAGCGGCAGATCGTCGGGCCTGTTCGGCTGCGGAAGCTGCCCGGCGCTCACGAAAAGTGCGAGGTCCTTTTCCCGCGCATAGCGCAACAGGTAGAGCTTCACCGGCTGGGCCCCTCGATTGATCGCATCCCAACCCGAGATCTGGCCCGCGCGAAAGGGCTCGACCGCCTGCTGATCGACCTGGGCCAGAACCGGCGTCATCAGAAACCAGGTCATCATTAGGCCCAGTCCCAGCAGCGTTGGATTGGACGGCGCTGTCTGCGTGCCCAGAGCCTGGCGCAGAAAATGAAAGACCACCATCAGGCGCACCAGAGGCGTCATGCACATCAGAATGGCAGGCAGAAGCGTAATCAACGTCAGAACAAAAAGAATCGTCCAGGGAGTCGAGTCCGATGGGCGCAGATGGGCGTTCAGGTCGGGCAGCAGGGCGACGGGCGCAGCCGGAGCCGCCTGCATGCGCGCCAGCGCCGCTACCATGAGATCCTCCGATCAACCTTTCCGGCAGCTCGGCCGCGACCGTGCGCGATGAACCTGTCGAATGGATCCAGTGCATCCAGCGAATAGAAGGCCGGGGCGCCATCGCTTCCGGTCGCCAGCAGCAACCGGCGGCCTTCCACCTCCACCAGCGTGAGCGATTGTTTTGGCGAGAGAGCAATCCGCTGGACCAGCCGCAGTCGCTCCTGGGAAGGCTCCTTGCGCGCCAGGCGATGCAGCAGCCAGTTCGCAGACCTTGCGATCGCCCCCGGCGTCGAGTGGATCTGATGCTTGTCGCCGGTCATCGCTGCACTCGTCTTGTTCATTTTTCGTGTCCTTTCCTACGCAAGCCTCGTCAGCCGGACCGCTAACCCGTCCCCCACTACCTCGAACTCGCACCACGCCAACTGCACATCCCCAGCCGCAACGGGCAGATCTTCCGCTTGCCCCCACTGCGTCTCAATCACCTGTCCCGGCTCCAGCGCCAGCAGCCTGCGCACGCGAAACTGGCGGATCGGAATCGATACTTCCAGTTCCACGGGCAGTTGCCCGAAAACTCCCAGCGGCTGATGCGCGCCGCCCTCTTGCGGATCCAGCACCTGAGCCAGCGACTTCGCCGGTGCAGCCTCGTCTCGGCTGACTGGTTCGAGTTCCCGCACCTCTGCGGGAATCCCGGCCGGCAATGACGGTGCGCTGGTCATCTGCCGCTCAGTAGTGCAGGAGAAGGGCCAGAACAGACAGCGAAAGATTAGAGTGGACTCACAATTGCTCCCCGGTAAGCGCTCTGCGCACCCTGTCCCTGCACTCCGTTTCGCTGCTACACTGGTCTGTGAGCCGGAGCGCGTGAAATGGCCACTTCAGCGCCCTCCGTGGTCAAGGATTGAGGTCAGATACCATGCCGGAAATGAATGGAAAACATCCGCTTGCAAGTACCCAGCTTCGCTTGAAAGTCGGGCTCGCCGAGATGCTCAAGGGCGGCGTCATCATGGATGTCATGAACGTCGAGCAGGCCCGTATCGCAGAGGAGGCCGGCGCCGTTTCCGTGATGGCGCTCGAACGCGTCCCGGCCATGATTCGCGCTGAGGGCGGCGTTGCGCGCATGGCGCGTCCCGGCCTCATCAAGCAGATTATTCAGACCGTCTCCATCCCCGTGATGGCCAAGGCGCGCATCGGTCACTTCGCTGAAGCCCAGATCCTGCAGGAGCTTGGCGTCGACTTCATCGATGAGAGCGAGGTGCTCACTCCCGCCGATGAAGCCCACCACATCGACAAACACGCCTTCACGACGCCCTTTGTCTGCGGAGCGCGCAACCTGGGAGAAGCCCTGCGCCGCATCGCAGAAGGCGCTGCCATGATCCGCACCAAGGGCGAGGCCGGCACCGGAGACGTGGTCCA
>JBBIVH010000248.1:0-4107 GCA_037439805.1 Acidobacteriaceae bacterium
ATGCAGATCAGCGCGTCGAGCTTGAACAACAGTCCCGCATGTGCCGCGGAGGCCGGATTGGCCTGTCCCTGATCGACGGCTTTGTCCAGTCACGTTAACGCCAGCATGACTCCGAACGGGTCGGCGGCGGGTTGGGTCTGCTTCACCGCCAACTGCGCCGCCGCGTTCAACAAATCGCGCGTCTTTTTCAGGAACGCCAGATAGTCGTTCAACGCGGGCTTCCCGTTGCTCAGATCAAGGGCCAGCCTGGCCGATTTCTCTGCTTCGGCGCTATGGCGAAGAGCAGCAAGCCGCCACAGCACGGCGTTGTGAAGCAGCAAATTCTCCTGAATCACCGCATTGACCGCGGCTGGGCGGACTCCCATTTCAATGCCGTTCAATGTCAGCTGTGATTGGCCGGGAAGCGCCTCTTCGATACACTCATTCATTGTCCACCCACGACGATCTCCGCTGCGCGGTCGAAATGCCGTCTGGTGGGAGTTGTGGAGGCGGCGTGTTGCCGTGTCCGCTAACTATATACGCGCACGGGTGCCCGTTGTCCGGGCCGAGCCTGGACAATCTGCGCCAAGCCGTTAACCAACTCCTGGTCTGAGCCTAGAGACGGGGAGAAACGGCCTCCGGCAAACGTTACCTGGGCGCACGGCTGGCGGTTCAGGCAGGATTCGGCCCAAAACGGAGAGACGCGGAAGTGCCGAAGACACGGCCAGTTGCGGGGTTACGGACGGGAAGAGGGGTTAGCGAACCGGCGGGGGAGGGTGCTGAATAATGAATTGGCTCCTCAAGACGCCGAGTTGCGAACGGATTCTCCGTGTGAAGCGAGTCTACAGACGCCCCCGACCCGCCCGGCAAAACACGCCGCCTGCCTGAATACGAGTTCGAAGCACTCGCCATACCGCTCCAGCGTCGCAGGCGACGCAACGACGACGCGACCAGCGTCAAGCAGTACTCGCCTGGTGTTTTGCTCGTTCTCGATTCAGCTGTTCAGCAAATTCGCCTGCCGTGAGACGGTTCGCTTGGCGCTTATCGCCCATGAACAAGAGGGGGTTGCCATATTCAACCATTTCTGCAGGCACCGACCAGGTGGTGCGATCCTCTCTGCCGTCAATGCGATAGACGACATGAGTTCGCGCATCAGATTTGGCCCACTTTGAGCATCTAATTTGGCCCACCTGGACAGGCCGGAATGACAAGATTCCGGGATGGACAGGAGGCGCAAAGTGGAACTGTTCGAAGTGCTGCGCCGCGAATATGCGGCAGGCGAGACGATTTTGGGCTTGGCGAAGAAGCATGGCGTGCACCGGCGGATGGTGCGCCAGGCGCTGGCCAGCGCAATCCCACCTGATAGGAAAGCGAGCGACCGGATCGAGCCGAAGCTGGGCCCGGTGAAAGAGCACATCGATCGGATGCTGGATTCCGATCGAGAGGCGCCGCGCAAGCAGCGGCACACGGCGCATCGCATCTGGATGCGCTTGCGGGCGGAGCATCCAGAGCAGACGATTTCGGAATCGCAGGTGCGCCGCTACGTGCGGCAGCGCAAGCGCGTTCTCGGCTTGGCCGGGTCTGAAATCTTCGTGCCGCAGAGCTATCACTGGGGCCAGGAAGCGCAAGTCGACTGGTACGAAGCCACGGTGCGGCTCGGGGGCGAAGCACACAAGCTGTACATCTTCGCGATGCGCAGCATGGCCTCGGGCGACGCGTTCCACCGCGCCTATACGCACGCCACGCAGCAAGCGCTATTGGAAGCACACGAGAAGGCGTTCGAGTATTTCGGCGGCGTGTTCCGCACGAACCGCTACGACAACATGTCGTTGCTGGTGAAGAAGATTCTGCGGGGCTATCAACGCGTCGAGACCGAGCGCATGATTGCCTTCCGCTCGCATTGGGGTTTCCAGAGCGCGTACTGCAACCCGGCGAGCGGCAATGAGAAAGGCGGCGTGGAAGGAGAGCAGGGCTGGTTCCGGCGCAACTTTCTCGTACCGGTTCCGGAAGCCGCGGATTTGCCGGCATTCAATGAGCAACTGCGAGCCACCTGCGAAGCCAATCGTCGCCGCACCATCAGCGGCAAGAGCATGACGGTGGGACGGGCCAGCGAGCACGAGCGCGCCACGCTATTGCCCTTGGCTGCAGAAGGCTTCCCGCTACACGAGGTGTTGTACCCGCTCGTGGTCGATGGCCGGAGCCGTGTGCGGGTGAAGACGAATTGGTACTCCGCTCCGGTGCCGCCAGGCTTCCGGGTGACCGCAGTTGTGGGGCCGCTGCAGGTCGAGATTCTGCACGACAACAAGCGCGTGGCAGAGCACGAACGGTGCTATGGCCGCGGGCACGAGATTCTCAACCTCGAACATTATCTCGATGTGCTCGAGCGGAAGCCGGGAGCGATGGCCGGCTCGACGCCGCTGGCGCAATGGCGCGAGGCCGGACGTTGGCCGGATTGCCTGGACCGGATCTGGCGACGGCTGGAACAGCGACACGGCAAGGCTATGGGCACGCGAGAGATGATCGCTCTGGTGCGCGAGGGCTTCGCGCTGGGATGGCCTCGACTGATCGCGGCGGTGGAGGAGGCGCTACGGCTGGATGTGTCCGATGGAGCGGCCGTGCTGCACATCCTGCACATGCCGGATGCGGAACAACGGCGGCGCTATGCGATTGCGCTGGCGGAAGAGCTGCGGGAGTTTGAACGCCCGATGCCGACGATGGCGGAATACGATCTGCTGCTGGCGGACAGCAACGGAGGCATCCAATGACGAAGTCCAAGCACACCGAAGAACTGGAACACGCCAGCGTGCGGCAGTACTGCAAGGCGGTGCGCACACCGACGATTGGAGCGAATTTCGTTTCACTCGCAGAACAGGCCGTGAAGGAGAACCACAGCCACATTCGCTATCTCGAGGCGCTGCTGGCAATCGAATGCGAAGAGCGTGATCGGCACGCCATCGACAACCGGATCCGTGACGCGCAACTGCCGCGCATGAAGACGCTCGAAGAGTTCGACTTTTCGCAGGCGCCGCAGATCCAGGCGGCGAAGATTCGCGAATTGGCGGAAGGCGGCTACATCGAACGAAGCGAGCCGGTGGTCCTGATCGGTGAATGCGGAACCGGCAAGAGTCATCTTGCAACGGGTCTTTGTCTGGCTGCGTGCCGGCAGAAGCGGCGGGTCCGGTTTGTGACCGCGGCGGCGCTGGTCAATGAACTGGTGGAAGCCAAGCAAAACAACCAGGTGCGGCGCGTGATGGCGCGCTGGCAGAAGTATGAACTGATCGCGATCGATGAGGTCGGCTATGTGCCGCTCGCCGATGTGGGCGCGGAGTTTCTGTTTCAGGTGATCTCGGACCGTGCCGAGCGGGCAGCGCTCATCGTGACGACGAACCTGCCGTTTTCCGAGTGGACAACGGTGTTTCCGAATCCGCGATTGTGCAAGGCGCTGTTGGACCGCATCACTGACCGGGCACATATCATCGAGACCGGCGCTGAGTCGTTCAGATTTCGGCGGACGATGGAAAGGAGGAAGAAGTGAGCACTGTCGACGGAACTCGTCAGGCTGTGGCCGTGTTTGGCCAGCCCGGCTTCCGTTCCGCCTGAGGCGCCGCCCTCCGGGCGTCGCCAGGCTCCACTCCAGCCGGGCTGGCCAAACACCTTACTGGAAAGATGGGGCAGAATAGCAGTATCCGGGTGGGCCAAATGAGATGCGCGAAGTGGGCCACGCCGGATGCGCGAACGCATCAATGCGATAGACGACAGTCACCACCGGCGTGGACGTGAGAAACCCCTTCTTCTTTCCAGCTTCAACTTGGGAGATCGCACCAAGGGGAACTGCTAACGTAGTCCTCTTCTGATCGTATGAAAGATACATCAATCTTCGATCGGTCAACACGAGCCGTCCCTCATTGTTGTGAGGGTACGTGATCCGGATCGTGTGGTGCTTCAGATCGTCCGTTTTGACCAGAACTTCCGCAATCCCGGTTTCGTCGGGATCGAGTTTCACCGGCTCCGAAGCAGCCGTGAACAGCTTTCGCACGGAATAGGCCGCAAGAACGACAAGCGCGATACCGAGCAACGTTCCCATACCGCAGATCCTGTCTGCGCAACAGATTCGAGAATGCTCGAGAC
>JBBIVH010000249.1:0-4065 GCA_037439805.1 Acidobacteriaceae bacterium
ACCCCGAGCAGGTCGTCATCGTCTCCGGCCATCTGGATTCGTGGGACCTCGGCACCGGGGCAATTGATGACGGTGCAGGTGTCGCCGTTTCGATGGAGACTATTCATCTCCTGAAGGTGCTCAACATCCATCCGCGGCGCACGGTGCGCTTTGTCGCATGGATGAGTGAAGAAGAAGGCTCCGAAGGCGCCGCAGCCTATCTTGTCGACCACAAAGCGGAACTGGCGCAGCACATCGGCGCGCTTGAGAGCGACCTCGGCGCCGACCATCCCACAGGCATCTACTACGCAGGCAAGCCCGCGCTCGGAGCGTGGCTGCGGCCCGTGGCGCAGGTGCTGGAACCCATCGGAGCCGGGGTACTCAGCTCCACTCCAGAGACCGGCGAAGACATTGCAAATCTCACGATGGATGGAGTGCCGAGCTTTGCGCCCATTCAGGATAGCCGCTTCTACTTCAACTATCACCACACCGCCGCCGACACCTTGGACAAGGTGAATCCAAAGCACCTGAGTGAAAATGCCGCGGTGATGGCCGTCCTGTCCTACGCTCTGGCCGATGCAGCGGAACCGGCTCCACGATAAAGAAAGGAACGGTCAAGCCTCATGGGCCGAGGGCACGTGGGGCTGCGGCGCCAGTTCGGTGAGCGCGATTCCCGACAGAATGAGCAGCGCACCTGCCGCCGGGCGCAGCCCAAGCCGCTCTCCGGTGAAAAGAAACGACGTGATCCACGCGAAGACCGGCTCCAGCGTCAGCAGCAAAGCAATATGCGTGGAAGGCAGCACCGACTGCGCCCAACTTTGAATCGAAAAGGCCGCGGCTGTTGCCAGTGCCGCCGCGATTATGAGCGCCACACTCAGACGCAGTGTCCAATGCAGTTGTGGATGCTCCATCAGCGGCAGGCTCAACGCCATGTAGAGCGTGCAGAAACCGATCTGCAACAGCGCCAGCGGTTGAAAGGGTACGCGCGGCGAGAGATGACTCAAAGCGATGCAGTGCAGAGCAAAGCCCACCGCGCAGCCCAGTGTGAGCAGGTCGCCCGCGCCGATGGATGAAAAATCCGGCAGCAGCGCAAACGCGCTCTGCGCCAGCGATGGCGTGGCGGATGCTTGGACCTGCGCCGGAGTGGTCAGCAGCACGATGCCTGCAAATCCCAGCGCCGCTCCGGTGTAGGCATTCCATCGCGGCGCGTGTACGCCCGGTGGCCGCAGTTGCGGAACTGCGGAAAACAAAGGCACCAGAACCACCACGAGGCCAGTGATGAATGCGGATTTGGACGGCGTGGTGCGCGCGAGTCCGGTCGTCTGAAACTGGTAGCCCGCGGCGAGGAAGAAGCCTACAATCGCGCCTGCGCTCACATGCTGCCAGCGAATCCCACGCCACGCACGGTGGTACGCAACAGCCAGCAGCACAAAGGCCAGCGCCATGCGGGCCAGATTAAACGCGGCCGGCGTTGCATCGGTGAGCGCGCCCTTCACCAGCACAAAGGTCGATCCCCACACCGCGACCACGAAGATCATCAGCAGATAGGCGCGCATTCTCATCTTTCTGGATTATGGCAGGTTGCATCCATTCGCCTCATCCGAGTGGGGCGCAGCGATGTTGCAGAGCATTCGCATCCCGGTCAGGCAGCACAAACCGCCGCTCCGCGCGTCCAACGGGTCAGAACTGCCCGTGAAGGATGGTGCAATTGAACACGTTGACTGAGCACGACTGGCTGCTTGGAATCTCGTTGCTCTGTGCCGTGATTGTCTTCGGCAATGGACTCCATTACCTCGTCTTCCGCATTGTGCGTCGCCATCAGACTGAGTCGCAGCGGCGCATTCTCGGCGTTAGCAAATACATGGCGCTGCCGGCGCGCTTCGTGTTGCTCACGATCGGTCTGCTCATCGTGCTGCCCCTCGTTCCCCGCATACCCCTCCAACTCCGCACGCAGTTGGAACTGGCTGTGCGGATTCTGCTTGTCGTGTGTATGGGCTGGCTTGCCGTGGGTGCAGTCTATGTCTTCCAGGCCCTCACTCTGAACAGGTTTGACATCACCGTCACAGACAATCTGCGTGCCCGCCGCGTCCACACGCAGATGCAGTTCTTTCGCCGCATTCTCATCGGCATCGTGCTGGTGCTCGACGCGGGTGCGCTGCTCTGGAGCCTGCACGATCCCACGCTCTGGCGCTATGGGACCGGCTTGCTCGCGTCTGCAGGTCTCGCTTCGCTTCTGCTCGCCGCCGCCGCCAAGTCCACTGTGTCCAACCTCATCGCCGGCATGCAGATCGCGCTCAGCGAACCCATCCGCATGGACGACGTTGTGGTCATTCAGGGCGAGTGGGGGCGCATCGAAGAGATTACCAACACATACGTGGTGGTGAAGATCTGGGATGAACGCCGCCTCGTCGTGCCCCTCAGCTACTTCATCGAGCAGCCCTTTCAAAACTGGACCCGCCGACGCAGCGACATCCTCGGTACAGCTTTCCTCTATGTGGACTACACCGTGCCAGTCGAGTCGTTGCGCGCGGAACTCCAGCGCATCGCGCGCGCATCCTCTCTGTGGGATGGCCGCGTCTGTGGGTTGCAGGTGACCAACCTCTCAGAGCGCACCATGGAGCTGCGCTGCTTGGTCAGCTCCGCGGGATCGTCAGAGAACTTCGATCTGCGCTGCCTCGTGCGCGAGAAGATGGTGGAGTTTCTGCGCGACCATTATCCTCAAGCACTGCCCACGATGCGCTTCGAGGTGCATCCCGCTTCCCAGGCTTCTTCCGAGCTCGCTCAATCCGGGGCCACGTCCTCCGGCAACTAGTTCAGTTTCTGACCCCTGAAAGCTGTCTTTCCACTCACCCAGGTTTCGATTACCTGCGTGGTCAGCAATGCAGGCGGGCTCACGCGAAACAGATTCCGATCCACGAGCACAAAGTCCGCGTCATATCCGGGAACGAGCAAGCCCTTGCTCTGTTCGGTAAACTCGGCGTAGGCCGAGCACTGCGTATAGGCCGCCAGCGCCTGCCCACGGGAAATTGCGTTCGCCGGATAGTAGCCCTTCGACCCCTCAACATTCATGCGCGTCACTGCAGCGTACAAGCCACGGAACGGAGTGATGGGCTCAACGGGATAGTCGGTCCCAAACGCCAGTGGCACGCCGGCCTTGAGAAACGCGCGCCATGCATACGAGTAGGCCGCGCGCTGCGGTCCCAGCCGTGCTTCGGCCCAGTTCATATCCGTGAGCAGATGATTCGGCTGCATCGATGCAATCACGCCAAGGCTCTTGAAGCGCGGTATGTCCGCAGGGTCCACCACCTGTGCGTGCTCAATGCGATTGCGTGCCGTGCGGGAGACGCCCGGCTGCGACAATGCCTCCAGCGCCATGGCCGTCGCGCGGTCGCCAATGGCATGAAAGCCAATCTGAAATCCAGCCTTTGCGCGCTCTGCGGCCATCGCATTCAGCTCAGTCTGGCCATACTGCGGAAGGCCCGAATTCTTTGGGTCATCCGCATAAGGAGCCTTCAGCGCCGCCGTGCGCGAGCCGAGCGATCCATCCATGAAGCCCTTCAGCATCCCCGTATGCAGCATCGGATCGTTCGCATCGTGATGCGCACGCATCTTGATCAGATCCACCAGGGGCGCTTTGAACGGGAGCCACTCGCTGATGCGCAGATGGAGTTGCCCCGTTGCTTCCAACTGCTCGAAGATCAGGAAGTCCGCCCACTCGCTGAAGTCCTGCACGCTCGTCACGCCGTGCGTCAGCGCATCGTGGATGGCGAGCAAATCCCCCTTGCGCCGTTCTTCCTGCTCCGGCGGCGGAATCACCGTTTCCACGAGCGATTGCGCAGACTCACGCAGAATTCCCGTAGGCTCCCCGCTGGCATCCAGGTCGATGGCGCCGCCCTGCGGCGGCAAAGTCTTGCCGGTGATGCCTGCCGCTTTCAATGCAGCCGAATTGGCGAGAGCGATATGTCCGTCGATGCGCCCCAGAAATGCCGGATGGTCGCCCGTAACCCGGTCGAGGTCCTGCCGCGAGGGCAGCACAGGCTGCGCCCAGAGTGTATGGTCCCAGTTTCCACCCACAATCCAGTGGCC
>JBBIVH010000250.1:0-4054 GCA_037439805.1 Acidobacteriaceae bacterium
CTGCCTGATTTCCAGGCGATAGATGCCATACGGCAGGCGATGCAGGTCCAAACTGCCCTGCTCGCTGGTCTCCAGCAGGCTGTGATATTGATTGGCACGGCTGGTGATCTGAATCGTTGTTTTCACGCCCAGACCGGCCGGATCGATCACTCGCAGCCGCAACTCTCCGCTGTTGCTCTGGGCGAGGAGCGGCAGAGCGCAAAAGACCAGAATTGCGGCAAATCTCTTCATAAAACCGGCCCTTTTAGTTTAGCTGCTATCCGGGAATGCACTCGCTGCGCGAGCTCCTCGGATGGTTACCTTGGGGTAGGGGAGCTAAACGGTTGTCAATCCGGCGCGATTCACGTAACCTGCCGCGCATGAGAATTCGAGACCTCAATATTGGGCTGTGCGTAAGCGTTTTGTTGTTTTGGTGCTCATCGTCTTTCTGTTCCGCGCAGACTGCCCCTCGCGCCTTCACCCTCGAACAAGTATTGAGTTCACCTTTCCCGACAAACCTTGTGGCAGCCGACCATGGCGGGCGAATCGCCTGGGTCTTCGCGGCCAAGGGGGAACGCAACGTCTGGGTTGCCGACGCTCCGAACTTTGCAGGCCGCCAGGTCACGCATTACTTGGGCGACGATGGCATGCCGATTGCCGCGTTGAAGCTGACGCCCGACGGACGGACCGTGGTTTACGCCCGGGGCAGCGAGGCCAATAGCGCTGGCGAGACCGCTGATCCCACTTCTGGCGTTGAGAAGCGGACGCAGCAGGTGTGGGCAGCGGACGTGGACAAGGGAGAGCCGCGTTTGCTCGGCGATATGGGTTGCGACGAGGAGGGCTGCGAGGATATCCAGATCTCACCGGGCGGCGAGTTCGCGGTGTGGTCGGCGAAGAAGCAGATCTGGATCGCTCCGATTTCCGGCAAGGAGAAGGCCAAGGCGCTGACTTACGCCCGCGGCGGCAACGCCCAGCCCAAGTGGTCGCCCGACGGGAAGAAGATTGCCTTCATCACCGACCGCGGCGATCACAGCTTTGTCGTCATCTACGAATTCGGCCGCAGTACGCTCCGCTTCGTTGCGCCCAGCGTCGACCGCGACCTGTTTCCGCGCTGGTCGCCGGACGGCAGCCAGATCGCGTTCGTGCGGCTCGTGGGCAAGGAGATGAAGCAGCCGTTGATCCCGCAGTTGCCGCAGCCCTGGGCGATCTGGGTGTATGACTTGGCCAGCGATTCCGCCAGAGAGGTATGGAAGAGCGGTCCGGCACTGGACGATTCGCTGCCCTTGCTGACTGAAGACGCGTCGTTTCAGTTTGCCGCGAAGAACCGCATCGTTTTTTCTTCCGAACAGGATGGATGGAACCATCTCTATTCGATCGCAACAGCCGGCGGAGCCGCGACGCTGTTGACTCCAGGGAAATTTGAGACCGAAGATGTCGCGCTGAGTTCGGACCGAATGTCGGTTATCTACTCCTCGAATCAGGCTGGCGCTGATCCTCTTGATATCGACCGCCGCCACCTGTGGCGCGTCAACGTCGAGGGCGGCGCGCCCGCGGCTGTGACGCATGGCGCAACCATGGAGTGGACTCCCCTCGAAATCGCGGGCCAGGTGGTTTGTCTGGGCTCGACGGCCACGACTCCCGCGATGCCTTACCTGGTCACGCCCAACGGACGCGAGATGATCGCAAAAGCCGCGCTGCCTGCGGACTTTCCGTCGGCCCAACTGGTCACGCCGAAGCAGGTCCTCTTCCAGGCTGCCGACGGATGGGAGATTCACGGGCAACTCTTCGATCCCAAGCCCGATCCCAAACGAACCGGCCCGCGCCCGGCGCTGATCTTCATCCACGGCGGATCGATCCGCCAGATGATGCTCGGCTTCCATTACATGGACTACTACCACAATGCGTATGCGATGAATCAATACCTGGCCAGTCGCGGCTATGTGGTGCTGGCGGTCAACTACCGCACCGGTATCATGTATGGCCGCCACTTCCGCGAAACGATCGATGGCGGGCCACGCGGCGGCGGCGAGTACAGGGATATTGTGGCCGCGGGAAAATTCCTCCAGATTCTGCCGAATGTAGATGAGAAGCGAATCGGGTTGTGGGGCGGGTCGTATGGCGGCTACCTGACCGCGATGGGCCTGGCCCACGACTCCGATCTGTTTGCCGCCGGGGTCGATTTGCACGGTGTGCATGACTGGTCGGACTTCGAATCCGAATTTGCCAAAGACGCGCCCGACCGGGAAGCAGCCTTGAAGCTGGCGTTTCAGTCCTCGCCAAACGCGGCAATTGCGACCTGGAAGTCGCCGGTGCTGCTCATCCAGGGAGACGACGATCGCAACGTCCCCTTCTCCGAGACCGTGGATCTGTTGCAGCGCCTGCGCTCGCAAAAAGTGCACGTGGAGGAATTAGTCTTCCCTGATGAAATTCACGGCTTCCTGATGTGGAAGAGCTGGACCAGGGCCTACGGAGCTACTGAGGAATTCTTTGGGAGGCAGCTCAAGTGAAGACACGGCCATAAATCCGAGTTTACCTCTTCCGCTCGAGCGCTCCCCGTATCCGCCCCCAAGTCACGTCCAGCGCCTCCGGCAGCACCCGCGTCTCCCCGATCACGCTGACAAAATTGGCGTCTGCGACCCAGCGGGGAAGGATGTGCATGTGGATGTGTCCGGCCACGCCTGCGCCCGCTGCTTTTCCAATATTCATGCCGAGGTTGATCCCGTCAGGCCGGTACAGCGAGCGCAGAGTGTCCTCCATCTTCTGAGTCAAGAACATCATTTCCTGGGCAGCGTCCGTGGGTAGTTTCTGTAGCTCGTCCAGATGGGCGTAGGGTACGACCATGACGTGGCCGTTGGTGTAGGGGTACGTATTCAGAATAACGTAGCAATGGGCCCCGCGGTGCACGATTCGGGCTTGCTCGTCCGTTTCTTTGGCAGCATTACAGAAGATGCAGCCGGTCGGCTGGTCGGCGCCGGTAACATAGGCGTAACGCCAGGGGGTCCAAAGATGGTCCATGGGGGGAGGGTAGCAGAAAACCGCTCCGGGCTACGAACCCGTAGCCCGCGCCATTGTGACCAGGCTGTAAATTCTTCGATAATTGCCCGGAATCGCGTTTGACACTGTTCGAAAGCGGTTGCTATAGTCAAAGAGTCCCTATTGGACGCGGTTTCGAACCAGCTGGAAGTCCTAGGGTCGTCCGCCAGGTCGGCCTCAACGTAACCTAAAGAACACACCAGCAGTCCGCTAGGCCACGTCCCGCACCAGTCGCGCACGAACGCGTCGACACTGAGGCTATGAATTTGCTCGACGACAGCAACGCCCGCAACCTTGAATCCAGTCTTGAAACCATGACAACATCCCATGACAACCACTCCGGCGGCTCGGCGGTAGTAGACGCTCCCGAGCTCGCGCAACCTTCGCCCGTGGAAGAAGCCGCTTCCGCCCCTGACGCTGCTGAGAACCAGACACATCACGTCCATGCCCAGGCACACGATGCTCATGGAAGTGATGCTTCCCAGCATGATGGCCCTGAAGGTGCGGGCTCCGAAAATGCTTCGGCTGCGAGCGACGATTTCGCCGCCGCCCTGCATAACTTCGAGAACCAGACCGAAGAAGCGGTTAGCGACGATCATGTCATCAAGGGCACCGTGATCAAGCTCACGGCGACCCATGTGGTCGTTGACATTGGCGCGAAGTCGGAGGGCATGGCGCCGATTGCCGAGATTCTCGATCATGAGGGGAATCCGCGGTTCAAGGCCGGCGACGAGATCGACGTCATGCGCGACAAGGGCGAAACCGAAGAGGGCTACATCAACCTCTCGCACCTGAAGGCGCAGCGGCTCCGCTCGTGGGATGAGATCGAGCGCGCTTACAACGAGAAGAAGCCGATCAAGGGCATCGTCGTCGAGCGCATCAAGGGCGGCCTGACCATCGACATTCAGGGCGCGCGCGCCTTCCTGCCCGGCTCGCAGGTCGACCTCCGTCCCATCCGCAATCTGGATGGCATGAAGGGCCAGACCATGGAAGTCGCCATCATCAAGCTGAACAAGAAGCGCGGCAACATCGTGGTCTCGCG
>JBBIVH010000251.1:0-4044 GCA_037439805.1 Acidobacteriaceae bacterium
GGCAAGGATGTGCGGCAACTGACGCTGGCAGAAAGCGCGCTGCTCGCCGGCATGATTCAGCGGCCCAACTATTTCTCGCCCTTCCGCCACGCCGAACGCGCCATCGAGAGGCGTAACCTTGTGCTCGATGCGATGGTGGAGACCGGCGCCATCAGCAAAGACGAAGCCGAACGCGCCAAGGCCGAGCCGCTGCATCTTGCGCCCGCCAGCGTGGACGCCAGCGAAGCGCCCTACTTCGTCGATCTGGTGCGTGATGAGCTGACGCAGAGGCTGGGTGACCGCGACTTCAACCGTGAAGGCCTGCGCATCTACACATCGCTCGATCCGGATCTGCAGCGCATCGCCACCAGCGCTGTCGAGTCCACCATCCCGCAGATTGATGCTCAGGTAGACCACCTGCACGCGCGCCAGAAGAAGCTCGGCCTGCCTTACATCTATCCCCAGGTCGCATTAGTTGCGCTCAACCCGCACACCGGCCAGGTGCTGGCGCTGGTTGGCGGGCGCAGCTATGGCACGTCGCAGCTCAATCATGCCGTCGCCAGGCGGCCCACGGGCTCCATCTTCAAGCCCTTCGTCTACGCCGCCGCATTCCAGACGGCCGTGGAAGGAACGATGCTGCCGGGGCAGAACCGGCTCTTTTCGCCCATCACCATGCTCAACGATCAGCAAACCACTTATGGCGCGGGCACGCCGCAGGAGTACACGCCGCGCAACTACAAGGGTGAGTTCTACGGCGAGATGCCGGCACGCCTGGCGCTGATGCGCTCGGATAACAACGCGACCATCAGCCTGGCCTCGATGGTCGGCTTCGACCGCGTGGCAGCGCTCGCGCGCGATGCGGGAATCAAGAGCGCGCAGCCCACACCGTCCATGGCGATTGGCGCATATGACGCAACGCCGGTCGATATGGCCGGCGCCTACACCGTCTTTGCGAACAACGGCCTGCATCTTGACCCGTGGATGCTGGCCAGCGTGCGCTCGCCACAGGGCGACGTGATCCGCGACTTCACTCCGGATTCACGCCAGGTGCTCGATCCACGCGTTGCCTTTCTGACTACGAGCATGATGGAGGCCGTGCTGCAGGGCAACGGCAGCGATGAATGCATGATCGGAGGACTGGATTACTGCGGAACCGGCGCAGGCGTCCGCAACATGGGCTTTGCCGCGCCCGCCGCGGGCAAGACCGGCACCGATCACGACGCATGGTTTGCCGGCTTCACCACGAATCTGCTCTGCATCGTGTGGGTCGGCAACGACGACTACACCGACATCAAGCTGGAAGGCGCGCATGCCGCCGCGCCCGTCTGGGCCGAGTTCATGAAGCGTGCTGTGGCGCTGCCGCAATACTCTGACACGCGCGACTTCACGCCGCCGGACGGCGTCACGCTGGTCAGCATCGACAAGGTATCCAATCTGCCGGCGGACGCCTCCTGTCCTAATGACTATGAGGCAGCTTTTCTCGACGGCTCGGTGCCCATCGAAACCTGCGACCACCCCGCCGACCGCCGCAACATCCTGCAGAAGATCTTCGGCCTCGGCAAGAGCAATCACTGAGCGCCGGGCAGCGGCTGGCAGCGGGGACACCAGAAGGTCACGCGCGCGTCTGGCCCCTGCAACCGCCGCTCGATGCGCTCGCCACAGCGGCGGCACGGCTCGCCCGCGCGCCCATACACCCACAGGCTCTCGGCAGGATTGGAGTCGTGCGTCGTCCTGCGGTGCAGTCCGCGATACGTCACAATCGTGTCACCGGAATCCTCCATCACATTCGCCGCGATGAGCTTCTGCGCGGTCGCGAGCAGTTCGTCAATCTGCTCCGCGCGGAGCGCGGCGACCTTCGCAAAAGGATGTACGCCGCAGGTAAAGCAAACCTCCGACTTGAAGACATTGCCCACGCCCGCCAGCACCTCCTGGTGCAGCAGCACGTCGCCGATCTCCTCGCCTGCGCAGGCCCGCACCCGCTCCGCCGCGGCCCGCGCATCAAACTCCGCGCGCAGCACATCCAGCACCGGCTGCGGAATCCTGCTGTCCCGCGCCAGCGAATGCGCCGTGTGCATCTGCGCTACCGGCACGCGAAAACCCACCGCCACAAAATCATCCGTGCCGAGCAGAATGCGCATGTTCGCGCGCGGCTGCTGCCACCTTTCGCCGGGGCGGTAAATGTGCCACGCGCCGCTCATCAGCATGTGCGTCGCCAGCGTCGCCCCACCCGAGAAATGAATCAGCAGCCACTTGCCGCGCGACTCCACGGCTTCCACGCTCTGCCGCGTCAGCGGCGCGTCATCATGGAAGCGCGTCAGCAGCGGATAGGTCGACTCGAACCGCGTAATCCTCTTCCCTGCCAGCGCGCGCCCGAGCGCCCGCGCCGTGCGAAAGATCGTATCTCCTTCCGGCATTACTGCAACTCCTCCGCGGGTGGCTCATGCTGCGCCAGCGCCAGCGGAATCCGCCGCAGATGCATCCCCAGCGGCCCCGCATAAAATCCCGCATCCATCAGGAAGCGCGCCATTGGATGCGCCGCCGCGGGCTGCCCGTTGATCGTCGTGATGAGCATGCCGTGGTGCCCGCCATGCGCCATGCGCTGCTGCCCGCGCGCACACAGAAAGTGCGCCAGCCCCGCCGCCACCTGCGAACGCTCCGGTTCCTCCGCGGGCAGAAACACCAGCAGGTTCGGATTGTTCCGCCGCATCCACGCCACCAGCTCGCCGTTGCGCAGAATCACCTCCGCATACACTGCCCGCGTCAGCACGCGTGGCGCAGTCTCCACGTCGTCGTCCATCGCCGGCGGGTCAGGCCAACGCAAAACGGACCCATACGGGTTCGCAGGATCCGCAGCCGGCAACTGCACAAACTCGGGCTTCTCGTCGTTCGGCTCGGTGCGCAGCCGCCGCAGCAGGTCCACCGCTGCGGGCAGCGCAAACTGCGCCGCGCCCAGCCCCGCCACAAAGTAGCCGCGCCGCACGCGCCCGCTGTTTTCCAGCGCCTTCAGCACGTCATACACCGCGCTGAAGCCGCCCGGCACATTCTCCGCCGCCACCGCCTCGCGCGTCAGCACACCGTAACGATGCAGCAGTTGCAGCGCGAGCGCATGGCTCGCCTCCGTCGCCGTCGGCCCGCCTTCACCATGGCGCGGCAGCGCGGACCACCGTCCCTGCGCATTCGGCGGCGTGGTCCGCCGCGAGCGGAAGACCATGCCTGTCTGCAATCGCCGCGGCGCACGCGCGCTCTCCCGCCGCGCCGTATATGCCCGCAGCGCATGCAGAGAGTCATTCGTCACCAGCCCGCGCCACACCAGGCTCCACAGCGCGTCCATCGACTCGCCTGGATACCCGCCTCCCGCCGCCTGATGCAACGGTTCAAAAAAGCTTGCCCCGCCCTGCTCCAGCAGCGCCAGCAGCTTCTCTTCGCGCTCGTTCATCGGCTCGGCCTGCGGACGCGCCTGCGCCAGAAGTGGCTGCTTATCCGCTAGAAATAACGCGATGCGCCCGTCGCGCTCACCCAGCGGTTCCACGCCCATCCACGTCACTTCCCCCGCCGCAATCAGCGTGTCCAGCCCGGCAGGCGCATAGTCTGCCACGCGCGCCGGCAAAATCGTTGTCTCCAGAAGAGACGCAGGCAGGGGCGCGCCCTGCAGCGCTTCAATCGCGTCGAGCAGCGCGTCCAGATGCGCGTGCCCACTGCGTCGCGGCGTCAGCACGCCCTGCCAGTGGGTCTCAAAGCGCGCCAACGTGTGCTGCTCCACCGGCTCCACTTCGCGCCGCAGCTTCGCCAGCGACTTCTGCCGGATCTGCCGCAGGATCTCCGCATCGCACCACTCAAGCTGCATGCCGCCGGGCAGGAACCCGCCCTCCAGCACGCGACCCTCATGCGCCAGCAGGTGCAGCGCCTTCTCCACAGCCTCCACATCCAGCCCAAAGCGCGCCGCCGCCTCGCGCACCGTGAACGGCCCATGCGTCCGCGCATAGCGCCGCACGAGCTCCAGCACCGGCTGCGCCACCGGCTCCAGCAGCGCCGCAGGCAGCCCCGGCGGCAGCGGAATCCCCAGCC
>JBBIVH010000252.1:0-3989 GCA_037439805.1 Acidobacteriaceae bacterium
ACCTAGACCGAAACCCTGACTGATCTGATTCGTGTGCGTGGTTTGTGGTTCTATCTTGTGCGCTACTGGCTCTTGCTGAATCGCGGGGGAATGGGACACGTCGCGGCTGAGTTCCTGTCCCAGGGTCGATCCATTGTTCGTATAAATCTGGGCGTCATAGCGTCCACGTGAGACCGAGACATAGGCCATGCGGCTGTTGAGCAGATCCTTAGCGCCCAACTCGGTGTCCACGTGAATGAGGACACGGTCGGCAGTCTGTCCCTGGCTGGAGTGGCTGGTCATGGCGTAACCGTGGTCGAGATGCGGATGCTGGCGCGGATCGAGTTCGACCGCGCGGCCACCGTCCATGTTCAGGCGAAACCGCCCCTCTTCGCCGATGCTCTCGATGGTCCCCAACTCGCGGTTTGCAACTCTGAGGTTGTTGGCCGGCGCAGTAAATTGGATGCGATCGCCCTCTGAAAAACTCCGCATATCCTCCCGAAAGACTGAGACTCCCTGGTGCCTGCGCGGATCGTAAGTGCGTTGCGTGCCATCCTGCAGCTCGACTGTCAGCCGGTTTCTCGGACCGTCGATGCTCTTCACCTGAGCATACTCGCCTTTTCTGATGCCAGTCTCCTTCGATGCGCGCGAGTAGCGCAGCACGTCCCCTACCTGATAGCGCTCGGCCCATGTGCGGTCAGCACCGGTGAGGTCTTGGCGCGGCACTAGCGTCCGGATGCGGTGCTCCTCGTTACTGACAAGGCCAGTCCGCTGCAGTTCCGCATGGACGCGCTCGTTGATCTCGATGCGAGAGCGATTGTCGGGAGAAATCACCAGCGTGTTCTCCGGCGATTTTGCGTACTCCTTCGCGATAGCGGCGATGCGCTCGTCGTGGCCTTGAATCTCATGGACTCGGCCCTGCCCGTCAAGATTCTGTATCGCCTCGCGCACTTCGCCGCGAGCAATCTGCTCAACTACCTGTTTCAGTTCTGGGTCTTTCTGGCGCACGATCTCTTCGAGCTTCACCGTTCTCATGCCTGCGTCCTGGAGCTGCGCGAAGGGCCTGCCGGCTTCGACCGCCTCGTGTTGCCGCCGGTCGCCGACGAGCAACACACGATCATTCGGATGGAGCCGGTTCACAAACTCATGCACCTGTCTGGTCGATGCCAGAGAGGATTCGTCGAGTACATAGAGCCGCTTCTCGCCGGTGTCCGGCTGCTGTCCACGTACCAGATGCTTCTGTAGTGTGGATGTCTCCATGCCTGCTTCCCCGAGCTTCTGCGCCGCGCGGGACGTTGGCGCGAAACCTTCCACCCTGTAGCCCTCGGCCTCCGCGCCTTCACGGATCACGAATAGAGTTGTTGTCTTGCCTGCGCCTGCGATGCCATCTAAACCGACAACCTTCTCCCGCGAAAGAAAGATTTCGTCTACCGCTTGGCGCTGGGAAGCATTCAGTTCTGGGTGGCGATCTTCCGTGGAGATGCGGATCTGCGGCGAGACCAGCATCGGGTCGCTGTAATCGCGCCGATTGCCTTGCTGCATCCGGCCAACAACCTCGCGCTCCATGCGAACCATCGCAGCGGTCGTGTACTGTTGGCCAGCACCTACGTGCGAGACTTCGCGGAACTCCCCGGCCTCGATCCGGCGCTCGAACTCCTGCCGGACCTGGGCATAGGTGGTTTCTCCCATGCCGCGCGCGAGCGCCGTTTCGAGGATTGCGCGGCGGTCCTGCACAGCCGATCTTTCGAAGACATGATCGCGCGCCCATGTCACGGCCTGCTGCGCCTGAACCTCTGGCTCCGGCATCTGGTATTGCCCATGTTGCCGCGCCTGTGCGACGACGCGGTCCGCCTGATGCCCGTGTTGTGCGGCCAACTCGCGGTGCCGCTGTAAGACTTCTCCAGGCGACAGCAGTTCCTTGCGGTCGCGCGTATGGTGGGCCGCGATCTGTGCCGCCGCGGCTCCGTCGATTCCTCGTTCCCGGAGATGGTCTTTGATCTGTTCACGCCTCGGACTGGAAGCCTCCAGATATTCCTTCGTGTAGCCTTTTACTTCCGGCTGTCCATGCTTGCCGCGCTCCAGTTCGTAGCCCAGCTTTTCCAGACGCAGAGCCAACTCGGATCGGTAGACCGCCGTGACGTAGCGCTGTGACACGAACATCTCGTGTGGCTGCAAAGCTCGCATCTGTTTCCCATTTTCGAGACCGTTCTCGCGCTCGGTCATGTTGAAGATCACGGCATGGGTATGAAGCTGGGGCGCAGCATAGCCATCGACGGGCCGCGCGGTGTCGTGTTCGAAAGTGGCGGCGATGAATTTTCCGGTCGCCTCCGGGGCATGGACATTGCCGATCCGCGCCTGCGTGTATCGCTCAAGTTCCTGAAGCGCCGCGCGTACACTCTCCCGATGGGCTTCCCGCACCCGATCATCGCCGCCCACAAGAGCGGTAAGCGATACCGACTTCGGCGCAGAGAATGTGGCGTCCCACCCGGCGCGATGCTCGGCGCTGGTTACCTCTCTGCCAAATTTGCCTTCATAGGTTCTCGAAACTTGATGCCGTACGAGCTGCTCTTCGGTGTGCGGATGTTGGCCTTCACTCAGCCGTGCAAAGTGTTCGGAACCAACGCCACCTTGCAACCCCCATTGCTCGGCGAGTCTGCCCTGCCACTCCGTATGGCCCTGCTGATCGCGGCTCCAGTAGTTCTGTTCTTGCGAGGCAAACTCGCGCACATGGTAGGTCTGCGCCTGGCTGGCTGACAGAGGTTTCGAGATCGTGAGCATACCGTGCGTTCCTCAAGCGCGAAGTGGTGTTCTTGGCAATTTGTCTCTCACTCGATTCCCTTTGTCTTCTCCCAGGCGAATGCCTCTTTGGGTTTAGTCTCGGCCGTACCGATGGTCGAACCAAAGAGCGCGAGTATCGGCTGGTTAGGCTTCTTCAGCGGATCGGCGGGAGGAGTGGCCGGCGCTAGTGGCGTTGGCTCCGGCGTATCTGGCATCTGCCTCTGCGAAAATCTCGGCGGCCTGAATCGGATGCTGCCCATCTTTATCCTCCATCTCTGGATCAAACTTTGCCGAGGTCGGCCCCATTCGATCGCCTCCACATCACGCCACTTACTGGAGGACCGGTTCCGCAACACACTCCTCACTGCCAGTAACAAAAAGAACATCGCTCCTACCGACAGCAGAGCCGTTGAGAGCAAAAAGTTCCCCGGCCAAGGCATGGCACTCATGGCATACCAGCTCTTCCCTTGCCCTCGCGGGCGAAGAAGTCATCAAGCAGTTTGCGAGCCTGCTGAAGCTTTCGTGCGTCTGCCTGGTCGCGAATTTTGAGGACGGAATCAGGCGACAATTGTCTGCCTTCCGATGCCGCTTGAGAGGCTGCATGGAAGAGATTCAAGAGCGCGTAACGCACCGCCCAGACTTCGGCCAAAACCAGTTCGGCTGGATCAGCGGGCCGCCGTCGCGCAGCACCCAGAGCGGTCCCGCGCAACCACTCGGAGAGGCCCTGTCCCGCACTTTCGGCGGCGGCTTCTAATTCTCCCAATTCTTCGGGAGTCAGTCTCGTGGCCGCAATCTTGGTGCGGAAACCGGGCTTCGCTTCGTCGCCGAACGGCAAACTGGACTGGGGATTAGAGTGAACGCGAGAACTACTCATTGGACGAACCGCCTTGTTGCACTACTGCGCTTGATTCCGCTGCGATTAAGCTGCGTACTTGTTAGTTCACAGCAAGGTCTTGCGCTTCAATACGTTTACGTGATCGACGATGGGCAGCGCTTTGTCGCAAACAAAAATCATTGTTCGATATCGCAGTCACTCAGCAGGCGACGAATTTTGTTGACGCGGCGAACGTTAACCGGCGTAAACATCGAAACGCCATCGCGCTTTCTGCAGTTCCCAACTTGGGGGTGACGTGTCCACCATTCTTCCGGTGCGAAGCACCGCCGTTCTTACAGCTCGCCATACTCCCTCGCCAACGCATTCCACAGACGGACCACTTCCGGCGCCTGCCAGC
>JBBIVH010000253.1:0-3968 GCA_037439805.1 Acidobacteriaceae bacterium
GAGCGATTTTTTTGAGCAGGTCGGGGCGGCCGATGGCGAAGCCCATGCGGAGGCCGGCCATGCCGTAGATCTTGGAGAAGGTGCGGAGGACGATGACGTTCCTGCCCTCTTTGACGTACTGGAGAGAACTGGGCTCATCGCAAAAATGGATGTAGGCCTCGTCGATGAGGAGGACTGTGTCCTTGGGTGCGTTGTGGACGGCGAACTCAATCTGCTCGTGCGGCGTGACGGTGCCGGTGGGGTTGTTGGGGTTGCAGATGTAGAGGACGCCGGGATTGGGTGAGGCGGCGAGCATGGCCTTGATGTCGTGCGTGGCTGCGCCTTTGGGATCGGCGAGCGGGACTTTGATGACGGGCGCGCCCGCGGCCTCGGCAGCCCAGATGGGGGCTTCATAGCCGGGGTCGGCGGTGACGAGAGGCTTGTCTTTGCCGGTGAAGGCGAGGACGGTGTAGTGGAGCGGCTCGGAGGAGCCGGCAAAGGAAACGACGAACTCGGGATCGAGTCCTTGCTGCCTGGCGAAGGTCTGCGCGGGCACGTTATCGAGCGGGAAGAGGTAGCGTCCGCCACGGGGAATGATGTTGGCGATGGCCTGACGCGCGGCATCGCAGGGGCCCATGGGGTTTTCATTGGCGTCGATGTGAATGCCGATGTTGGGGTCGGCGAACTCGGGGATGGCGGCGAAGGCGAGATGGGATTCGCTGAGGAACGGAGTGGTGGCGAGCGCGGATGCGCCGGCTGCAAAGCGGAAGAAGGATCGGCGGGAAAAGCCGGTGGCGGCAAGGGATTCAACGGATGGCGGCATGGGTGCTCCTTTGGAAAGGGATCTGCGGGGCGCGAAGGAGAGCGGGACTGCGGGACGAAAGAACAAGCGAAGAAATGCCGGAGGTTGGAGAAGAGAAGATGCGTCCCATGACCCAAGGTATCGCTGCGGCATGCGGAGTTCAAGGGGAAACGCACACGGAGGTAGAGGAAGAACGCGACGAGTGGAGATGCAGAAGCGAAGGGAGTGGGAGGGGTGGCGCAGAGAGGGAGAGTGTGTGCTACACTTTGGCGGGTAAACGCTTTCCCGAAACTTCGCAGCGTAAATCCTCGGTTCAAAACGGGTGGAAGATGGCGCGGCGGGACGCCTGGGGAGATGCAGAGAAAGAGTTGTTTTGCTGCTTGACAATCTCTGCAGTAAACCCATTTACTTAGTGAGTGCGTCTGGCGGTACGGGCGGGCGCAACGGATTGGTTCAGGTGAGACGATGCTCGGATTTGCCCCACTGACAATTGCCGGAGCGCCTGCGGCGCTGCCGAGTGCACTGGCCTTGAGCGCGACCCCGCTGGCGCGGCTGGGGACGCTGGATATTGCCGTGGTCGCCATTTACTTCGCGATGGTGATCTGGATTGGCTTTCATCTGAAGGGCCAGTCGAACACGAGCGAAGAGTTCTTTATGGCCGGGCGCGAGATGACGGCCTGGATTGCAGGGCTGAGTTTTGTGTCGGCCAACATGGGATCGCTGGAGCTGATGGGCTGGGCGGGTTCGGCGTATCAGTACGGGATTCTGGCGACGCACTGGTACTGGATTGGCGCGATTCCGGCGATGCTGTTCCTCGGCCTGGTGATGATGCCGTTCTACTACGTGTCGAAGACGCACTCGGTGCCGGGATATCTGGATCTGCGGTATGACGGGCGTGCGCGGAGCGTGGCGGCGGTGGCGTTTGCGACCGAGATGATCCTGATGAGCGGCGTGAACATGTTTGCGATGGCCGTGGTGATGAAGGTGGTGCTGGGCTGGGATATCAACTTCAGCATCATTGTGAGCTCGGTGGCAGTGGCATTGTATGTGGGCCTGGGCGGACTGCGGTCTGCGATCTTCAATGAGGTGCTGCAGTTTGTGCTGATCTGGGGCGGCGCGCTGCTGGTGCCGATTCTGGGCATGGTGCAGGCGGGCGGCTGGTACGGATTGCAGCGGAAGATCATGAGCAATCTGCACAACGACAGCTACTTCCATCTTTGGCGTGACACCGGGCACTTCTCGGCGAATCCGATGGGCGTGCACTGGACGGGGATCGTCTTCGGGCTGGGGTTTGTGATCAGCTTTGGCTACTGGACGACGGACTTTCTGGTGGTGCAGCGGGTGCTGGCGGCGCATAACCTGCGCGCGGCGCGGCTGGCGCCGATTATCGGCTCATTCTTCAAGATGGCGGTTCCGTTCATCGTGATTCTGCCGGGACTGCTGGCGCTGGTGCTGTTGCAGAACCCGGATGGAAGCCGGCGGCAACTGGTGGGCGAGGATGTGACGGCTGCGTGTACAGCGAATTCAGCGGGCGTGCCGACGGATGCGAGCGCATGCTCGGCGGCGATGGAGAAGACGAACCTGACGCCGGAGTTTCAGCGGAAGGTGTTGAGCGGCGCGCCGGGTGCGGAACTGCACACCTACAATCAGGCTCTGCCGCTGATGATGGTGCGCTACCTGGGACCGGGGCTGCTGGGTCTGGGCATCACGGCGCTGATTGCAGGCTTTATGAGCGGCATGGCGGGGAACGTGAGCGCGTTCTCGACGGTGTGGACGTATGACATCTACAAGCCGCTGATCAACAAGAAGGCGCACGACAGCCACTACGTGATGGTGGGGAGGATGTCGATTGTTGCCGGTGTGATTGTGTCGATTGGCGCCGCGTACCTGGTGCAGCAGTTCCACGGCATTATGGATTATGTGCAGGCGCTGTTCAGCGTGTTTGTGGCGCCGCTGCTGGCGGCGATTCTGTTCGGCATGTTCTGGTCAAAGGCGACGCGGCTGGCGGGATTCCTCGGGCTGCTGCTGGGGATTCTGTTCTCGGCGGGCTTGTTTGTGTGGGTGAAGCTGGTGCCTTCGGCGCTGGCGATTGTGGCGCTGTCACCGGATGCGAAGCCGATGGCGGAGAATGTGTTTCGCGCGCTGTGGGCCTTCCTGTTCGCTTCCGTGATTATTGTCGGGGTGAGCCTGGTGACGAAGCCGCGACCGGTGAAGGAGCTGGACGGGCTGGTGTATGGCGCGACGGTGCTGCCGAAGGAAGAAACCGTGGCGTTCTACATGCGGGAGTGGTTCTGGGCCGTGGCGGTGGTGATTATCTTCGCCATCCTCAACATCTTGTTCTGGTAACGCGAAGGAGACCAAGCGATGCATGGTTCAAAGATTCCGATCTGGTTTTTTATCGGCCTGCTGCTGGAGATTTACGGCGTGTTGATTTGCGTGGCCGGAATTGTCGAGGCCGCGACGGGTACCTATCCGGCGGGTGTGCAACTGACTGAGCTGCACACGCCGATCTGGTGGGGCGGCCTGCTGGCGGTGATTGGAGCAGTTTATCTGGTGAAGTTCCGGCCGGGACGTAAAGCGAAGTGAAGCATGTCGGCGAGGCGAAGGCTTCGCCGGCGTTTTTTGAGTGAAGTGTGCTGGGCCGTCGCGGCACGTGGAAGTAGAAGGCCAATTTCTGTGGCCGGCAGCCGGGGGTGGAGACGGTTTCCCCGACGGGGCACAGGTGAAGTCGCCGCGGAGCGGCAAAGGGACTGAAGGAGAAGATCGATGGCAACGCAGAGGAAGATGACGTTTGGCGTAGTGGTGGGAAATCGCGGCTTTTTTCCGGATCATCTGGCGAAGACGGGACGTGACGAGATCATCTCGGTGCTGGAAAAGGCAGGTGCGCGGGCGATTGTGCTGAGTCCGGAAGAATCGAAGTACGGCGCGGTGGAGACGTATGTGGAGTCGCAGCGCTGCGCGGAGCTGTTCAAGAAACATGCGGATGAGATTGACGGCATCATCGTGACGCTGCCGAACTTTGGCGAAGAGCGCGGCATCGTGGACGCAATCCGGTTGTCAGGGCTGAAGGTGCCGGTGCTGGTGCAGGCGACGCCGGACCGTTCGGACGCGATGACGATTGCGACGCGGCGGGACAGCTTCTGCGGGAAGATGAGCGCGTGCAACAACATGATGCAGTACGGTATTC
>JBBIVH010000254.1:0-3966 GCA_037439805.1 Acidobacteriaceae bacterium
GAACAGGTCTCCAAGCTGCTTGCCGGCATGCGGCCCTGTCGAAATCGCGCAGGCATCGCCCGTCAGCCACACCTCGCCGATGGGCTCATTCTCTGAATGAAGTGAAAACCAGGGCTCAAGGTTGGTGACGCCCCAGACGCGAGGAACAAAGCGGGGGGCGATGCGGAACGGTGCGATCGCTGCAAAAAGAGAATGGGAACCTGCGTCCAAAGGAATCGCTCCTCGTCGAAAGAATCGAAAAATCCGGCTCTCGCGCATTTCACCCGCCCTGGGGCCCGTTTTCGCATGAATCACCGAACTCAAGCATTCACTCTAGCAAATGCGGCGCACGTCGAAAGCGAATGCAAGCACCACTAAGCTCACATCAACTATATAATTATCAATAATTTATTGCGCATTTCCGCGATGTAACCGAGCCGGCTTTCAGGAGATGAACTTTCGACGGGGAAGATGCGTCGAATAGAAGTAGGCGGAGTCGCGGTCAGACCGCAATGGAACGTGTTGGCCTTGCAGACGTTGTTGCTCGTTGTTCCCACAGGTCTTATGGTTCTCCTGAATCTGGGGAGCCGAACGGAGTGGGGACCAGCGCGACGCCCAGACCTGCGCGCAGTGCGGAATGACGTGCGGTGAAGCCCGTTCCGTCATGACGGGTTGCGCGGACTACGCCAGTGGATGAACACCGGGAGAGATGACTTCGATGAAACGGTATTTCGCACTCTTGATCGTCCTATTTGCTGCAATGCCTGGATGGTCCGCCAAGACCATCACCGTGGGGCAGCTCGAAGATACGCTGCGCACCATGCAGCAGGATAAGAAATCGGACTCGGAGATTGCCGATGCGCTCAAGCAGGTTCAGCTGAGCGAGGAACTAACCGTGAGCAGGATGAACGGGTTAATAGCGTACGTCCCTGGCAGGCTCACCACCGAGCAGATCTACGTGCTGGAGGCACGCAGTGCAGACCTTGCGCCTCCTGAAGCAGACTTGCCAAAGACGGCTGCTCCCGACGCTGCGGCGCAGAAGGGCATGGTGGATAAGGCCCAGTCCTACGTCGATGGCGCCTACATGAAGTTGCCAAATCTGACCGCCACCAAGACCACCGTCCGTTTTCAGGACAATGTCGAAGCGGTAGTGGCAAGCTCGGGCGTCAAGGGCAGCGTGACCGATGTCGTGACCAACTCAGGCTTTGTGAACCCTGCAACTTTCATCCATTACATCAACTCCAGCGAAGGCCCGATCGCAATCGATGGCGGCATCGAAAAACTGCCCGCAGCGAAGGACAAAACCCCCTGGGGCGCGAACCGGATGATTGCCGTTCAAGAACCGGATCCTAGCCTCTCCACGGTCTTCCATCAGGCGCAGGAAGCCGGAACGATGCAGTGGCTGCGATGGCAGTTGGTCAACGGCAAGCAGGTAGGGGTGTTCGCCTTCTCCGTGCCCAAGAAGAGGACCCATCTGGCAATCAACGTCTGCTGTTTCCCGGACGTCACGCAGGCCGGGATTGCCAGGTTTTACACAGCCACATCCAGCGCCGTCATGGGCGGCAGCGGGAGTGGCGGAGGAGTCCTCGGCAACATGCAGACCAACACCGACTGGCACAACTTTCGCACGATCGCGCCCTATCACGGCCAGCTCTTCATCGAGCCGAGCAGCGGCATCGTTGTGCGGATGATTGTGGAACCGGAACTCAAGCTCTCCGACGTGGTGCACCAGATGGATACGCGGGTCGATTACGGCCCTGTTCAGGTCGGATCATCGACGTACATCGTGCCTGTCAAGACGGTGCTCAATACGGTGGTCGTGCCGAACGGCGACTCACAGGCAGGCACATACAGCACGCGCTGCACCCTCTTCACGTCGGAGTACAAGGGCTACCAGACCGATGCCGGAAAGTAGCCGAAGGCAAGGCTGTCAGGATGCTCGACCGGGCGTTTGAATGAAACATTGTGGCAACGACGCGCGCCAGCGCTTATTCTCGTTGCCATGATGCCCCCAACCATCTTCCACGACATGTTCCAGCTTCCGCTGCCACTCGCAGAGAAGGTTCTGCGCCCGGTGCTGGTCTATTGCGCTCTCGTTGTTCTGCTTCGCATCTTCGGTAAGAGAGAACTGGCGCAGTTGAATCCCTTTGATCTGGTCGTTCTGCTCTCTCTGTCCAACACCGTGCAGAATGCGATTATCGGAGACGATAACTCCGTGTCGGGCGGTGTCATTGGCGCGGTCAGCTTGCTGGCGATCAATTGGCTTCTTGTCCGTGTTCTTTATCGCTCGCGGCACCTGACGCGAGTATTGGAAGGCAGAGCCACGATTCTGATTCACAACGGCCAGGTTGAGCACAGAACCATGGAGCGCGAGATGCTCACGCGCGAAGAATTGCTCGCCGTGGTCCATCGGCAGGGGTTTGAAGGCTTCCACCAGGTGCGCCGCTGCGAACTGGAGCCCAATGGGACGTTTTTCATTGAGGGCTTTGAGCCGTCTGCGGCCGATCTGAAACACGCCGAGTTACTGACAAAGCTGGAATCCCTGAGCCGCGAGGTGCAGTCACTCCGCGCTCAGCCGTCTGGCCAGTAGCCGCTTTCATTTGTACGCGCGACTCGTCTACCCTGTAGAAGCCCGCCGGCCGGAGTCACCCAGATGATTCGAATGCAAGTACGTATGTACGCACTGCTCCCAGTGCTTGGGACAGCCATCTTTGGTGCGTGCTTGCAGGGTCAGACATTGCAGAAACGGCAACCAGCTCCGCCGCCGGCCACCACGGCGCCGGCACAACCCTCTCAGGATGCTAAAGCCGCCCCGCCTGTCCTTCTCGCCGGAACCAGTCTGCAGGTTGAGGCCACGCAGCACTATCCCATGAAGGCTGGCGAGGCAATCGAAGCCCGGCTGCTGCATCCCATCTACGCCGGTGGGAAGCTGGTCGTGCCCGAAGGCACGGTGCTCCATGGAAAGGTTGTGGCATTGCAGCCGGATAGGAAGATGCGATGGGCCGGCCGTTTCCGAGGAGACTTCACGCCATTCCATGTCCCGCAAGTGCAGTTCACGGACCTGGTGTTACCTGAAGGTTCGTTGCCTTTGTCCGCGGCCAAGGTGACGAACGGCGCGCCCGTGCTGCATTTGACTGCGCCGGGAATCAAGCCAAAGCAGTCTTTCGTTGCACGAGAATGGGCGCAAGCCAGAGCGCGTGTGCGCGATCAGCTTTCTTTCTTCACGGCACCCGGCTTCGGCGATCGCGCCCGGCAGCTCCTTTATAGCCAGTTGCCTTACCATGCCGAGCGCATTCCGGCACACACCGCGTGGTCGTTTGAGTTGACCTCGCCGCTCACGCTGCCAGCCGTTGAGCAGGCGAAAGTCGATCCGCCTGCTCCCGCGTCGCGACCCGGTAATCCCGAGACCTGGAGTGTCCATGCCCTCCTGCTTCGCGACCTTACATCCGCCAATGCGAAGGCCGGCGACCCGGTCCGGGCGCTGGTGGTGGAACCCGTCTATGACAAAGAGAAAGAACTCGTCGTTCCGGAAGGCGCGACTCTGATTGGCAAGGTATCGGCTGCCCGACCCGCGCGCTCCTTTGGGCGAAATGGAAAACTACGATTCACGTTTCAGGAGGTTCATTTTCCTGAAGGCTTCCAGCGGGAAGTCCAGGGCTCGCTCGCCGGTGCCGCAACCGAAAAGTCGCAGGATCTTTCGCTGGATGCGGAAGGCACAATCAGCCCGCGGAACCAGGCCAGCGCCATCGCTCCACTCCTGTTGACGATGCTAGCCGGGCGCGCGCTCGACCAGGACGGCAACATGACGCTGCAGACCGGCGTCGCGTCCAACGGATTCGGCTTGATTGGCCGTTTTGTCGGCATCGCTGCGGGTAGCAGGCCCATCGCGGCAGGGATTGGCTTTTACGCAGCCGGCCTGTCGGTCTACGACAACTTTCTGCACTCGGGCCGCGACGTTGTCTTCCCCAAAGACACTCGCATCGAGAT
>JBBIVH010000255.1:0-3943 GCA_037439805.1 Acidobacteriaceae bacterium
ATGATTGGATTCGAGAACCTGATTGAGTCGAACGCGAGCGGCGGAGGGTCCATGAAGCCGGGCTGCAGGGAGGGTGAACGAAACCCAGTAGCCCGGCACAGGGAAGTGTAAAGGATAAGGGAAGGCGACGCTTGGGACCGAGCGCCGCGGCGGGCCTTGCGCATCGCCCTGGAATTTCCACCGGCTCGGGCCATTACCCGATCCAGTGGTCCTACCAGTTTTTGATTCGGAGAGCGCATCTTCAGCATTGCCTAGTATCGATATCAGGAATGGAAACGGATGGAAGCAGAAGCGTATCGCAATAGATTTTCTACCTGTGCGTTATGGATTGTCAATTGCGGAGGCATGGGATGGAGCAGAGGGGCGGTCTCGCGCCATTGCTGAAGCAGCCAGCACTCCGGCGACGAGGCACTCAACTGGTCTGACCTTTCAAGGGGTTCTGAATGGGAAATGACGAGCCGAAGGCGTGAGATCCGTAGCCGCGGCCGTGCTGCCGGGCCGCGGGAGGAGGTCCGGCGGCCGCGAGAGACAGATGCTTATACGTGGCGGTGCTTGTCGACGAGGAGGGAGACGGTCTGCTGGTGTTTGTCGCGCAGGATGGTGACGGAGACGGATTTGCCCTGATTGGAGCGCAGCGCGCGATCCCAGTCGGAGACGGTGCGCACCGGATCGGAGCCGACCTTGAGGATGACATCGAAGGCATGGAGACCGGCAGCATCGGCGGTGCTCTTGCGGGCGACCTGCTTGATCATGAGGCCGCTTTCGACGCCGAGATAGTCGGCCATCTGCGCGGTGAGGGGTTCGACGACGGCCCCGACATTGAGAGTGCTGCCGAAGAAGGGCATATGGAAGCCGCTGGAGGCCGGGGAATCGCCGGATGCGCCGCTGCCGGAGGCGAGCAGGCCCATGGCGGGAGCGGGCGCGGCTTCGGCGCTGTCGAGCTTGTTCCAGACGTCATGCTCCATCTTCTTGCGGTCGACGAGCTGCACGACGAGGGTCTGGGTATTTCCATCGCGGCTGAGAAGGATGGTTGCGTTGTGTCCTGCGGGAATGCCGCGCAGGATGGAGCTGAACTGCTCGGCGTTCTGAACGGCCTTGCCGTTGAGATCGAGAAGGACATCGTTGATGCGGATGCCGGATTGCGCCGCCGGGGCGTCGTGGTCAATGAGAGTGACGACGGCTCCGTGGGTGTCCTTGAGTTTGAGATGCGATGCTGCCTCGGTATCGATGTCGCCGACCAGGACTCCGAGATACCCCGGCGTATTGGAGTGGAGCAGGCGTCCCGGCTCTTCGAGAATCTGCGTGATGCGGGATGACTGAGGATGCGCAGGCGCGGCATGCAGAATGAGCGCCACTGCAACCAGCGCGGCGGTTCCAAGACAACGATTTGGCCTCATCAAGTGATTCATATCCGTGTTTCTCCGGTCTGTCGTTGATCCCTCCGTTGCGCTTTCTTATCGGACGCGCGAAGCGCTGAGACGGAGGCGAGCGCTCTATTGAATTTCCGGCGCGCGGCTGAGCACCTGCCGCGAGACGGTGCGAATCTGAGGGTTGCGGTCGGAGTTGGCGACCGAGTAGAGAACCTGGCGCACGCTGGTGTCCGCCTCGACGGGTTCAAGAATGTTGATGGCTTCCGTGCGGATGCGCGGAGCGGGGTCGTTGAGCAAAGCCTCAAGGACGGCATCGCGAACGCGGAGGTCCTGAGCGACGAAGGGTTCGAGGCCCTGGAGCGCCTTCTCGCGCACGCTGTCGTTGCGATCGTAGCGAAGCGCGACCATGAGAGCGTCGCGCACGCCGTCTGCCTGGCAGTTGCCCCCGGCGCGGCACTCGGCTGCGAGCAGGCCTACGGAGTCGTCGCGGACGCCCGCGGAGGGCGCTTCTTCCGAGGCGAGCATCAGCAACTGGCGAATCTGCGGGTCATCGAGCGGTCCCTGCACATGCTGGGGAACGACCTCGTTGTAGCTGACTTCGACCATGTTGCTGTTGGGCTGGCGAACGACTCCAGAGATGCTGGCTACAGAGTCCGGCGCGGGCGCGGTAAGCCGAGGCGCGGCGGCGGAAGCCGGGACACGGGGGGCTTCGGCGAGTTGCGCGCGGGAAGCTGCCTGCGCCGCGCGGGCCTGCGCGTACTCGAAGCCGCCGAGGCTGCCTGCGCCGGCGCCCACGGCGAGCAGCAGGGCAGCGGCTACGGGCGCCGCCTGCAGGCGAGCGAAGTTGTTGACGATGCCCATGCTCCAGCGTTCATACCAGCGCCGGGCCGGCAGCGCATCCAGCGCCTCTTCAAGCCGAAGACGCGAGCGCGCCACCAGATTGGCGGGCGGCTCGACCGCGGGATGCAGGGCAGCCAGAGTGCGCAGGGCGAGCAACTGATCGCGCTCTTCGCAGCAGGCGTTGCAGTGGGTGAGGTGCCGGTCGAGCTCGTGGGTCTGTTCGTCGGGCAGCTCCCCGTAGGCCGCCAGCACGATGCGCTCGTGTGCTAGTTCGCAGTTCATCTCGATACGTCCTTCCAGCCTCAAATCAAATCGGTCCGCAACCATGAAGCAGCCGGCCGCACAAGGCGGCCGCGGCGCGGCCTATCGCACACCCGCCAGCTGCGCGCGCAGCTTCTTTGTCGCCCTGAAGAGCGTATTCTTGGCGGTTTCTTCCGTGGTGTTCAACATCTCTCCGATGGTGCGCAGGCGGAGACCCTGGTAGTGCTTCAATTCAAAAACCATGCGTTCGCGCGGAGTGAGCTTGTCCAGCGCAGCCTGAATGCGTTCGCCGAGAACCTTGCGATCCAGTTCTCTGGCTGGATTGGAAAACGAGCGGTCGTCGGAAAAGGATGTAAGCACATCAATCTCTTCGCCGGAGTGATCGACGATGACGCCCTGATCTTCGCGACGCGTCTTGCGGCGGCGGAGCTGGTCGAGGCAGAGATTGGTGACGATGCGGTAGATCCAGGTGTAGAACGAGCACTCGAAGCGAAAGTTGCCGATGTAGCGGAAGGCCTTGAGGAAGGCTTCCTGATAGATGTCTTCGGCGTCCTGCTCGGAGCCTGTAAGGTGGAGGGCGAGGCGCAGCACCTGCTGTTCGTATTGGCGGACGAGGGTGTCAAATGCGGCGCGGGAGCCTGCCTGAGCCTGACGGATGAGCTCCGTCTCAGGGGCGCGCGCCCGCAGGCGCTCCTGCTCGCGGTTGGGTCCGTCCATTGCCCGGGAAGCAGCCATGACTGGGTACGATTGTACCCTTCTGCTGGCTGGCCATGCGAAGCCAGCGCCGAGACCTGCCGGGGAGGAAGCGCAACTGAGAGCGTCGGCGGGCATGGAATCTCAACTCCGGTGCATGAAGGATGACTGCATTGTGATAGACGCCCTGGATAAGGCTTTGTGAGCGGGCAGGCCGGGTCCGGAGCCGGTAGACTGACATGGATGAACGAGACACTTTTCAATATGGAACCGGCGCGGAAGGCGGCGGAGTGGCACGTGGCGCACTGCGATGGCGGATCGAGGGGCAATCCCGGGCCCTCGGGATATGGCGCAGTTGTGGAAGATTCGGAAGGCCGCGTGGCGGCGCGACTGAGCGAGTACCTGGGGCGGCAGACGAACAACTTTGCCGAGTACAGCGGCCTGCTGGCGGTGCTGGGCTGGGCGCTGGAGCACGGGGTAAAGCGGCTGCGCGTGGTGAGCGACAGCGAGCTGATGGTGAACCAGATGAAGGGCCGCTATAAGGTCGCAAGCCCGGCTCTGCGACCGCTTTGGGAAGAGGCGCGGCGTCGCGCGGCGAAGCTGGAGGGATTTGAGATCAGCCACACGCTGCGGGGCGGCAACCAGGAGGCGGACCGGCTGGCCAACGAGGCGATGGATCAAGGGATGGGGCGCGGGGCCAAGGCTGCGCCGGAGGGGTCCGCGGCCTCAGCAAGCGCAGGCGGCCCGGCACGGGGCAAGGCAACGCCAGCGCCCGTCGC
>JBBIVH010000256.1:0-1923 GCA_037439805.1 Acidobacteriaceae bacterium
CGCGGCAGCTATGCCAGCCTCGGCCTCAGTTATTTCTACGGCCCTGCCATCACGCCCCGCGTCCCCAGCGCCTTCACCGCCATCGCCAACTGGTCGCTCTTCTTCTAGATCGTGCGCGATTCTGCAGGTCCGCCGCGGGCGGTATCAGCCACATTGGGTAACTCCCAGCGTCAAGCTGTCTTCGCCTTGCGCATCACCCACGTCGTCATGCAGCGGCGATCCTCCACAATCGTGGTCTTCAGCGGATCCACCATCTCTGCATCACGCTCCCGGACCCAATCCAGGAGCATCGCCGCATCCACCAGAAACCAGGACTGATTGCCCACCCGGTACCTGCCGTCGCCCAGCGGCTCAAACTCCATGCCGATCCGCGACGCCAGCCGGCAGAACAGCAACCCGCCCGGCCGCAGCACGCGCCATAGCTCGTCCAGCATCGCGCGAAAGTGCGCTTCATTGCGCGCGAAATGCAGAACCGCGCTGCAGATCACCACGTCCGCCATCGCGTCCGCAAACGGCATCTGCTCCACAGGTGCAACGCGAAAGTTCTCCGCCGGCGACGGATTCCCAATCGAAGCCGCCAGCCGCCGTACATGCTCGACCGCATCCGGATGCGCATCCACGGCAAACACCTCGCACCCTTCGCGCAACAGATATCCGAGATTCCGCCCCAGGCCGCAACCCGCGTCCAGCACGCGCATCGCCGGCGTGATGTTCCCGCGCAGCAATTGGTCGAACAGATAAATATCGATGGGTCCAAACTGTTCCTGAAGCGTCACGCGCGCAGTTTCCTACCCTTTCCCCTTCGCAAACAGCGCATCCAGCTTCTTCTCATACGCCTCGTAATCCAGAAAGCGATACAGCTCCGCCCGCGTCTGCATCAGCGGCAGCACATTCTTCTGGGTTCCCTCGCGCTTGATCGCCTCATACACCTTCAGCGCCGCCGCATTCATCGCCCGGTACGCGCCGCAGCAGTACAGAATCATGTCCACGCCCGCAGCCGCCAGCTCCTCGCGTGTCCACAACGGCGTTTTGCCAAACTCTGTGATATTTGCCAGCACCGGCACGCCCGCCGCCTTTCGAAACGCCGCATACTGCGCCAGCTCCGTCACCGCCTCAGCAAAGATCATGTCGGCGCCCGCCACCGCATACGCCTGCGCGCGCTCCACCGCGGCCTGCAGGCCTTCGCTCGCCAGCGCATCCGTCCGCGCCATCACCACAAAGCTCTCGTCCGGGCGCGCGTCCACCGCTGCCTTGATGCGGTCCACCATCTCCTCCGGCGTCACCAGTTCCTTGCCCGGCCTGTGCCCGCAGCGCTTCGCGCCCACCTGGTCCTCCATGTGCACCGCCCCCGCGCCCGCCTTCGTCATCTGCCGAATCGTCCGCGCAATGTTGAACGCGCCACCCCACCCCGTGTCGATATCCACCAGCAGCGGCAGACTCGTCGCATCCGTAATGCGACGCACATCCGTCAGCACATCCTCCATCGTGCTGATGCCCAGGTCCGGCAGCCCCAGCGAATTCGCCGCCACGCCACCTCCCGAGAGATACAGCGCCTTGAAGCCCACCGCCTCTGCCATCCGCGCCGTATACGCGTTGATCGCCCCCGCAATCTGCAGCGGCCGCTCCGCCTCCAGCTCCGCTCGAAACCGCTCTCCCGCCGTCATCCTCTCGCGTGCTCTCGCCATCGTGTGCCCCTGCCTCGCTTCTCCAGCTTCCGCCGCATCATAACAGGATTCCCCCTTCCGCTTTGCCCTCCGCACCGCCCGGTGCGACAATCATCGCGTCGCATCTTTTCATCTCGCACTCTGTCTGTAGCTCAAAGGAGAACTGATTATGAAGCGTCTCATCGTCGCGGCCGCAGCGTTCTTTGCCGCCGTCTCGCTCTCTGCACAACCGAGGCAGCCCGCAAGCCCGCCTGCAACC
>JBBIVH010000256.1:2023-3897 GCA_037439805.1 Acidobacteriaceae bacterium
CCTGAACAAAAGCATCGCTTCCAGCCGCAACTCTGAAGTATCCTTCTGCAATGTCGCGCCGCCCGGTCCGCGTCTGGATCGTCGCACTCCTCATCGCCCTTGCTTCTGCGCCTGTCTCGCACGCCCAGGCCGCGCAGACGGTAACTGCTGTCCGCTTTCACCTCGGTGACGATCCCGACGGAAGCAAGGGCTGGGCCAGCCCGAACTTCGACGACAGCTCCTGGCCGGTGGCGCAACAGGGTCGCTGGCCGGAACCCGCGTTCTACTCGGACGGCTTCGTCTGGGTCCGTTTCCAGGTTCCGGTGCGCAGCGATTCAGCAGAGCCCCTCGCCCTCCACATCACCAGCCTCAGCCATCGATGGAGTGCCGACGAAGTGTTTGTCAACGGCATCCGCCTTGGCAGCTTTGGCAAGCTCCCGCCAAAACCCTTCGTCGAAGCCCTCCCTCTGGACTCCGTCTTCGATCTGCCCCCTGGGCTTACCCGGCCCGGAGCCGTTGCCCACGTTACTCTCCGCATCTGGTATCAGCCGTTTGCGCGAAGGCCCCGTGGACACGAGACAAACGAACCAGTCGACGCCGATTCGCTTTCCGCGGGACCAACGGTGATCGAGGCCATGAAGAAGCAACCCAGCGGCTTCGATGCGGTATCGCTCACATTCGACCAGAGCCGCACTCTGCACGCCGAACAAACCATCGTCCGGGAAGAGGCGCGGCTGCGCAACGTTCTTCCCATCACGCTCAACTGCCTCATTCTGCTCATCGGCATCGTCATCCTCCTGCTGGCTCGCTCCTCGCGCAGCCTCGATCTCTACCTGTATGGCGCAATGCTGGTGGCCTTCCCATGGATCGTTCTCTATTTTGAAGTCGTCGATGCGCGCCTGCTGAACCTCTCGGAACCGCAGAGTGTCTGGCTCCAGGTCATCACGCAGTTGCCCGCCATGATCATCACCATCGAATTCATCTGGCGGCTGAATGGCTTCCGCGATCTCTGGTTCAAGCGGCTCACCTACGCTTCCATGGCGCTCTTCAACATCGGCGTCCTGGTCGCCTTCACTCCCGCGAACCCTTCTGCGTTCGTGGCTTTCGCGCTGGTCGGCTACCGCGTCTCCTTGCAAACATTCAATCTCCTCACCATCTTTGCCAACCTCTTCGTCATTTTCATCCTGCGCCGGCGGCGGCTCGTCGCCTTTGCCATGCTGTTCGTCCCCGCTGCCTCGCTCGCAGAAGGCTTCAGAAATACCTCTCAAAGCGCGGACCTCTTTGACCTGGCGTTCTTCCTCGCCGGCTTCGGCCTGACCGCGATCCTGGCCCATCAAGCGTGGAGAGAATGGCGCGCCCGCGATGCCCTCCAGGCCGAGTTCGAGGCCGCGCGCGAGTTGCAGCAACGCCTGGTGTCGCCCGCGGTGGACGTCCCCGGCTTCCGCATCGACAGCGCGTACATGCCGGCCCGATTCGTGGGCGGAGATTTCTTCTACATCCGCCCGGAAGAAGACGGCGGCATTCTGGTGGTCATCGGCGATGTCAGCGGCAAGGGCCTGAGCGCGGCGATGACCGTCAATTCCGTCATCGGCGCCCTGCGCACCATGCCCGCGCTGCCTCTCGTCCGCATCCTCGAATCCCTGAACCGTGGGCTCATCGGCCAGATGAATGGTGGATTCGTGACGTGTTGCGCCGCCAGAATCGGCCCCGGCGGCAAGGCAGCCATCGCCAATGCCGGACACTTGCCGCCTTATCGCGACGGCGTCGAAGTCCCTGTCGCTACCGGCCTGCCCCTCGGCATCGACACCGCAGTGGAATACGAAGAGAGCGAGTTCGCCTTGCCCGCGGCTGCGTCGTTGACCTTCCTCTCCGACGGCGTCGTCGAAGCGCGCAAT
>JBBIVH010000257.1:0-1227 GCA_037439805.1 Acidobacteriaceae bacterium
GAATCACTCGCACCATTTAGACTTGACCTGTTGCCCCTTTGTGATGACCCACCGGTTCGGACTCCTTCGCCGCTTTCGTTTTAACCGGCCGCAGCGCATTGCCGCGGCGCTGCTGGCGCTTTTCCTGGCGCAGGGCCTGTGGCTTACCAGCAGGCAGACGCTCTCCGATCGCGACTACCAGTACGCGCGCTGCGGGCGCGAGACGTGGGAGAAGCCCTCGCCGCTGGCCGGCTACTACACCAGTTGCGGCAACATCCACGACGGCATCTTTGCGTATCGGGCAGCGGGATTGCCGCTCACGCTGAATCTGCTGTGGGAGCGCGGCCTCGACCGCTTCCGGAAGCCGGAGGATCGGGTGGTGCAGACCGTGGGCTTGACTCCGATCAGCTCATGGGAGCTTCGGCATCAGCTCACGCATGTCCTCTTCCTCCTGCGCCTGCCCTTCCTGCTGGGCGGCTGCCTGCTGGGCGGCGGGCTTTGGTGGGTCACGCGGCGTCTCTATGGCAATCTCGGCGGCTATACGGCGCTGGCTCTTTACTGTTTTTCGCCTGCGGCCATCCGAGCGTGTGTCCAGCCGAGTCCGGAGATCTTTGCCGCGCTTGGCGTCTATGCGGCTGTCTACACCTGCGTTGGCGTGGCGCACGCCATGCAAGGGCCGCGCCGGCGCTGGAGGCCGCGCATTGTGCTGCTGACACTTGCGCTGGGGTTGGCTGCGGCATCGCACATTGCAGCTCTGCCGGTGGCTGCGCTGCTGGGGCTGGCGCTCATGCTCTGGGTGGCCGAGGGCCGCCGCAGCCAGGTGCTGCCCATCGTGCTCGTTGCGAGTGTGGGGGCGCTCGTTCTGGTCTTCGCCTGCTATGGCTTTTCGCCGGACGCCTTCAGCTATGTCTTTCGCTCCGGCGCGGGGTTCCTGTCGCTTTCAGTGGATCCGGCCCGCCGCTATTTCCTCAGTCTGCCGAACGCGGGCATCGCGGTGGCAGCGGGCGCGGCGTTGCTGCTTTATCTCGGCGCTCCGCGCACGCGCTACTTTGGCAACACGGCTCCGCTGCTGTGCGCAGTCGCGCTCTCTGTGATCGTCATGTCTGGCGCTCCCGGCACGCCGTGGCTGTGGGCAATCCCATTTCTGTTCACTTTCATCGGCGGAGGGTTTGCGGATGCGTATGAGAGCCCAAGGGCACGACTGGCCCTTGGCGCGGGTGCGGCAATGGTTGGGTTGCAGGTGGTTTT
>JBBIVH010000257.1:1327-3849 GCA_037439805.1 Acidobacteriaceae bacterium
GGTATGCCGCCCGGCGGCACCAACCTCATTCCCATCAACATTGAAGAGGAGATGCGGCGGTCGTATCTCGACTACTCGATGTCGGTGATTATCGGCCGCGCCCTGCCTGATGCGCGCGACGGTCTGAAGCCTGTCCACCGGCGCGTCCTCTACGCCATGAGCGAGATGGGCCTGGAGCACAACAAGAAGTACACCAAGTGCGCCAAGGTCGTGGGTCAGGCCATGGGTGTCTATCACCCGCACGGTGATTCGGCCATTTACGACACGCTGGTCCGCATGGCCCAGCCGTTTTCGCTGCGCTATCCGCTTATCGATGGTCAGGGCAACTTCGGCTCCGTGGACGGCGATCCGCCCGCAGCGATGCGCTACACCGAGTGCCGCATGGAGCGCATCGCCGGCGAGCTGCTGGCTGACATCGAGATGGAGACGGTCGACTTCACGCCGAACTACGACGAGTCGACTTTCGAGCCTTCCGTTCTGCCTACGCGCATTCCCAATCTCATCGTCAACGGGTCGAACGGCATCGCCGTGGGCATGGCGACGAACATTCCGCCGCACAACCTCACTGAAGTTGTAAACGCCACCATCGACCTCGTCAAGAATCCGAAAGCTGGTCTGGTCGAGGTGCTGAAGCATGTGCAGGGGCCTGACTTTCCCACCGGCGGCTTCCTCTATGGCCGGGCCGGCGTGGCGCAGGCATACAAGACCGGCCGCGGCCGCTTTATGATGCGGGCCAAGGTGGCGACGGAGAGCCTGACCAAGGAAAAGCAGGCCATCATCGTCACCGAGATTCCGTATCAGGTGAACAAGTCCAAGCTCATCGAGCGCATTGCCGAGCTGGTGAACGACAAGGTCATCGACGACATCGGCGATGTGCGCGACGAGAGCGATCGGGATGGCATGCGCATCGTCATCGAGCTCAAGCGCGGTGCGCAGCCCGAGATCATTCTGAATCAGCTCTACAAGCACACGCAGATGCAGGAGAGCTTCTCGATGATCTTCCTGGCCGTGGTCAACGGCCAGCCGCGCGAGCTGGGACTGGATGCGGCCATCCGCGTCTTCATCGACCACCGCATCGACGTGGTGCAGCGCCGCACGGTCTACCTGCTGCGCAAGGCCCGAGAGCGGGAACACATCCTCGAAGGCTACAAGATTGCCCTCGACAATCTCGACAACGTCATCCGCATCATTCGCGCGTCCGCTTCGCGTGTGGAGGCTCGCGAGAACCTGTATGCATGGGGCAAGGGCAAAGACATTGTCATCAACCTGGACCGCGAGCGGCTGCCGCATGAAGAGAAGGGCCTGACGCTGCGGCAGGTGGACGCCATTCTCGAACTGCAGCTCTACCGCCTCACGCAGCTTTCGGTCGATGAGATCCTGAAAGAGCTGGCGGAGATTCGCAAGAAGATTGCCGAGTACGAAGAGATCCTGGCGAGCGACAAGAAGCTGCGCACCGTCATCATCAAGGAGCTGGAGGAAGTCCGCGACCGGTATGGCGATGCGCGCCGTACCCAGATTGTGGATGAGTCGGCCGAGATTCAACTTGAAGATCTGATCGCCGATGAGCAGGTGGCAGTGACGGTGAGTCACCAGGGCTATCTGAAGCGCACGCCGATCTCCATCTATCGCCAGCAGCGCCGCGGCGGCACGGGCCGCACCGGCATGAAAACGCGCGAAGAGGACTTTGTCTCGCAGCTCATCGTGGACTCAACGCACGCGTATCTGCTGTGCTTCACCAATACCGGACGAGTCTACTGGCTCAAGGTCTACGAGGTTCCCGACGTGAGTGCCGCGGGCAAGGGCAAGAGCATGCAGAGCCTGCTGAGCCTGCAGCAGGGCGAGAACGTCTGCGCGATTCTGCCGGTGCGCGACCTTGAGGAAGAGGGCAAGTACGTCTTCTTCGCCACGCGCAACGGAACGGTGAAGAAGACGCCGCTCAAGGACTTCTCCAACGTGATGGCGCGCGGCATCATCGCCATCGGGATCGATAACGAAGACGAACTGGTGAAGGCGCGCATCACCGATGGCTCGCAGATCGTCTTTCTCGCCACCCACCTCGGCATGGCGATTCGCTTCGATGAGTGCGACGTGCGTTCGATGGGCCGGCCGGCCTACGGCGTGCGCGGTATCGATCTCGGCAAGAATGACTACGTGGTCGGAGTTGCCATCACGCCGAAGGAGCACGAGCCGGGCGCGTACCGCATTCTAGCCGTGACGGAGAACGGATTCGGCAAGCGCACGGATGTGGAGGAGTATCGCCTGCAATCGCGCGGTGGCAAGGGCGTGAAGAACATGGCCGTGACGGAGCGCATCGGCAAGGTGAAGACGATTCAGCTTGTGGATGACACGTCGGAGCTGATGGTCATCAGCCAGTACGGCAAGATCATCCGCATCGACACGAAGAGCATTCGCGCCGCAGGCCGCGCCACGCAGGGCGTAAGGCTGCTCAACCTCGACGACGACGACAAGGTAGCCGCGGCGGTCATCATCCCGCCGGAGGAACTGAAGGACGACGAGCAGGG
>JBBIVH010000258.1:0-3843 GCA_037439805.1 Acidobacteriaceae bacterium
CTGAGAGTGGCTGCAGCCGCGCGGCCCGGATGTGGATGACGCCATTCTGATTCTGGAGCGATCCTTCGACGAGCAGAAACCGTGTACGTGTCACGACGAGACGCTCCCTTTCGAACACATCAGGCGACACAATCACGTTGGTGATCCCGGACTCGTCTTCCATGGAGATGAAGAGGAAGCCTTTGGCCGTGCCCGGACGCTGGCGCGCGATGACACAGCCTGCGGAGCGCACCCATGCTCCGTTAGGCTTCTGTTGGAGGTCCGCAGCGGCGAGGATGCCCTGCGCACGCAGTTCTTCACGGCGGTACTGCATGGGATGACGGCCGACGGTAAGGCCGGTTCCGCTGTAGTCTGCCACCAGACGCTCCGTGCCGGTCATCGATGCGAGTGGTGTGATGCTGGGCTCTTCGCGTAGCCATTCGCTTTGCTGACGCAACAGAGGGCCTTCCAGCTTGCCGGCCCGCTCCACCTGCCAGAGAGCGTCGCGGCGATGTTCGACCCCGTCGATGCGATTGAGCGCTCCAATACGCGCAAGCAGGGTGAGTTCCTTACGGTTTAGACAGGGAACGCGCAATGCAAGGTCTTCGGCGGAAGCGAATGTTCCGCAGTGTTCGCGTGCGATGACAATAGCCTCCGCAGCCTGGCGGCGCAATCCGCGTGCGTAGCCCAGACCAAGGCGTAGTAAAAGCGACCCATCCTGCCCATGCTCCAGCGTGCAGGGCCAATCAGAGATCTGCACATCGATGGGTTTCACGCGCAGGCCGTGACGCCTTGCATCGCTGACCAGGACCGCCGGCGCGTAAAAACCCATTGGCTGGTTATTGAGCAGAGCGCAGGTAAACGCTGCCAGGTACTTCACTTTGAGATAGGCCGAGGCGTAGGCGATCAGCGCGAAGCTCGCAGCATGCGACTCAGGAAATCCGTAGAGCGCGAAGGAACTGATGTTGTCGATGATGCGCTGTTGTGTCTCGTCATCTATGCTGTTCGCCGTCATCCCGGAACGCAGACGGCCTTCGAGATTCTTCATGCGCTCCCAGGAACGTCGCATCCCGACGGCGCGGCGCAGTTCTTCTGCTTCTGCTCCGGAGAAGTTCGCCACAGTCATCGCCATGCGCAGAAGCTGCTCCTGAAAAAGCGGCACGCCAAGCGTCCGTTTGAGCACGGGCTCCAGCGATGGATGCGGATAGGTAACAGGTTCCAGTTTCTGACGGCGTCGCATGTAGGGATGCATCATCTTGCCGACGATGGGTCCCGGCCGGATGATGGCTACCTGCACCACGACATCATAGAAGTGATCGGGATGGTTCTGCGGCAGCGCGGCCATTTGCGCTCTGCTCTCGACCTGGAACATGCCGACCGTGTCGGCGCGCTGGAGCGTACGGTACACCTCCGGGTCTTCGGGCAGTTGCGCAAGATCAACTTGTTCACCGTAATGCTGTGGGATGAGCTCGATGCAGTCTTTGAGCACAGCCATCATGCCGAGCCCGAGCAGATCGACCTTGATGATGCCCATATCGGCGCAGTCTTCCTTGTCCCACTGGATGACGGTGCGGCCCGGCATGGATGCGCGCTCAAGCGGAACGACACGGTTGAGCAGTCCTTTGCAGATCACCATGCCGCCTGAATGCTGGCCGAGATGGCGCGGCAGGCCTTGCAGGCGCATGGAGAGCTCAAGATATTTCGCGATCCGCGGGTGCTCGATGTCGAAACCGGCCTGGCGAAACGAATTGGCCATAGTGTCGGTTACGCTTCTCCACTCCCAGTGGCCAACAAGCCCGGAGAGGCGGCCCAGCGACTCTTCGTCGAATCCCATCGCCTTGCCCACTTCGTGCGCGGCCGAGCGGCTGCGATAGGTAATGACGTTGGCCGTCATCGCAGCTCCGAGTTCACCGTAACGCTGGTAGATGTACTGAATGGCCTGCTCGCGCATCTGATCGGAAGGGAGATCGAGATCGATGTCCGGCCACTCGCCACGACTCTCATTCAGAAAGCGCTCGAAGAGCAGTTCCATGCCTACGGGATCGACAGCAGTGATTTCAAGCGCATAGCAGACGGCGGAGTTAGCGGCGCTCCCACGGCCCTGGATAAGGATTCCGTTGCGTTTGGCGAACTGCACGATGTCCCACACGATGAGGAAGTATCCGGCGAAGCCTAGCTTTGCAATCAGCTTGAGTTCGTGCTCAACCTGGGCACGCGCGCGGCGCATGAGATTCGCGTCGTTCTTTGGTCCGTAACGATTCACAACCCCTTGCGCCACCAGCTGCGCGAGATAGCTATCCATGGTTTCACCCGAGGGCACTGGATACTGCGGGAACTCGTAGCCAAGGTCGTTGAGACGGAAAGAGAGGCGAGCCGATAACTCGTGAGTGTTCGCGATGGCATCGGGAATGTCAGCGAAGAGACGCTTCATAGCGCGCGCCGGGCGCAGAAAGCGTTGACTGTTCAACGAAAGCAAGCGTCCGGCACGATCGAGCTGTGTGTGATGACGAATCGCGGTGAAGACATCGAGGATCTCGCGGTCATACGCTTTGGCGTAGCGCACGCCGTTGGTGGCGAGCACGGGTAGATTCAACCCGCGGGCAATACGCAGTGCAGCCTGATTTCGCCATTCTTCTTCGCGTTCATGATGGCGCTGCAGTTCAATGTAGACGTTGTCGCGGCCATAGATGCCTACGAGCCGATCCACAAGCTTACGTCCGGCATCTTCGCTTCCATGCACCAGCGCAGCGGCAAGTGGGCCTTCGTCTCCGCCCGTGAGGCAGACGAGGCCTTCGGCATGTTGAGCGAGGTCATCGATCAAGGCCGCGCCTTCGCCCTTGTCTCGCTCGCGCATCTTGAATGTGGTGATGAGCCGGCAGAGATTCTGGTACCCGGTGCGTGATGTACACAAGAGAGGCAGTCGCGCAGGCTCGGGCATGCGCTGCATCGGCAACCATTCCGCAGGCATGAGTCGCTGGCCAAAGCCGGTGACAGCGATTTCTGCCCCGATGTGTGCGGCCACGCCGGCGCGTGCCGCACTTGTATGAAAACGCGCTGCGCCGTAGACACCGTTTCGATCAAGCAGCGCGATTGCGGGCATGTTGATTACAGCGGCTTGCTCGATCAGGTCCTCCGGCTGCGTTGCTCCTTCCAGGAAGCTGAATGCGCTGGCAGCGTGGAGTTCGATGTAGTCCTCAGTCATAGAATCCCACCATCTCCCACGTCTTCTGTAAGGGCTCGAAGGTGAGGCAGCAGTAGAGCACCTCGCCTGAGGCGCTCCGTGCGATGACGTCCCATTGCTGTGCAGCCCAGAGTGTTGGGTTCCACCAGTCGCCGCTTGCGATCCAGGGACCATAGGCACGTTCGACACGATAGCGCGCAGCGCGAAAGAGAAAGCCATCTGGCTGCTTTCCACGCAGAGTGATGCTCAACCGTTCAGCCGGGCGAAGCATGCGCAATGCTCCCCGCTGTGAGGAAGACTCCACACTGGGTGGGGCATTTTCGACTGTGGGTGCAATGCGAAATAGCGCGGTCTGGAAGGCTCCCGGCTGATGAGTGTCTTTGAGAACGGGAGAACCGACACAGTCTTCGCCCACAAGCGAGCGAAGCCGCGCCAGCGTGACGTCCAATCTTCCCGGCTCTGGTGTCTGGGGTGAAAACAACCCGAGCTGCACCTTATCGCGGTTGCCTGGTTCGGCATGTACCGTCACAGCAAGAATCGCAGCCTGCGGAGGATGCGCGGCCAGATCGAGCTGCGCAAGTTTCATCCAGAGATGCAGGTCACCGCCCGGCAATGCGGGACGGATCGTGCGTTTGTGTTCTTCGCCTCCCTCCAGCGTGAGCGTGACGGTGATGGATGCCAGT
>JBBIVH010000259.1:0-3840 GCA_037439805.1 Acidobacteriaceae bacterium
AGCAGAGCCAGCGCGACGCCGCCACGCTCATTGAGGAAGCCTTCGCCGCGCTCGCGCCTTACGGCAGCCGCGCCGACGGCCTCAAGTCCGTAGCCCGCTACCTCGTCGAACGCAAACACTGAGCACTCACAACTCGTGGGTGCCCCAGGTCTCGATTCTGAGACCTGGGAAAGCACAAACCCCATCCAACCAAGACATGCTCTCTGAATCCGCCATCCTCACCGCCCTCCGCGACTGCTTCGATCCCGAGCTCAAGCTCAACATCGTCGATCTCGGCCTCATCTATAGCCTCGCCACCGGCCCCGATCCCGACTCCACTCCCGCATGGCCGCGCCAGTGGGTCCGCATCGCCATGACCCTCGTCACTGCCGACTCCCCTGCCAGCGGCCTCATCGTCGAGCAGGTCCGCAACCGCCTCGCTGGCATCCCCGACATCAGCCGTATCGACGTCAGCCTCGTCTGGGAGCCGGCCTGGTCCACCGACCGCATCAGCGAAGAGGGCCGCCGCCAGCTCGGCCCGGCTCTTCTGAGGCTGCAACAAAAAGGGAGTGCGGCGCCGCACTCCCCTTTCGTCATCTGGCCCGGAAATCTATGAATGCGGAAGAATCAGGAGCCCGCTTTCAAGCAACTTCTCGGTAAGTCGATCCAGCGCCTGCGGAACTTTATACGATACCGCGCGCGGACTCATCCCCAACATCGCCGCGGTTTCCACCTGCGTATATTCCTGCAGCACGACTCGCCCCAACAGATACCGGTCCAGCGCGCCGATCTTCTTCAGACATCGCTCCACGTCCAGCACAAAGATCACCGCATCTTCAAACGTCCGCACCGGCCTGCTCGAAACCCATCCCCTTCCCACCGGCTCACCCAGAATCGACGGCGCACGGCCCACCTGCATCGAGGCGTACAGGTAGCGCCGCAGCATGCTCTCCGTATGCTTCCGGTAGAAACCAAGACTTGGCTGAGGAGCCGCTGGCTCCGCAACTTCTGGTTGAACGCCCTGTGAACTCTCCTCTGGCTTTGGTTGAGGTTCCCTGGGTAGCGTCCTCACCAGCGCCATCTTTGGCGTGGTCGCCGCCCAGACCATCGGTAACTGAAGTACTGCGCTCAATTCGCACCTCCAGCCGCTTCAGCAACGCCCCACACTCCGGCAAGGGGTACGCTCATCCGGCGGCCCGGGCGCTTTCTGCTCTCCGGTAGCGGAAAATCCCGTAGCGCCACTTCGCACTTCCGGCAGTACACGTTTTCTTCTGATTGCGTTCGAAACCAAAGACAACCGCAACTCTCGCAAACCTTCATTTGCACGCGCAATTCCATGACGAATTCTCCCGTACTGCATCTCCCACCGGCTCTTGTTCTCGTTCCTTGCCGGTCGGGGTATCGAAAGCGAAGTGCGGCAACTCAGGCTTCTCTGGTCCCGATGGGGGATTGCCGCCGTCGCTTTCATGTTGTATGTCATGCTCATAGCGCGCAGATCGTGGAATTTTCGCGCATGTCTGCTCGGATGCTTTGTGCAGGCGGCCTCGTATGGGGCGAGGCGCCGCGACTTTGCATCCTGTTTCCGGGCAGATGTTCGACCCATCCCGCCACAGAACCCTCACCGGTTCCACAACGGATGTGCCGAACGCTTCTCCTCGAAAATTCCCGCAGACGCGTGCGAATTAAAGTAGGGCCACTCTAAAAGCGCGCTTCTCTCGCGTCAATGAATCCTGCTCGTTTTCATCCCCGGTCACACTCGAGCGCCCACAGACCTTCGCAAAAAGAAGGCGAATCCATGCAGATCACTTTGCTCAAAGAAAATGGAGACCATTTTGTCTCCGTGACTGGCAGCGGAATTTCCACAGATGAACTTTACCCAGATGCACGAGCGGCTTCGCGTGGAGATTGTCCGCAGAATCCAGCGCGGAACCCTCACCTTATCGCTCCTCGCAAGACAGACCGGCTTCGGACAGTCGCACCTGTCCAACTTCCTGCACGCGCGACGCCAGCTTTCCCTTGAGGCGATGGATCGTATCCTCGTCGCGCAGCAGTTGACCACAGCCGATCTGCTTCCCGCAGGCGGCCGCCGCTTCGCGCCCCTCAGTGTCCAGGACCAATCCGCCGTCCCGGTCGTTTCGCACGGCATGGCTCTCTTCGAGCCCTACATTCGCCCCGCCGCCGTGCAGTCTATCTTTCAGTTACCCGATGCGGCTCTCCATTCCCTCCGCACGCGCGCCAATGCCTCCCGCCGTCACTGGCAGCGCTTCGTCGCCGTTCGCATTGCCGCAACCGACGCGCAGCCGATGGACCCGCTCATCCTGCCCGATGCCCTCGCCATCGTGGACCGCCACTACAACTCGCTCGCCCGGTACGCCTTAGACCGCCCAACCCTCTACGCCATCCGCAAGGGCGCGCACCTCACCCTGCGTTACGTCGATTTCATTGCCGCGCGCCTCGTCCTCAGGCCCCACAACCTCGCCTTCCCCATCGATCTTGTCGAGATCGAGGACCAGGCCGCGCCCAATGACTACATCGCCGGCCGCGTCGTCCTGATCCTCAACGCCACCTGACCAGGCGTTCCCGTCAGACTCCGGGCTCCTGGTCCGAAGGATTCGAAAATCGCGTGTACTTTGAAATAAAGTTCAGGAACACAGTCTCCGTTGGGCCGTTGCGCTGCTTCGCGATAATAATCTCCGACTTCGCCTTGTCCGCATCGGAAAGCTCTTCCGTCCGGTTGTAGTACGCCTCGCGGTGAATGAACGCCACCACGTCCGCGTCCTGCTCAATCGAGCCTGACTCCCGCAGGTCGCTCAGCATCGGCCGCTTGTCGTCTCCGCGCCGCTCGCTCGCACGCGAAAGCTGCGACAGTGCCACCACCGGCACATCCAGTTCCTTCGCCAGCGCCTTCAGTCCCCGCGAGATTGCCGACACTTCCTGCGTCCGGTTCTCATACCGCTTGCCCCCCGCCGATGGCAGCGTCGCCGACATCAGTTGCAGATAATCCACCACGATGAGATCCAGCCCGCCTGCATTCTGCTTCAGCCGTCGCGCCTTGGCCCGCATCTCCGACAGCGAAATCCCCGCCGTGTCGTCGATGAAGAGCCGCGTCTCCACCAGTTGTCCCAGCGCATGTTGGAGTTTGTCTTGCTCCTCGCGCCCCACAAATCCGGTCTGAAGCCTGCGCTGGTCTACACTCGCCTGCGAGGCCAGCATCCTTCGCAGCAGCGATTCCTTGCTCATTTCCAGGCTGAAGACAGCAACAATCGCCTCGTGATTGATCGCCGCGTTCTGCGCCATGTTGATCGCAAACGCCGTCTTGCCCATCGAAGGCCGCGCGGCAATGATGATCAGCTCGCCCTTCTGCAGTCCGCTCATCAGTCGGTCCAGCTCAATAAAATCCGTCGCCAGCCCCGTTACCTCGCGGCTCTGCTTATACAGGTTGTCAATCGACCCAAACGAGTTCGCAACAATCTGGTCCAGCGGCTGCAGTCCGCGGACAATCCCCTTGTCGCTCACCTCAAGCAGTTGGCTCTCCGCCGCGCCCAGCACATCCAGTGCCGGCTCGCTCTGGTCCGCCGCCCGCGCAATCGCTGCCGAGCAGATCGCCATCAGCCGCCGCAGCAGGCTCTTGTCCTTCACAATCCGGATGTACTCTTCAATCACCGGACGCAGGGGCAATCCCTCGGTCAGCGACGCCAGATACGCCACCCCGCCCACCGACTCAATCTCCTTGTTGCGAGCCAGCTCTTCTGAAAGTGTGACAATATCCACCGCGCGCTGCGAGATCAGCAGCTCCGTCATCCGCAGGTAGATCCGCTGGTGCGAGTCCAGAGAGAAGTCCTCTGACTCCAGTCGCTCCGC
>JBBIVH010000260.1:0-3823 GCA_037439805.1 Acidobacteriaceae bacterium
CTGTTATCCTTGCCAGCGTTGAGAAAACCGATTTATGCGATTGAGGTGAGCGGCAATGTGGTTCCTTGGCATGGACGTAGGCACGGGTGGCACGCGAGCGGTTGTAGTCGATGCGGCAGGCAAAGTCATTTCCAGCGCTTCCAGCGAACACGCCCCATTCCGCACGCCGCATCCTGGCTGGGCCGAGCAGGATCCTGAAGACTGGTGGCGCGCCGCACAGGAGGCCATCCGCTTTGCCCTTGCCGCCGCGCCCGAGCCAAAGCAGCCCATCGCCGCCATCGGACTTACCGGCCAGATGCACGGCGCCGTCCTTCTCGATGAGAACGGCGCAGTCCTGCGCCCCTCGCTCATCTGGTGCGACACCCGCACGCAGCCCGAGTGCGACTGGCTCCACGAAAAGATCGGCTATGACCGGCTCATCGAACTCACCTGCAACCCGGCCCTGCCCAACTTCACGCTGACCAAGCTCCTCTGGGTCAAGACGCACGAGCCGGAGATCTTCGCGAAGACCTGCCACATCCTATGTCCCAAGGACTACGTTCGCTACCGACTCACCGGCGAATTCGCGATCGACGTGCAGGAGGCCAGCGGCACTCTGCTGCTCGACGTCACCCATCGCCGCTGGTCGCGCGAAGTCGCCGAGGCCGCGGGCATACCCGAAAGCTGGCTGCCGCGCGTCTACGAGTCCCCCGAAGTCTGCGCGCGCATCAGCGAATCCGCTGCCACACACACTGGCCTCGCCGCCGGCACTCCTGTTGTCGCGGGCGCGGGGGATCAGGGCGCGGGCGCAGTCGGGATGGGCATTCTGCAGCCCGGCTCCGTCTCGGCCACCATCGGAACCTCCGGCGTCGTCTTCGCCGCCACCGCCAACCCCACGCGCGATCCCAAAGGCCGCCTGCACACCTTCTGCCACGCCGTCCCCGGCGTCTGGCACGTCATGGGCGTCACGCAGTCGGCGGGCCTCAGCTTCCGCTGGCTCAAGGAAACCTTTTTCGCCACGCAGGATTACGACTCCCTCACCGCCACTGCCGAAAAAATTCCGGCAGGCAGTCAAGGCCTCCTCTGGGCGCCTTATCTGCTTGGTGAGCGCACGCCGCACCTCGACCCCGAAGTCCGCGCCGCCTTCGCCGGCATCAGCTCCGTGCACACCGCCGCTCACTTTGTCCGCGCCGTGCTCGAAGGCGTTGCCTACTCCCTGCAGGACACCTTCACCCTCTTTGCCGAACTCGGCATTCCCGTCAGCGCCGTGCGTCTTGGCGGGGGCGGAGCGCGTGGCCCACTCTGGCGAAAAATTCAGGCTGGCATCTACAACCAGACCGTCGAAGTGCTCACTGCAGAAGAAGGTGGCGCTTTCGGCTCGGCGCTGCTCGCCGGTGTCGGCGCAGGCCACTGGCCCAATCTCGACGCGGCCTGCGGCCAGGCCATTGAAGTCGCCCAGCGCATCGCCCCTGACCCTGCCGACGTTGCCGCCTACAGGACCGGCTATGCGCACTGGCGCAAGCTCTACCCCGCGCTGCGCAGCCTCCGCTAGCCCGTCGCGCAGGGTGTACACACCGGAACGCCATGATGTAGCCTTGCTCCGATTTTGAAATTGCGGGGCTCCCTCATGCGTTCTTTTCCTCTCGCCGGTTTCTGCTCTCTCTTCTTTGTCTCATGGACTCTTACCGCTCCAGCGCAGTCCGCGTCGAGCTGCGCGGACCTCCACTTGATTCCCGCGCCGCGCGAGTGCACGGCTCTTGCCTCCATTCCCCTTGGCTCCGACGGCATCCGCATTGAAGCTGAACACAACGCCGACGACGAGTTTGCCGCCAGCGATCTTGAAGACGCGCTGAAAGCCCGTGGCGTCCACACCGCGGCAGAGCATGATGCCGTCACCGTCCGCCTGCTGCGCGCCGACTCCGCCGCAGCAAAGCAGCTCCTCACTCATCACGGGCTCAAGCTCGATCCCGCGATGCACGACGAAGGCTACATTGTGGCTCCTGATGGCGCGCGCGGCCTCGCCGTCATCGCCGACACCGCGACGGGCATCTTCTACGGCGCGCAAACCGTCAAGCAGCTCGTCCGCAACGCAGGCAAAGCGCATACACTTCTCGCGCCCACGCTGCGCGACTGGCCCGCCATGCCCCATCGCGGCGTCTCCGACGACTGGTCGCGCGGTCCGTTGCCCACCATGGACTTCCTCAAGCGCGAACTGCGCACCCTCGCCGCGTACAAATACAACATCTTCTCGCCTTATTTTGAGGCCACCTTCGCCTACGCCAGTACACCCGTCGCGGCCTATCCCGGCGGCGCCATGACGCCCGACGAGGCCCGCGAGATGGTCGTCTACGCAGCGAAGTACCACATCGCCATCATTCCCGAGCAGGAGTCCTTCGGCCATCTGCACCATCTCCTCAAATTTGACGAGTACGCGCCCCTCGGCGAAACCCCGCACGGCTCCGTGCTGGCCCCCGGCGACCCGGCCACGCTGCCGCTTATCACTGGCTGGTTCAGTGAACTCGCAAAGATCTTCCCCGGTCCCTACGCGCACATCGGCGCCGACGAAACCTTCGAGCTGGGCCTGGGCCGCACCCGCGCCGAAGTGCAGCAGAAGGGCCTCAGCCCCGTCTACCTCGACTTCCTCACCCGCATCCACGCCGCTCTCGCGCCGCTTCACAAGCAGCTCCTCTTCTGGGGTGACATCGCGGTCAAGTCACCGGAACTGGTCGGCACGCTGCCGAAAGACATGATCGCCGTGCCGTGGATCTACGACGCGCGGCCCGACTTCACCAAGGACATTCTTCCCTTCACCAACGCAGGTCTCGAAACCTGGGTGGCCACCGGCGTCAACAACTGGAACCGCGTCTACCCCAACGACAACGAGGCCCTCGGCAACATCCGCGCCTTTGTGCGCGATGGCCAGAAGCTCGGCGCCAAGGGCCTCCTCAACACCGTATGGAACGACGACGGCGAAGGTATCTTCGACGAGAACTGGTTCGGCATTCTCTTTGGCGCGGCAGCAGCCTGGCAGCCAGGCGAAAGCTCCGAGGCAGCCTTCACTGATTCCTACGGCCTTGCCTTCCACAACGATCCAACCGGCAAGATCAACGACGCGCAACGCGCCCTCATGGCCGCCCACGCAGTCTTCCGCAAAGCGGATCTCTACGACGTGCAGGACAGCTACTTCTGGGTCGACCCGTTCTCACCCCAAGGCCAGCAAATCAGCGTGAAGCTGCTGCCCGTCGCCCGCGAGATGCGCCTCGACGCCGAGCGCGCCATCACGCTGCTCGCGCAGGCGCGCGCTGCGGCAAACTCAGACGGCCGCACACTTGCCAACCCAGAGGCCCTCGACGCCATGGAGCTCGGTGCCCGCCGCATGGACTTCGTCGGACTCAAATTTGAGGAAGCCGCCGAGTGCGCGCAGATTTACGGCGAGGCGCGCACCATCGCCTCCGACAATAACCGCTGGGATGAAGTCTCTGAGATGCTCGAAACCATCGGCTCGAACAACGGCAAGCTGCAGGACATGCGCGATGGCTATACGCAGCTTGGTCTGCTCTACAGCCAGGCATGGCTGCAAGATAACCGCCCCTACTGGCTCGCCAACAACAAGGCTCGCTACGACCGCGCCGCGCAGATGTGGATAGGCCGCGGCGACCAGTGGAACGAGGTCATTCATCACTGGTGGAACACCCACACGCTGCCTCCAGCAAACGATGTAGGCCTGCCGGAAGAACAGCCATAAGCTCTGCACGCGCGCGCAATCCGCAGCAGACAACGGACATGAAGAAAGGCCATCCACATTGGATGGCCTTTTCTTTTGCACAGGCAGGAGGCAGCCCGT
>JBBIVH010000261.1:0-3820 GCA_037439805.1 Acidobacteriaceae bacterium
TCACCTGAATCTGAGCGCCCGAGAAGCGGCCCGACTCAGCATCGTAGGCGTTCGCAACGACTGTCATGCTCTCCACGGAGTCTTCGCTGGGCGTGATGATGGATGTGCCGCCCCAAACTGCGCTAGCGGTGCTGATGCCATCGATAGAAATGCCATTGGTCTCGTACTGGCCGCCGCCGGCCTGGATCTGGGGTCCGTTTTCAGTCTGGAAGATGCCAGCCGCGGAGCCGCCGGAGCCTCCGGGTCCCTGGTTGCCGGGATTATTGGCCGAACCGCCGCCGCTGCCCTGCGCTGCATCACCGAAAACACCGGGGGTCAATTGCGCCAGTTGGAAGACATCGCGGTTATACGAGGGCATGTGCTGCACCTCTTCGCTGCTGATCGTGGCGCTCTCTGTCGCTGTTGCCGTGTTGAGCAGCGGTTCACTTGAACCGGTGACGGTCACCGTCTCCTGGACGTCGCCTACATTCAGCTGCACGTCGAGATTGTTGGCCTGGTCGGGAATCAAGGCTACTTCAGCGACCTCCTTCTTCTTGAAGCCGCTTCTCTCGACGGTCAACTGGAAGTGATCGGAGGGCAGCGCATTGAACGTGTAGATGCCTTTGTCGTCCGAGATCGCTTCGCGCTTTTCGTTGGTTCCCTTGTCCACCAGAGTTACGGTTGCTCCGGGAATCACAGCTCCATTTGGATCAGTGACAGTGCCACGCAGCGAGGCGCGGAATTGCGCATGAGCCGGAAGCGCCGTAAAGAGTAGGAGCAGAACTGCTACAGTCCAGAGGCATCCTTGCGCTCGAGCAAGAGGAGTGTTCTGCACACGGGCTCTCGGGGCTTCTTCCAATCCAATAGGTTGCATGTCGGTCTCCTTAAAGTCTTGATTGTGGGTTCCGGGGATAGTGCCTACGCCCGGCTCGGAGTGCTCAATCGATTGTGCACAGGCATACAGTTCAGGATCATTTGCGCTCGGAATCATTTCCCGCAACCATGAACCCGCCTTGGACAACGGACGCGGCGTCCCCTAAGGGGCCAACTGCAATCTGCGCCTTGAATTGCTTGCATCACTCTCTCCTGAAAATCGTTGCGGTCTGCGGCTCAACTGTCAGAACTGGGTCAATTCGAAGGATCGTTAATTGATTTTGTTTGCACAAACGATTGTGCTAGGACGTATTGATAGCACCGGTTTTGCAGTTCTGTCAATGGCATTTTTCCGCACGGCGGAATCGCCCACGCCAGCGATCGCGCAGATTGCGCGCCTTCACAGCAGTAAAGCGCTTTGTTTCACAGGAGAGAAGCTGCCGGGGCGATTGAGGGGTCCTAACTGAAAGTGATTGGAGTCACATGTCAATCAATCCATCTGGAGTACGGCGGCTGACACCTTGCTTTACGAAGGCGCCACCAGATATCGCCTGAGGCTCTTCCTTCGCTGGGCTTTCTGCCTGAGAATGATCCTGTCTCCTCGTGTACCGACAAGCAACTGCATTCGATCCGGTACAAAGACTCTTATGCCGCCGCTTCCTCCGGACTCTCGAGCGGTGATCGATTGCCCTTTACAACGTCATGGAGCATTGCCGATCATCTGCATCTGAAGGCTGGGCGGGAGCTGGCGATGAAGATTGGGCTTGCCGCGATTGGGACGGAGGAATCGTAACGGAGGGGGTGGACCCGGCCTCTGGGCACATAGACCAGGCCGGATGTGCCTTTGCAACTGCAGCCGGATATAGGGCGCACGCAATCTGCCAGACGGCGTGTGTGGGCAAATGAGTCGGTGGGCCGATGTTCATTGCAGATCGGGCATAACGGCTGGATGGAATAGGATGCGTAGATGCGAATGAGCCCGCCTCGGCCTGCACGCTGGACGCGAAGTGTCCTCCATGCAGTATTCGCGTTGACGGGTGTTACGCACGCGATGATTGGCCCCTTGCTTCCTTCGTTGACGCGCGCGTTTCATCTTGCCGACAGCGAATCAGGGCTCCTTCTCTTTGTCTATTTCGCGGGCTCATCTCTAGGCGCTCTGCTGTGCCGCGGCAATTATGTGCGAGTGATGACCGGAGGATTTGCGGGGATGACGCTTTTCGGTCTGGCAATTTCTCTTGCCTCTCGCTCTCTGCTCCTGCCTCTGTATCTTCTTCTCGGCATCTGCGTCGGGGCCGCGATGTCTTCCGTCAGCCTGTTTGCAGGGCGCAACTTTCCCACAACGTCTGCATCGCTGCTCACGCTGCTGAACTTCACCTGGAGCGCCGGAGCGCTCTCTGCACCGCTTCTGGCGTCGCAAATTCTGCGCTACTCAAGCTACCGCACAGCCTATGCCGGCATAGCAGTGCTGTCCTTCATTGCGGCGATGGCCTGCGGGTGGATGCTGACAGACGCGACCGAGACAGCTCAAGAGGCGATCTCGGCGGCCCGATTCGGTAATGCAGAGGTCGTGGTCCTATTTGCTGTCCTTGCATTTCTCCAGGTTGGAATGGAGAACACTGCGTCGGTCTGGCTGACGACCTACGTGCTGCGCATAAGTGGTACGGGTGTGGTCACGGCTGCCGCTTCCTCATCTCTGTTCTGGCTTGGATTTCTTGGTTCGCGCGCGTTTTCAGCGGCAATCCTGTTGCGGACGCGGATGGATCATGTGCTTCGAGCAGCAATCCTGTTGGCCCTCGGCGCGTCGCTGCTACTCATTGCTTCATGGAGGCTTGCGATTACGAGCGTGGCTATGGTCCTGCTTGGAGTGGCTCTGGCTCCGATCTATCCGCTCGTGGTGGCAGCCTCAATGGCACGGTTGCGCCGCACCTCGGACGCGCGCTACGTGCTGGCAGCGGCCGGAGTGGGAGGATCCATTCTGCCGTGGATGACTGGTTGGGTCTCGACGAGCGCCGGGAGCCTGCGTGCTGGCTTGCTCGTCGTCCCTGTCTCGCTGGTTCTGATGCTGCTCGGTCTCCGCGCCGTTCATGGCGCTCAAGCAAAAATGCCGCTTGTACCTCATGAACTCTAAAGCGAACTGGCCACAGAAGTACGTCTTGAAAGAGACGATACCGTGACGTCCAGAAGGCGCGCGCGCCCGCGTGGAGTGTGGACCTCCTACGCGATGCAATTTGCCGGATGGCGATTACACTGCTTGCGTATTTGAATGGAGGAGAACGATGCCCAGCCGCCGCGACTTTCTGAAGGCCGGACTCACTGCAGGCGCGGGAGTGCTTCCCCTACTCCAGGAAGCGGACGGCCGCTCCATGGAAGAGAGTCTGCATGGTGAGCAGGAGGCAGCCTCAACAGCGGGCAATGAAGGCGGAACGCTAACGACCTTGCCTGCGCGCCTGCCGGCGCAGGTGGAGACTGCGCAGCCGTGGCAGCGTCGTGTTCGTCGCGTGGGCCAGACCAACATGACGGAGCACGATCCCGCCGTGATGAACGTTGAAGCGTGGGCGGACTACTGGAGCCGCGCCAAAGCCGATGTGGTCTTCATTAGTGTGACCGGGATTCTCGCCTACTATCCGTCGAAGGTTCCGTTTCATCGGCATGGGAAATTTCTACATGACCGCGACTTCTTTGGCGAGTGCGTGGCTGCGGCAAAGAAGCGCGGCTTGCGCGTAGTCGCGCGCATGAGCCCAGACCTGAACTGGGACGATGCATTGGCAGCTCATCCTGAATGGGCAATGCGGCATGCGGATGGAGCGCCGCAGCGGAGTGGCGAGGAGCCGCGTCTCTTCAAGACGTGCATGTTTTCGAGTTATATGGATGACTACGTGCCCGCAATCATGCGCGAGATCAACTCCCTCTACGATGTGGACTGCTTCTATACCAATGGATGGCCGCCGCTGGGCAGCCTGCCGGATTG
>JBBIVH010000262.1:0-2195 GCA_037439805.1 Acidobacteriaceae bacterium
GTGGCCGAGCGCGGCCATGGCAGAGAGCAGATAGCTGCCGTAGTAGGGCGTGATGATGTCGGATGGCTTGCGCGTGGTGACGGTGCGCGCGAGGACGCGCCAGACGGCCTGGCGTTGCGCCTCGCTGGTGACGGCTCCTGCGAGCACGGCGATGGCGTTGGTCTGCCAGCGATCGCCGAACGCGCCGCTGCTGTCGATGAGCGATGCCTGCGCAGCGGTTGTCATGTCGTCGGCGATCGTGTCGTAGTGAGCTGCATCGGCGGTGTCACCGGTGAGGCGCAGCAGCGTAGCGGAGCGGCGAAAGGCGAGGATATATTCGAAGTGAACGGCGCGGCGCGCTTCAGGCGAGTCGCCGCTAAGACCGGGAGCCCAGTCGACAAACGGCTTGCCGCCGTTTTTTGCGGCGTAGAGATGGCGTGCGTCGAGGTCGCGTTCCATGAGCGCGAGCAACTGCAACATGCGGCCCTGCACGCCGCGGAGCTGGTCGAGATCGCCCCAGCGCTGCACGTATTCGAACTCGCTGATGACCCACCAGGCGGAGTAGCCGGGCAAGCCGTTGACGGGGCCGGTGATGGGCGCGGCGCCAATGGCGTCTTCGAGACCGGCGCGTACGAGGCGCGGATCGCCGTAGATGTCGGCGACGACGCGGTGGATGACTTCATCGTCGCCAATCCAGCGGCCACGGTCGCGCTTGATGCCGTCGAGGATGGAGTCCTGCATGGAGAGGTGCGCGGTATCCACGGCGGTCTGCCAGATCTGGTTGAGGCGCACGTCGCTGGACTGGAAGCTGCCGATGGCCTGCGCGGGATAGAAGATGGATTCGGCAGAGACCGTGAGGCCTGCGTTGTTTGTGCTCTTCACGAGCGCGTAGCGGAAGCCGGTCTTGGGGCCGCGCGCGGTGTGACCAGGCGGCACGTTGAGGGGCAGGTCGCCGAGAAAGGGTGCGTGCAGCAACTCGCCCATCGACTCGCCGTAACGGATGGTGGCGTGAAGAGCTTGCCTGTGCGCGGCGAGCAGCAGGCGACCGTTGAGCTCGCGGCCGAAGTCGAGGAGCAGACCGTCCGGCGTTTGCGTGGTTGTGACTGGCGGCAGGAGGCAGTTGGCCAGGTAGGGCGCTTCGCCGAGGTAGCCGGGCCAGGCGTACATGCCTGCGTCGGCGTTCCACTGGAAAAAGTCGACGTCGCTTTCGATGCCGCCGAGGCTGGTGACGGGCTTCCATGCGGCATCGTTGAAGCCGGGCCGCTGCCAGCCGGGATCTGGAGTGGTGGTGCTGCGCCATGTGGCGTCGCTCTGGAGCAGAGGCGGCGCGGCGATGCCTTCGGCTGCGGGGAGGATGGCGACGGCGAGCACTTCGCCGGAGTTGAGCCAGCGCGTGTGGAGTGAGTTGGTGTGGTGATGGCTGCCGTAGCCGCGGACGACTTCGAGGGCAAGCACGTTGGAGCCAATGCGCAGATAGGGCGTGGCGTTGGCTGACATGGTGGCGAAGCCGATGTGGTGGCCGCCGTCGAAACGGAGCACGGCGACGGGCTGGCCGTTGAGCCAGACGTGTGCGCTGCGCGGTCCGGCGACGTAAAGCGTGGCGTTGGCGGGGATGGACGTGAGGGTGAATTTCTTGCGGAAGAAGTGTGGCTCAATCTTCCAGTCGTCGCGCTTGATACGGCTGAGATCGCGTGGCTCGGTGAGAACCGCGGCATCGTTGGCGGTCCAGATGAACTGCGCGGCGAGCGGCGCGTGGAAGCTGCCGACAGTGCGTGTGGTGGACGCCGAGCAGAGCGGCTCGGTCGCGGCGCGCGGGGGGTGATGCCCGGACTGTGCCGAGCAGGCGCACGCGGCGGCGAGCAGGAATCCGCCGAGTCGTCGGGAAGGTAGAGGCATTGCAGCTTTTCTTATACACGTGAGTGTGGGTTGAGGCTCGGTGCGTAGGGGCTGCTGTGTTCCGCTCGCCGGAATCTTCCAGAGCCAGACGTGCGGTTCTTCGCTTGCGAGCTTGAGGCACAGGCGGATAGATGCAGCGCGCGGCCAGCAGCGCGGCGGCGTTCCAGTCGATGGAATGATGCGACTCCCGCAACGCAGGACTGGCGGTGGAACGCTGAAAGAACGATACTCTTGACCGCAAAGCGCCGGGTCTGTTCGTCTGCACGCAGAAGGCTTCGCGCGCGACGAGATCGGCGAAACCTCCTTGCCCGAAAGGCGTC
>JBBIVH010000262.1:2295-3798 GCA_037439805.1 Acidobacteriaceae bacterium
CAGCGCTTGAAGCAACGGCGCTTCAAGCAACGACATAAGGTGCTTGGGCTGCTGGGCGCGCTTTCTGTCGTGGTGTTTCTGGACCGCATGGCCATCGCGGTGGCGGGGCCATCCATTCAAGCGGACCTGCATATTGAACCCGAGCAATGGGGCTGGATTCTCAGCGCGTACGTACTGGCGAATGGCCTGTTTGAAGCGCCTTCGGGCGCGATGGGCGATCGCAACGGGCAGCGCGGCGAGCTGACGCGCATTGTTGCGTGGTGGTCGTGCTTCACCGCGCTGACGGGTTGGTGCCGGAGCTTCTGGCAACTGGTGGGCGCGCGGTTCTTCTTCGGGATGGGCTCGGCGGGCGCGTATCCAAACGCGGCGGGCGTGATTGCGCGGTGGTTTCCGGCACGCGAGCGCGCGCGGAGCCAGGGCTTTGTGTGGGCGGCGAGCCGGTTTGGCGGCATGCTGGCGCCGGTGCTCATCGTGCCCGTGGAGGCGTGGCTGGGCTGGCGCGCAGTCTTCTGGATGCTGGGTCTGCTGGGCATCACGTGGGCGCTGGTGTGGCTGCGCTTCTTTCACAACCGGCCGGCGGACGATCCGCGCATCACGCAGGAGGAGCTGGCTGAGATTGGATCAAGGGAGCATGAGCACGGGAAGGTGCGGCTGCCGTGGCGGCGCATCTTGCGTGCGCGCATGCTCTGGAGGGTGGTGCTGGCGTATGGCTGTTACGGATGCGCGAGCTGGTTTTACTTTTCGTGGTTTCCTACCTGGTTCATTCACAAGACAGGTTTGATGCTGGACGGGATTCTGCTGACCTCGCTGCCGTTCGCAATGGGCGTGGCGGGCAATCTCTCTGGCGGCGTGGTGGGCGACAGACTTGCTGCGCGGTGGGGCGCGAAGACGGCGCTGCGCATGATTCCGGCGGTGTGCCTGGCGGCGACGGCGCTGACGCTGGTGGCGATGGCGCAGTGCCGCGGGGCGGTGGCCGCGACGACGCTCTCGTGCCTGGGCTTCGGCGTGATGGACTTCATGCTGCCTTCGGCTTGGGCCATGTGCGTGGCCATTGGCGGGCGCGCAAGCGGCACGGCCACGGGCTTGATGAACACGGCCGGGCAGGCGGGCGGCTTTCTGTGCACCGCTCTCTTTGGCTACGTGGTGGAGCGGACGGGCAGCTACAACCTGCCGCTGCTGTTCATTGCCGGCATGGTTCTGACGAGCGCGCTGATCTTTGCGAGTATCGACTGCACGCAGACGATGGATGCGGAGCCGTCGCACCGCTGATGTGTTGCGCAGGCTGGCTCAGGCGCCGTCGCGCACTGCGGAGAAAAAATTGTCCGGGCCAATCTGGCCGCCTTTCAGCACGAGTTCCACTCCATCGAAGGGTGAGCCGGGCGCATGGCCGCGGCAGAGCGGCGCGCCGGGCGTGAGCGGCGCAGCGAAGGTGAGCGCGCGCAGGCCGAGCTGCTGGACGGCGTGGGTGGACGTGTCGCCGCCGGCGACGAGGACGCGGCGCAC
>JBBIVH010000263.1:0-3774 GCA_037439805.1 Acidobacteriaceae bacterium
CGAGGCGCGTTACGATGGACGGTGCGCAGCATGCTTGGGCGGAGATGGAGCGCACAGGGCTGGAAGAAGAGAATGCCTTATCCGCGGTGCCGGGTGAGATCATCGTGCAGCCTGGCGAGATCGTCGTGCTGTCCACACGAAAGGCCGGAGCGGCAGGGACGGTGGAATAGGAAATCTGAAAGACGCAACAGGCGCGTCACGAGTGGCCGGGTTGAATCTGCCTGCGCGCATGAGGTGCGTTCCGCGAGGTGAAGGGTGAGTTTCGGTTTACGAGCAGCATGGGGATGCGCGGTTGCGATGGCAGCGATCGGTGCATCCGCGCAGGTGGTCATCGATCATCGCTGGTCCAATACAGATGCGCAGAGCCTGATTGGCCTGCCGATGGGAAGCCACAAGACGGTCGTGGATATGCAGGGGAACCTGAAATGGTCGCAGTGGAGCCTGAAGCGTAAGCCGCTGGATACCCCCATAGGATTCAGCAGCCAGATGGATGGCGAGCTTGCGATCCAGGCCTTCGCTGGCGCGGAGCCTTTCACGATGAAGAGCCAGGAGCTCTATCGGGGGCGCTATCCGTTTGTGGAGTCGAAGCTGGCGAGCGGCAACCTGGTGCTGGATGAATTGGCCTTTGCCGTTGACCCAGAGGCCAAGGCAGGCATGATTCCGAATGCGACGTCGGGTGCAAAGGGGCTTGACGTGGTGCGACTCACGCTGACGAACAACGGCGACAATCCGGCGAATGTCACGCTGAAGTTGAGCGGGCGCGAGCGCAATCTGCCAGGACACGTGGTGAACCGCGTGCTCGAAAACGGCGCGGGTGAGGATGTGGCACTGGTGACGGAGACGGATGGCGCCGAGGTCCGTTCGGAGGATCATGGCCTGACGCTGGCGCTGCAAGTCGCCCTGCCCGCGCACGCAACAAATGCCTTGAGCGTGGAGGTCCCGTATGAATGGCCGGCTGCGCGCAATGCAGAGTTGTCGCAGTCGGACTCTGAGACGTTGCTGCGGCAGGCTGTTGCGCAATGGGACGGACTGTGGGCGCGTGCGACGAAGATTGATTTTCCGCAGCGCGAGCTGAGCGACTTCTATTCTTCCTCGCTGGCGTACGTGCTGATCCTGACGGAGTACGATGCGCACGGTGATCTGTGGGCGCTGGATGGACCTGCAGTGTATCGGCAGTATTGGGGGCGCGGCGAATACTTTCAGGCGCGGGCGCTGGAGGCGGGCGGATTTCTGCAGCCTGCGCGCGAGAGCGTAGAACATGCGTTCCATATTCTCAATGACGACGGCGAGTGGGACGGTCCGCCGACGAGCGGCTGGCCTGCGTGGGACAATGCAGGCGGCAATGTGGCTGCGGTGTGGGAGTACTATCTCTTCACGCGCGACAAGCAATGGCTGACTCAGGCCTATCCTTTTATGCTGCGCGCGTCGGAATGGATTCGCGATCATCGCGAAGAGAGCACGCTGGAAGGCGTGAGCGGTGTGCCAGAGGGTGCGCGGCCAATTCACCGGATGATTCCCTCGCACTGCAGGCCGGAGCCGGATCCGGCGCTGCAGCCGGGCGAGAAGCCCTACTGGTATGGGCTGCTGCCGTGGAGCTATGGCGATTCGGGCCTGCCGGAAGGCCACTCGTTCTCGCACAACTTTCTGGCGGCGTATGCGGAGCGCGTGACGGAGGAAGCTGCGCAGACGCTGGGCCATGCCAACGATGCGACATGGCTTGCCAAAGAATATGCCGCGTACACGGGGGCGATTCATGAAAGCGTGCGACGTGCGGTGACGCTCGAAAAGGAGACGCCGCCGTATCTACCGGCGATGCCCACGTATCCGGAGGGTGCGTATTCGCAGACGTTTCTTGCGGTGTATCCCACGCAACTCTACTCACCGGAAGACCTGCTGGTGACGGGGCTGATTGCGCGCATGGAGCGCGAAGAGAAACAGGGACTGCCAACCAACGTGGCGTGGGCCGGGCCTGCGGGCGTGTGGGCGGGCGAGTCCATGAATATGGCGGAGACCTACCTGCTGCGCGGCGAGAAGCAGAAGGCTGTGGACATGCTGGTGGCGGCGCTCAACCATAGCTACTCCACGAAGGTGTGGAAGGAAGAGATTCTGGTGGACGTGAGCTTGCCGCGCGCGTGCGATACGCCGCACAGCAAGCGCAGCAACCAGGAAGGCACGGGCGATATGCCGGAGGCGTGGGCGAATGCAAACCTGGTGCTTTTTTTGCGCGACATGCTGGTGAATGAGCGCGAGGGCACGCTGCATCTGCTGGCGGGGCTGCCCGATGATTGGGTTCCGGTGGGCAAGGCCGTGGCGGTTAAAGATGCGCCGGTAACGACCGGCGGCACGGTCAATGTACGTGCAGAGCGTGTTACGGCGAAGCGATGGAAGATTGCAATGGATCCGCATGGAGCCTCTCGCGCAATCGTGCTGCACGTGCCGCTGGACGCAGGGCAGAATGTCCATGCGGTGCGCGTGGATGGGCGCCCTGTGACAGCGAGTGCACAGCCTGCATTCACTGTGACGGAACCGAGCGTCGTGGAGGTGGATGTCGAATGAAGCGCCGGGAATTCCTGCGGATGACGGGATACGCTGCTGCATCTGCCGTTGCTGCGCCGCGATGGATGCATGCGCAGAGCGAGTCTGAGGCTCTGACGGCGAAGCTCGACGCGCAGGAGGGTGCATCTCTTGCGACGCTGCCCGCGGACTATATCGGGCTGAGCTATGAGTCGGCGCAACTGGCGAATCCCGCGTTCTTTGCTGCTGAGAATGAGTCGCTGATTGCGCTCTTTCGCGAGCTGGGAAGCGAAGGTGTGTTGCGGCTGGGCGGAGGAACGAGTGAGTTTACGGCTTTCACGACAGCAGAGCCGAATGGTCTGCCGTCGTTTGACGCCGTGGGACCGGATACGAGCAGGAACGTGAAGAACGATACACCAATTACGCCGCGAAGCCTTCGCAATCTGCTCGCGTTTCTGGATGCGACGAACTGGCGCTGCCTGTATGGGCTGAATCTGGGGCGCGGCACGGCGGCGCACGCAGCGGAGGAGGCTGCGGCGGTGCAGCAGATTCTGGGACCGCGGTTGATTGCGTTTCAGCTGGGCAACGAGCCGGATGCATGGCGCAATCGCTACCGGCCGGCGACGTGGAGCTATGCGGGTTACTGGAAGGAATGGTCGGCTGCGCGTGCAGCGGTGGTGGCGCGCGTGCCGCAGGCGAAGTTTGCGGGGCCGGATGTCTCGAACAAGTTGGCCTATGTGATGGGCTTTGCCGCGGATGTGAGGCAGAGTGCGCTGCGAGACGTGGTGATGCTGACGTCGCACTATTATGCGATGGGCCCGGCAGGCGCGAAGGGCGTGACGCTGGACAAACTCCTTGCGCCGGATCCGAAGCTGGAGCGGGATATGGAGATTGTGATGGAAGCGGCGCGCAGCGTGGGGTTGCCGTATCGCATGAGCGAAGGCAATTCCTGCTGGAACGGCGGCGAGCCGGGCGTGAGCAACACGCTGGCGAGCGCGTTGTGGGTGGTGGATGCGATGCTGCGCATTGCGTCGCTGGGATGCGCGGGGGTGAATCTGCACGGCGGAGGCAATGGCTACTACACGCCGATTGCGGGCAGCCTGGCGGGCGGATTTACGCGGCGGCCGGAGTTCTTCGGCATGAAGCTGGCGCAGGAGTTTGCGGGCGCGACGCTGGTGCAGACGAATCTGCTGTGCAGCAACGACCGCGTGAGCGCGTATGTGGCGCACAAGAATCGCGGGGAAATGCTGCTGGCGATCA
>JBBIVH010000264.1:0-3730 GCA_037439805.1 Acidobacteriaceae bacterium
TCGCCGGGCCCCTGGCTCTCGCGGCAGCGCGATGGCCTTAGTCCAATCCCAACAGATCACCGGCAGCGGCCTGAGGAAGAATTTTCTCAGGCCGTTGTTGCATCGGGCTCCTCGTCGCCCAGGCCGCACAGCGGACCCTCACGCCGCCGTCAGCGCGCTCATCCACTTTGCCTCGCCTGTCATCGCGCACAAGATCAGCCGCGCCGTGACTTCTTCATCGTCGCTGGACGAGATCATCAGGTTATAGAGATGCGGGTTGTTCCATGCCTGCCCGAAGTATTCCTGCAGGTACTTGAAGCGTTCCCCATCGACCGTCCGGAGGCGCTCTTCGATATTCGCGTCCTTCTCCAGGCGTCTCCGCAACCGCTTGACGCGCTCCTCAACGGGGGCGTAGATGAAGACGTGATAGGCGTCCGGCTTGCTCTGCAGGATGCACTGAGCGCCGCGACCCACGATGACGCAGTTGCCTTCGGCATAGGCCTCCGCAATCAGCCGCTGCGAGATTTTGGCCATGGTGTCGGCGTCAAACACGGCATCTGGGCCCAGCTCAAGCCCAGCGGCCAAAGCTGCGCCGCGCATCGCCTGCTGGTTGAGCCGGCCGAGCCACGTCTCGACGTGCTCGTCGTAGTTTCGAGCCACATCGCGAGGCACGCGGCCTGCATAGGCAATCGAGTCGATTATGTCGCGGTCCAGCAGCTTCCAGCCCAAATGCCGGGCGATCGTCTGTGCGATGCGCCCGCCGCCGCTGCCAAACTCCCTGCTCACCGTCAAGACTCTATATTTCACGGTCGCCCTCCTTCCGCTTCCAGCAATTCCATGCTGTGCTCGTTTTGAAGCCTTTTTCAGTGACGCGGACCACAGTGCCCGGGCAGTCCTGGTCTGCGCATCCATGCGTTCTTGTGCTCGCGCCGGAATATGCGGCGCCGCCGCAAGCAGGCCTGCCGTACACTGTGGGCAGACCCGGCGCGGCCTGCTGCCATCGGGCACATTCTACGGAGGATGCGGGATGAAGAAAATCGGCGTTCTGTTCGGAATGGAAAACAGCTTTCCGGGCGCACTGGTGGAGCACATCAATGCCCGCGACATCGACGGACTGCGCGCGGAGTTTGTGGAAACCGGCGCTGTGCCGCTGGACAAGGCTCCACGCTACGCTGTCATCCTCGACCGCATCTCGCACGACATCCCGTTCTACCGGGCGTTTCTGAAACATGCCGCCCTCAACGGCACCGTGGTCCTCAACAATCCCTTCTGGTGGTCGGCCGATGACAAATTTTTTAACTACTCGCTGGCCGCCAAGCTGGGTGTGGCCGTGCCGCCTACGGTGATCCTGCCGCACAAGAAGCACCCCGAGGGCACTACGGATCGCTCCATGCGCAACCTCGAGTATCCGCTCGACTGGGACGCCGTCTTTGCCTATGTGGGCGAGCATGGCTTTATGAAGCCGATCGATGGCGGCGGCTGGCGCGACGTCCACCACATCCACAACCGCGAGGAGTTCTTCCACGCCTACGACCAGTCGCGCGACCTCTGCATGATGTTCCAGAAAGCCGTGGAATTCAAGGAGTATTTCCGCTGCTATGTCGTTGGGCAGAAAAAGGTCCATATCATGCCGTACGATCCGCGCCGGCCTCATGCGGAGCGTTACGTGCATGACGCGCCGCCGTACAGCAAGAAGCTGCTGAAGCGCGTGGAGCAGGACGCGCTGAAGCTCTGCCGTGCGCTCGGGTATGACCTGAATACGGTTGAGTTCGCAGTGGAGGACGGCATCCCCTACGCCATCGACTTTATGAATCCCGCGCCGGACGCGGACCTGCACTCCGTGGGGCAGGCCAACTTTGACTGGGTGGTGAAGGAAGTGGCCGACATGCTCATCGCCAAGGCAAAGACCGCGCCGCATCTGCCGGAGCTGCGCTGCTCGGTCCTTCTGGGCGCTGCACCGGTACCGGTAAAGAAGCGCGCCAAGCCAGGAAAGAAGGGGCCGGCGAGACAGAAGTCCGAAGAGAAGAATTCCGCTGCGAAGGAGCCAGCTCTGGCTCCAGAAAACTCCTGACCGAAACGCGCGATTGGGAGGCGCGGTGGACTATTCGGTGGCTTGCGGAGGCTTTGCCGCTTCGTCGAGCAGACGCCTTACATCCTCGTTGGTGGTCTCGCCGAAGTCTCTGTAGAACTGGCTGACGGCAACCATCCACTCCGGCCGTAGCGGACACACCATGTGGTCCACCTCTGCGGCGAACTCCTCACAGGAGCTGCTCGCGCCAACGGGAACCGCGACAATCACTCGCCGGGCATTGCCCCTGACCGCCCGCACTGCGGCCCGCATGGACGCTCCGGTGGCGAGGCCATCGTCCACCAGAATCACGGTGCGCCCGGCAAGCTCCGGCGCGCTGCGCCCGCCGCGGAGCTCTGCTTCCTGGCGCGCCATCTCGCGGCGTTCGTGCTCGATGACCTGCTCTAGTTGCTGCTCTGCGATATGGCCCTGCAGGAGCACATCCTCGTTGAGCGTGAAGCCGCCGCCGCTTGCAATCGCGCCCATGGCCAGCTCCCGCTGCCCCGGTGCGCGCAGCTTGCGGACAGCCATGATGTCGAGGGGCAGGTTGCAGGCTCGTGCGACTTCATAGGCCACCGGCACGCCGCCCCGCACCAATCCCAGCACGATGCCGCCCGTCAGGTCCGGCAGCGCCGCTACGAGCCGGCCGAGAATTCTGCCTGCGTGCTGCCGATTTTCATACACGACTTCGCGCACGTGTTGCATTCTATGCCTTGCCGGCTCGCGCTGCGCGGTGCGCTTTCGCCTTCGGCTACAATGCGTTCAAGCTGTTCAGAGGTCTCCTATGCGCCCGTCGTTCTCTCTCGGCATTGAAGAGGAGTACCAGACCGTTGACCCGGTGACGCGCGACCTGCGCTCACACATTGAGACGGAGATGCTGGCCGCCGGTAAGCTGCGGCTGCAGGAGCGCGTGAAGGCGGAGATGCACACCTCGGTGGTGGAGGTGGGCACGCGCGTCTGCCGCAACATTCAGGAGGCCCGCGAGGACCTCTACGACCTGCGGCGTCAGATGATCCGGCTCGCCCGGGAGCATAAGCTCGTTCTCGTCGCAGGGGCGACGCATCCCTTTGCCGACTGGCGCACGCAGGAGATCTATCCCGACCCGCGCTATCACCAGGTGGTCAAGGATCTGCAGCTTGTGGCGCGCGCCAATCTCATCTTCGGGCTGCACGTCCATGTGGGCATTGAAGACCCTGAAGCCGCGATCCGCATCATGAACTCGATGCGCTATTTTCTGCCGCACATCATGGCGCTGGCGACGAACTCGCCGTTCTGGCTCGGCCTCAATACTGGCTATAAGGGCTATCGCGCCAAGGTCTTTGAAAACTTTCCCCGCACGGGCATTCCCGATGCATTCGCCAGCTACTCCGAGTTTGAGAGCTACGTGAGCCTGCTGGTGCGCACCAACTGCATCGACAACGCGAAGAAGATCTGGTGGGATATCCGGCCGCATCCCTTCTTCAACACTGTGGAGGTGCGCGCCTGCGATATTCCTCTGCGTGCCGAGGAGTCCATCGCGATTGCGGCGCTGATTCAGGCAACGGCGGCTTATCTCTACAAGCTGCATGAGGCCAACCAGGACATTCGGCACTACACGCGCTCGCTCATCGCGGAGAACAAATTCCGTGCTGTGCGCTATGGGCTCGACGGCAAGCTCATCGACTTTGGCAAGCAGCAGGAGGT
>JBBIVH010000265.1:0-3670 GCA_037439805.1 Acidobacteriaceae bacterium
GTGAAGATGTCGCGCAGGATGCCGCCCACGCCGGTGGCCGCGCCCTGAAACGGCTCAATGTAGCTGGGGTGGTTGTGGCTTTCAATCTTGAAGGCGCAGGCCCAGTCGTCGCCTACGTCGATGATGCCGGCGTTCTCGCCCGGTCCCTGCACCACGCGCTCGCTTTTTGTTGGCAGGCGCTTCAGATGGACGCGGCTGGATTTATAGGAGCAGTGCTCGCTCCACATCACGGAGTAAATGCCCAGCTCCGTAAGCGAGGGCACACGGCCCAGCGCGGCCAGAATCCGCTCGTACTCTTCTGCGGTGATGCTGTGCTGTGCCAGCAACTCGGGTGTAACCGTGCACGGTTCAGGAACGGAGGACGGCAAGGCTTCGGTAATCATCGCGGGTACTTCCATTGTCGCATGGCCCGTGCTCCGGCGCGCCTGCGGGATGCGCCGGTTTCCAGCCCGCTACAATGAAGATGAATGGACCTGGTGCAGATTGAGCCCGCGCGGAAGATGCCTGCTCCCAAGCCGGAGTGGCTGAAGGCGCGCGCCCCTGTGGGCGAGAACTACCACGGGCTCAAGCGTCTGGCGCGCTCGCTCGGACTGAATACCGTGTGCGAGAGCGCGCAATGCCCGAACATCGGCGAGTGCTGGCATCACAAAACCGCCACCTTTATGATGCTCGGCAACCTCTGCACGCGCCGCTGCGGCTTCTGCGCCGTGCCCAAAGGCCGCCCGGAACCGATTGATTTCGATGAGCCCCGCCGCGTGGCGGAGGCCGTGGCCGTGCTGGGTCTGGAGCACGCTGTCATCACCAGCGTCAATCGCGACGATGATCTTGTGGGCGGCGCACGGGCATTTGCCATGGTCATTGAGGAGATTCGCCGCCAGGCTCCGAAGTGCCGCGTTGAGGTTCTGATTCCCGACTTTCAGGGCAACCGCGAAGCCATTCGTGTTGTGGTCGATGCCCAACCCGAAGTACTGAATCACAATACAGAATCCGTGCCGCGACTCTATCGCGCGGTGCGCTCCGGCGCGCGCTATGAGCGCACGCTGGAACTGCTGCGCCATGCAAAAGAGCTGAATCCGGCGGGCATCACGAAGTCAGGCGTGATGGTCGGGCTGGGCGAAGAGACGCCGGAGTTGCTCGCTGTCTTCCGCGATCTCGCCAGCGTCCATTGCGACATCCTGACCATCGGCCAGTATCTGCGCCCCTCGCGTGATCACCTGCCGATGGCGCGGCTCTACACTCCACGCGAGTTTGCCGAGCTGAAGGCCGAAGCGCTGCGGATGGGCTTTCGCCACGTTGAATCGGGTCCGCTGGTGCGCTCCAGCTATCATGCGCACGAACAGGCTGCCTCCACGCTCGCGATCCAGCCTGCGTAAGCGGCTACACAGCCATCGCTCTCTGAACGCAAAAGAGAAGGACAGGCCGCAACCTGTCCTTCGGATCGTCCGGTACCCGAGTCCTCCCCGAGTATGCAATCGGAACCCGACGCTTATTGATCGTGCGGATTGCCGTGAGGCTTCATCTGTCCGGGAGGACCCCCGTGGGGATTGCCGTGACCGTTGTCATTCTGCGCCCAGAGCGGCAGACCGACTGCAAGCAGCGCCGTTAGAACGAATCGTAATGCGCGCGTTGTCGTCCTCCTTCGTGCCTGCACTGCTGCGGCGCGATGAACCTATTCACCCTAAGCCGCGAGGCGTGTCCAAGTGCAAGCAGGCTGGCGTGGGTACGGCTAACGCCCCATGTACATCACATGAACGTAGGCGCCCAGACGCATGTTGTAAGCCAGATACCAGCCGATATGATCCGGGTCCTGATAGATGGATACATCATCGTCATCCCAGTTCCATCCGTTGCAGTAGCCTACGTCATACGGCGCGACAGCCCAGTTCCATCCATGAAACCAGAAGCGGCCGGGTCCACCGCCTTCGATGCGCCACCAGTGGCCGCGCCCAAAGCCGCCGTCAAAGCGGCCATATTGCCATGGATGATCCAGATGATAGTGCTCATCGAAGCGTCCAGTATCATGTCCGATCCAGCGATCCCCATCCACATGCGGATAACCAGGATGCCCCTCTCCATCGCTGTAGTTGTAACCCTGGTCATAGCGGTGCGGATTGCCGTGAAAGCGTCCGGGGCCGTGTTCCGGCGCACCCTGTCCGTTCCATCCGTTGTTGCCATGATCGCCGTGTTCGCCGTTCCATGCGAACGCCGGCAGGGTGAAAGCGAGTGCCGCAGCTAGAATTCCATGCGCGAGGCGCATACGTTCCTCCTTCGTGCTTCCAGGGCAACCACAAGCTGCAGTGCTGACTACAAATTTGTCTGAATCATCCTTGGCTCAACAAACCCCGAGAGATCTGGAAAGTTGCGCAACAGGCGCGTATGCAGGCGCATCAGGCGCCTACCGTCACCGGCGCGCGGCGCCACGCGTAAAGCGGAAATTGATTCGCCAGTTCCGCCACCTCGCCACGGATGCGCGCAAGCGCGGCATCGTTATTACGCTCGACGAGGGCTTGATCGATCCAGCGGGCAATCTGGCGCATATCGCCTTCCTTCATGCCGCGCGTGGTCAGCGCCGGAGTGCCGATGCGGATGCCAGAGGGCTTAAGGGGAGGGTTCGTGTCGTAGGGAATTGCGTTCTTGTTTACGGTGATGCCGGCCTTGCCGAGAGCGAGTTCCGCCTCGGAGCCGAGGATGCCCTTTTCAAACACATCCACGAGCATGAGGTGATTGTCGGTACCACCCGAGACCAGCCTGTAGCCGGCCTCCTGCAGGCCCGCCGCGAGAGCCTTGGCGTTGGAGACAATCTGCGCGGCGTAGCTCTTGAAATCCGGCCGCAACACCTCGCCGAAAGCAACAGCCTTGGCGGCAACGATATGCACGAGCGGCCCGCCCTGCTGACCTGGAAAGACTGCCTTGTCCACGGCTGCAGCAAGATCCTGCCCGCAGAGGATCAGGCCAGAGCGTGGCCCGCGCAGCGTTTTGTGCGTAGTGGTTGTGGTGATGTGCGCGTGCGGCACGGGCGAGGGATGCGCGTCGCCCGCGACCAGGCCGGCGATGTGCGCCATGTCGAAGATGTAAACTGCGCCAACCTTGTCGGCTATCTGCCTCATGCGGGCAAAGTCCCACAGCCGCGGATAGGCGCTGGCGCCGCCGATGATGGCTTTGGGCCTTTCGCGCAGAGCAATCGCTTCAAGCTCGTCGTAGTCGATGACCTCGGTCTCGCGGTTCACATGGTAGAAGGCCGTCTTGTAGAGCTTGCCGCTGAAGCTGAGCTTGTGCCCGTGGGTCAGATGGCCGCCATGGGCAAGGTCCAGACCGAGAATCGCGTCACCCGCCTGCAGCACCGCCATGTAGGCCGAGGCGTTGGCCTGCGAACCCGAGTGCGGCTGCACGTTGGCATGTTCTGCGCCGAAGATCTGCTTGGCCCGATCACGGGCTAGGTTCTCCACCACGTCGGCATACTCGCAGCCGCCATAGTAGCGGCGGCCTGGATACCCCTCGGCATATTTATTAGTAAAAACCGAACCGGCGGCCTCCAGCACGGCCTCAGAAACGAAGTTTTCACTGGCAATCATCTCCAGCCCTTCGTGCTGGCGCAGGGTTTCATGGTCAATGGCAGCGGCGACCTCGGGGTCAGCCTGGGCAAGAGAAAGAGCCATGCGGTCGGTCATAG
>JBBIVH010000266.1:0-3649 GCA_037439805.1 Acidobacteriaceae bacterium
GGCCGCGGCGCGCTCGCCGCCGGCATCGGAACCTGCGAACAGGTAGTTCTTTCTGTTATGGAAGTACATGCATAACAGAAATTATAGACGGTCCACGATTATGCGCGGAAGCGGCCCGGTAGACGTGACGGCTGCGCGAAAAGGCCGATCGCGCCTGCTGGGCAAGGTCCAGGAAGACGGCGATCGGCGTTCGCGTGAGCCTTTGAATCGCGTTTCGGAGCTTCCGTGCATAATCAAAGGGTCTGCAGAAACTGCAACACGCGGTCAGGCGGGTGATAGCGAGGCGGGGTGCCACGTGGGGCTTGGAGGCTCTTTAGCGCCTTTTCCTTCATAGCGAGATCGGCTTCGACGTACATGTGAGTCGTTGAGGTGCTTTCGTGTCCAAGCCAGAGCGCGATGACCGTGATGTCTACACCGGCCTGAAGTAGATGCATGGCGAGGGAGTGGCGCCACACATGCGGCGTGATGCGTCGCTTCGCGAGTTCAGGGTGAGTGGCGGCGGCGGTCCGTGCGGCCAACTGGAGACGCTCCGTAACAGTGGTGCGGGTCAGCGAGGTGCCAGATCGATTTGGGAACATCGGATCCTCGGGCGCCCGAGGGTGCGCACGCAGCCACTGACGAATCTGGGCGGCTGTCGCGCGCCACAAGGGCACAGAGCGTTCCTTGCGGCCTTTGCCATGGATGAGAACGGCCGGACTGCCGGACAACTGGAAATCCTTGACCCGCATGGCGATGAGCTCCGAGACCCGGGCGCCGGTGTTGTAGAGCGCCGTGAACATTACACGGTCGCGATGTCCCGCCCAGGTGCTGGCCACCGGTGCGGCGATAACGGCCTCGATCTGCTCTCGCGTCAGGAAACCCACGAGCGGTCTGTCAAAGCGCTTCATCGGAATGGCCAGCACGGACTGCGTGACGGCCATCGCGGCGGGCTCCTTCAGTCCGGCGTAGTGCATAAAGGATCGGATTGCCGCGAAGCGCGCGTTGCGGCTGCGTGCGCTGTTATGACGCTGCTTCTCCAGATGGCTCAGGAAATCGAGCACGAGCGGGGCATCGAGGTCTTGCAAGGTAAGGTCCGCTGGCCGCTTCCCCAAGCGCCGCTCCGCAAAGCCGAGCAACAATCGGAAGCAATCCCGGTAGGCAGCTACTGTGCAGCCACTGGCGTGGCGCTGCTGCAGCAGACGTTCGACGAAGAACTGTTGCAGCACCGGCCCGAGCTTCGGTGTGAAGGTGTCGGTGATCACGAGACACCTCCGGTATCGAGGGGCGCGAGCCGGCTGGCAGCGAAAGCCATCAGCCTTGGCGTGGCAGTGACATACCAATAGGTGTCGGTGACATGAGCATGGCCGACATACGTGGACAGCGCCAGGATGTTGCACTCGATGTCGGTACCGTCCTGATACCAGCGCTCGAGTCGCTTGGAAATAAAGGTGTGGCGAAGATCGTGAATGCGAGGATATCGATGGCCGCCACGGGCACGCCACCCGAGCTCTCTGCGCAAGACCTTGAAGGCATGATGGAGTCCGCGGACACTTACGGCTCGTCCATAGTCGAAGACGAAGAACGCATCGCTGACACCGGTCAGGGGATCGCGGTCACGTTGCTGCGCATAACGCCGCAGGGCCTGAGCGACGCTTGGATGTAACGGAACCCAACGGGACTTGTGAAACTTGCCTTCCCGAACCTGCAAGCAACCCTGATGCAAATCAACATCGCCGCGGGCCAATCCTGCCGCTTCCGAGATCCGAAGACCCGTGGCCGCGATCAGCCCGAACACCGCCGCGCACGTCGTCGGGCGCAGACCGCCGACTGGAGTCAAGTGCAATGCCGCCTGCAGAAGCGAGCGGATCTCCGCGTCCGTAAAGATATGGGGCGTGAGGCGTCGATGACCGGGACCAAACAGCCGCAATGGCGGAATCTCGGCGCCGGTCTCGAATGACTGACAATAGCGGGCGAAGCCTCGCAACACCTCGATGCGCCGCGCAGCAGTGAGGCGACGCCCGTGCTTGGATGCCAAGGCCCATCGGCTGGCGACCGGAATAGTGAGCGCTCCGCGGTAGCCGCTGGCATCAGTAAAGCGAGCAAATCGGGCCAGCTGCTCGCCCTCTATCTTCAGCTCAAACCCTGCCTGACGACGCTCTGCAAGATAGGCTTCCACCTTCAAGCGCATGGTGCTCCGAGTATTCATGGGCGCCTCCCGGGCCAGGGCATCGCCACACGGGAGAGGGCGCCCATATCCACCTTGGCATAGATCGACGTCGTGTCGAGACAGCGATGGCGCAGCACATCAGCAATCTGCTTGAGCGTGGCGCCTCTCTGCACGAGCCGAGTTGCCACGGTGTGACGCAGGATATGCGGTCCGCCGACGCGCTCCAGACCGCAGCGCGCCGCTGCAAAACGAACTGCGTTGCGTACAATGCACCGCGTGGCAGGCTTGCCCACGGGCGGTCTATGACGCAGAAAGAGCGCGCCCTCATCAGAGCGAGGTCGCCCGGCGCGCAGATAGGCGACGATCGCGCGACCGGTCACAGACGGAAGCGGAAGCACATCCGTGCGCCGACCCTTGCCACGGATGCGTAGCGTGCCCTCCTGCCAATCAACATCATCCAACTGCAATCGGGCGATCTCGGCCGTCCGCAGACCGAGATCAGCGAAGCATCGGGTGATCGCATAGTCGCGCCTTCCCGTCGCACAACTCCGATCAAATGCGCCCAGCAGCCGAGTAAGCTCCGTCGCAGAGAGGCCCTTCGGCAGCGTCGACATCTTCCAGTGCGCGATCGTCGGGAGCGCGGCGCTCAGTGCAGTGGTCGCCACACCGGATACCGCCTTGAAACGTAAGTAGCATTGCAGGGAACTGACCACGCACTGTCTTGACTGCGGCTTCCAGTTGGCTGCATATCGCGCTATAAAGCCGACAACGTCTGACCGATGAAGCGAATCGATCCGAATGCGGCGATCCCCGAATGAATCCAGCAAGAACGCGCGAACTCGGAGAGTCCGAGAATAACGCGTCGTCTGGGACAGGCCGCGTACCTCGATCAGATATCGATCAAACTCACGTAGCTCGGCAACAATCGTCGGCGGAACATCAGACACTCTCGGCGCAATCTGCTCTTTGGTGCGAAGCATCCTCAGCAAGTGCAAGAGCGCCGGGCGCACGCAGTACGGCACGTGTGGAAGGCGCTCGGCGCATCGGCACGTCGGCAAATGGCGGTGCACAAACCTGTCGAGCAGCGCCTCGTTGAGGTCACCCAGACCATAGCGATGAACGCCAAGCCAATGGGCAAAATGCGCAACGCTCGCGACATAGCTGTGGATGGTTGCCGCCGCGTAACCACGGTCCAGCAGAAGCCGAACGTACGGGTCAGCACTGCGCTCGAGGGGGGAGTCGAGAAGCCAATCGCGCATCGTTCGACTGAGTCTTGGCAGGGCAAGATCGACCATGATGGATCTCCTTCTGGCGGTAGAACCGCCGAAGGAAAGCACCTGGAATTATGCACGGCAATCTATGCGGCGCGGGACTCAAAGTGCCTGGCAGAACTGGCAAGCGACGTGTTCGCCGCGACAGAGCCGCGCATAATCGTGGACCGTCTATAATTTCTGCCCAGAGCCACGGCGCGCAACTCGCGCTCGGCGGCGTTGTTGTCCATCT
>JBBIVH010000267.1:0-3634 GCA_037439805.1 Acidobacteriaceae bacterium
ATTGTGCTGTCGGGCTTCTCGAAGACCTTCTCAGTGACGGGTTGGCGGCTTGGCTACGCCACGGCGGATGCCAAGTGGATGGCGGCGATGGCGTACTTTCACGACCTGACGTATGTGTGTGCGCCCTCGGCGCTGCAGCACGGCGCGGCGGCGGGTCTGGAGCAGTTGCCGCCGTCGTTCTACACGCAACTGGCCGCCGACCACCAGACGAAGCGCGAAAAGATCGTGGCCGCGCTGCGCGACGCGGGCATGGAGCCGAGCGTACCGGCTGGCGCCTACTACGTGCTGGCAAAGACGACCGGGCTCAAGGGTAAGACGGCCGCGGAGAAAGCGCGGCATCTACTTGCGACAGCCGGCGTGGCTGCGGTGGCGGGATCGGCGTTTTTCCGGCGTGGACGCGGCGAAGACCTGCTGCGGTTCTGCTTCGCCAAGAAAGACGCGGATCTGGACGAGGCCTGCTCCAGGCTGCGTCGGCTGTAAGCGCAGCCAGATGCGCAACCAATCTAGTGCCGCGCCAGGTGCAGAAAGAACGCAAGCGCCGCGGCCAGCAGCGAGGTGACCACGCCGGACGCGGCCATGGCCCAGGAAGAGACCGCGGCTTGCATCTCGGAGCGGCGGACCAAGCTTGCCGTGCCGATGCCGTGCGAGGCCGAGCCGATGGCCACTCCCACGGCGCGATCCTCGCGCACGCGGAAGAGAGCAAGGATTGCGGTGCCGAAGGTGGCCCCGAGCACGCCGGCGAGAATCACAAGCGCGACCGTAATCTGCGGCAGGCCGCCGAGTTCACGCGCAACCTCAACAGCGATAGGGGTGGTCACGGACTTCGGTACCGCGGACATCACGACGGAGACCGGCGCGCCCAGCATCCATGCCGCGCCCCCTGCTGTTGCCATGCCCACCACTGCCCCGGCAACCACAACGAGCAGCAGCCGCGGAAGCGAGCGGCGCAACCGTTGACCATTGCGATGCATGGGCACTGCCAGTGCAACCGTTGCAGGTCCCAACCACCAAGTGAGAGAATTGCCGCCGCGGTTGTATTCGGCATATGGGATGCGAGCCGCCAGCAGCAGCGCCACGATGGGGATGCAGGCGGCCACGATCGGCGAAACCCAACGCCAGCGGCGATGCAAAAGCAGCGCGAGGGCATACGCAAGCACCGTGAAGGCGACGCTGAAGGCCGGATGGCGAAGCGCATCGAGAAGGCTCATTCGCCTACCTCGGCATCGCTGGGCAGGCCAGCCACGAGCCAGCGCGCGAGCAGGCCGGTGGTGAGAAGAACGGCGACAAAGCTGACTAAGAGACTGACAATCAGCGCGACGGACTGGCTGGAGAGAACATGCCCCATCTCCATCAGGCCCACAGTGAGCGGAACGAAGAGCAGCACCATGTGGCGCAGCAGCAAGTCCGCCGCACGCTGGAGCCACGCCAGGCGCACCAACCCAAGATTGAGCGCGCCGGAAAGGAGCAGCAGACCGAGCACGCCGCCGGGAATGGGCACGCCGAGACGATGCAGCCCGTTGCCAATGAAGAAAAAGCCTACGAGAAATGCAAGGCCGCGCGCCAGATCGAGCATGGCTTCATTGTGAGGCCTCGGGTGGATGGAAGTACACGGACACGCTTCCGGTTCTGAGAGGGGTGTTGTGGTCCCGTCTGCATACGGCTTATGCTGTCGGCGTACGCGGGCTCTGGGATCGAGACCCACGCTGAAGGAGCGTCGGCTATGAAGAATCCGATCATGCATCGATTTTTGTTTCTTGCGATTCTCTGTTTCTTACCCAACACTCCCCCAGCGCAGCGGTTCGCTGCTGCGCAATCCACAGCCAGTCTGCGCAGTCTGAAAAAATGGAACCTCGAGATTCCGGCCACGGCAACATGGGTGGATACCAAGATTGACTTGAAGGGCGGCGCGAAGCTTCGCTTCACCGCCACTGGAACGATGACCTACCCAGCCGGCCAGTCGCCGATGGGCAAGTTCAGCACGGCAGGCACATTTGGCCCCGCGGGGCTGGCGCGCGGGTTTGCCGATCTATTGCACCAATACCCGGTCAACGATGCGGGCCATGGGGCGCTCATCGCGCGCATTGGGGACGCCGCCTACGCGCAGCCGTTTCTTGTGGGCGAGAGCAAGGAATATGACGTGCCGGTTACCGGACGGCTCTATCTGGGCATCAATCAAAGTCAGAGTGAGGGCGCGAACGCAACCGGCGGTTTCAAGGTTCAGGTCGATCTGCTGGCGGAAGGGTCAGCCAGCGAAGCAACGCCCAGCGGCCCTCCAGACACTTCGATCACCGGGATTGCACCGGACCTTCTGGCGAAGATTCCGCGCCGCGTGACGGACCCCGATGGCAACCCCGGCGACATGGTGAATGTCTTCGTGGTGGGCACGCAGGACCAGGTGCTGCAGGCCTTTTCTGCCGCGGGCTGGGTGCAGGTGGACAAATCTTCTGGAGGCTCAGCACTTGAGGCCATCCTGGATTCGTTACAGAAGAAGGATTACCTGACGATGCCGATGAGCACGCTGATGCTGTTTGGCCGGCCACAGGACTACGGGCTGGCGCATGGCGAGGCGGTGAAGGTTGCCATGTCGCGCAATCACCTGCGGCTGTGGAAGTCGCCGTATGAAGTGGATGGCCGCCCGCTGTGGTGCATCTCGTCCACACACGATATTGGATTCGAGCGCGACCAGCGGAACAACGGCGTGACCCACAAAATTGACCCAGATATCGACAACGAGCGCGAGTATGTGAGTGGCACGCTGGCGGCCACCGGCCTTGTGGCGCAGCGCGACCACGTGACGCCGCCCGACCCCCTGACGACTGCGAAAACCGCGACCGGCGGCGAGTTTCACTCCGATGGGCGCATCGCGGTACTCGTCTTGAAGGATACAAAGGCCGCAGGCAACTGAGCGGACGGCCTGACCGGAAGCCGGTACACTAGAGGAAGGAATCTTCCCGCCCGGACCCTTCGTGCAGCCGCTCATCGCCAAACTCAATCCTGAACAGCGCGCAGCCGTGGAGACGACGGACGGGCCGCTGCTGATTCTTGCCGGCGCAGGCTCAGGCAAGACGCGCGTCATCACCAGCCGCATCGCATGGCTCATCCAGGAGAAAGGCGTGGCCCCAGACTCCATTCTGGCAGTCACCTTTACCAACAAAGCTGCCGCCGAGATGAGCGAGCGCGTGGATAAGCTGCTGGGCCACTCGACCGTCGCCAAGCCTCTCATCTCGACCTTCCACTCGCTCTGTGTGCGCATCCTGCGCCGCGATATTGAAGCGCTGCAGGTGAACGGGCAGGGCCTCACTCGCTCGTTCGCCATCTACGACGAGAACGACCAGCAGGCCATTGTGAAGCAGGTCATGCGCCGCATGGGGCTGGATACGAAACAGCTGACGCCGCGCACCGTGCTGGGGCGCATCTCGTGGGCCAAAAACCACATGGTCGATCCGCAGGAGTATTACCTCGGCTCGAAGGATCCGAACAGCGAGCGGATCGCGCACATCTACAAGGGCTACAAAGACGAGCTGCGCAAGAACAACGCGCTGGACTTCGATGACCTGCTCCTGGAAGCCGCGCGCCTGCTGAAAGTAGCCGCCGACGTGCGCGAGCGCTACCAGCGCAAATACCGCTATCTGCT
>JBBIVH010000268.1:0-3634 GCA_037439805.1 Acidobacteriaceae bacterium
ATCCACATCGAGGAGTTCGAGATCGAAGCCCGCGATACCAAACTGGGGCCGGAGGAAATCACGCGCGACATCCCCAACATCGCCGATAGTTTCCTGCGCAACCTCGATGAGAGCGGCATCATCCGGATCGGGGCCACGGTGAAACCGGGCGACATCCTGGTGGGCAAGGTGACGCCCAAGGGCGAAACCCAGCTCACCCCGGAAGAAAAACTGCTTCGTGCCATCTTCGGCGAGAAGGCGGGCGATGTGAAGGACGCCAGCCTCTACTGTCCGCCGGGCATCGAGGGTACCATCGTCGATTGCAAGATCTTCTCGCGCAAGGGGCAGGAGAAGGACGAGCGCAGCAAGTCGATCGAGGAATCGCAGATCCTGCGTCTGCAGCGCAACCTCGAGGACGAGAAGCGCATTCTCCACGACGAGCGCGCCAAGCGTCTCGCCAACCTGCTCGAAGGCAAGAAGCTGCTGGCCGACCTGCACGACGAAAAGACCAACAAGCGCCTGCTGAGCAAGGATACCGAGCTTTCCCGCGACGTCATCGAAAAGATGAAGTCGCGCGACCTCAAGCGCATGCGGCTCTCGAGCAAGGATCCGCGGCTCAACGAGCAGATCGACGAGATCGAGGAGATGACCTCGCGCCAGATCGCGGTGCTCGAAAAGATCACCGAAGAGAAGACCGGCAAGCTGCGCAAGGGCGATGAACTGCCTCCCGGCGTGATCAAGCTGGTGAAGGTCTTTATCGCCATGAAGCGCAAGCTGAGCGTGGGCGACAAAATGGCCGGACGCCACGGGAACAAGGGCGTGATCGCGCGCATCCTGCCGGAGGAGGACATGCCGTACCTCCCCGACGGCACGCCGGTCGAAATCGTCCTCAACCCGCTGGGCGTTCCCAGCCGTATGAACGTCGGACAGATTCTGGAAACCCACCTGGGCTGGGCCGCCAAGGCGCTGGGCGTGCATTTCGCGACCCCCGTCTTCGACGGCGCCACGGAGCGCGAGATCAAGAAGTCGCTGGCCGAAGCCCAACTGCCCTCTTCCGGCAAAACCGTGCTCCACGACGGCATGGCCGGGACGCAGTTCGAGCAGCCGGTCACGGTCGGCTACATCTACATGCTCAAGCTGAGCCACCTGGTGGACGACAAGATCCACGCGCGCTCCATCGGACCGTACTCGCTGATTACCCAGCAGCCGCTGGGCGGCAAGGCGCAGTTCGGCGGACAGCGCTTCGGCGAAATGGAAGTCTGGGCGCTCGAAGCTTACGGCGCCGCTTACATCCTGCAGGAACTCCTCACGGCGAAGTCCGACGACGTGTACGGCCGCGCGAAGATCTACGAGGCCATCGTCAAAGGCGAAGCCGCCATCGAGCCCGGCGTGCCGGAATCGTTCAACGTGCTCATCCGCGAATTGCAATCGCTCTGCCTCGATGTGGAATTGATGAAGAAGCCGCGTGAAGTGCCGGATACGGCGCTGGCGGCGGATTAGGAAATCAGGGCCACAGATGAGCGCTTTATCCGTGCTCATCTGTGGCCGATTCAGATTGGTTGGGTTTAGACACTGGAGGCTATTTTGAGATCCTCTCCATACGATCGCGCGAATATGATTGCGGATTTCGATTCGATCCGCATTTCGCTGGCCTCTCCGGAAAAAATCCGGAGCTGGAGCCACGGCGAAGTCACCAAGCCGGAGACCATCAATTACCGGACCTTCAAGCCGGAGCGCGACGGGCTGTTCTGCGCCCGCATCTTCGGCCCCACCCAGGATTGGGAGTGCTTGTGCGGCAAATACAAGCGCATGAAGCACCGGGGCGTCGTCTGCGATAAGTGCGGCGTGGAAGTCACGCTGGCGCGCGTGCGCCGCGAGCGCCTCGGCCATATCGAACTCGCCAGCCCCTGCTCCCACGTCTGGTTCTTCAAGGGTCTGCCCAGCCGCATCGGCCACCTGCTCGATATCACGCTGCGCGAACTCGAGCGCGTGCTCTACTTCGAAGCCTACGTGGTGGTCGAGCCGGGCGAGGGCACCGGACTCTCCTCCGGCGAGGTTCTCACCGACGAGCGCAAGCGGCAGCTCGACCAGGAGTTCCCCGGCAAGTTCATCGCGATGATGGGGGCCGAGGGCATCAAGGAACTGCTCAAGCAGATCGACGTCGAGCATCTGAGCGAAGAGATTCGCGAGAAGATGAAGACCGAGCAGAGCCAGCAGAAAAAGCTCAAGCATGCCAAGCGTCTGCGCGTCGTCGAGAGCTTCCGCAAGAGCGGCAACAAGCCGGAGTGGATGATCCTGGACGTGATCCCGGTGATCCCGCCGGAGTTGCGCCCGCTGGTCCCGCTGGATGGCGGACGCTTTGCCACCAGCGACCTCAACGACCTCTACCGCCGCGTCATCAACCGCAACAACCGCCTCAAGAAGCTGATCGAGCTGCACGCCCCCGACGTGATCGTGCGCAACGAAAAGCGCATGCTCCAGGAAGCGGTCGATGCGCTCTTCGATAACGGCCGGCGCGGCCGCGTGCTGCGCGGCGCCAACAACCGTCCGCTCAAGAGCCTCTCCGACACCCTCAAGGGCAAGCAGGGCCGGTTCCGCCAGAACCTGCTCGGCAAGCGCGTCGATTACTCCGGCCGCAGCGTGATCGTGGTCGGACCCGACCTCAACCTGCACCAGTGCGGCCTGCCGAAGAAGATGGCGCTCGAACTGTTCAAGCCGTTCATCTATCACCGCCTGGAAGCGCAGGGCCACTGCACGACCATCAAGCAGGCCAAGGAGATGGTCGAACAGCAGGACCCGGTCGTTTGGGACATCCTCGAGGAAGTCATCCGCGAGCATCCGGTCCTACTGAACCGCGCTCCGACGCTGCACCGGCTTGGCATTCAGGCCTTCGAACCGACGCTGGTGGAAGGCAAGGCCATTCGAATTCATCCGCTCGTTTGCACCGCGTTCAACGCGGACTTTGACGGAGACCAGATGGCCGTGCACATTCCGCTGTCCCCCGAAGCGCAGGTGGAAGCCAGCGTCCTGATGCTTTCGGCGAACAACATTCTGTCACCGGCGAACGGCCTGCCGCTGGCCGTGCCGACGCAGGACATGGTCCTCGGGATCTACTATCTGACCAAGGCCAGGCCCGGCGCCAAGGGCGAGGGCCGCGCCTTCGGAGCCACCGACGAGGTTGTGCTCGCGCTGGAATCGCAGGAAGTCGAACTTCTCACCCCGATCCGCATGCGCTATGACGGCGAAGTGATTGACCTCGCCGCCGCGTATGACGATCAGGACGTGCCGCACGCCGCGCCGGTCATGATGAAGCGCCAGTTCATCAACACCACCGTCGGCCGCGTGATCTTCAACGATCATCTGCCGAAAGAGATGCCCTTCATCAACGGCCTCATCAAGAAAAAGGGCGTGCAGCAGCTCTGCTACTACTGCTACCTGCGTTTTGGCTTGAAGCGCACCGTGCAGATGCTCGATGAATTGAAGGAACTCGGATTCCATTACGCCACGAAATCCGGTATCTCTATCGGTATTGACGACATGGTTATTCCTGGCGACAAGTTCACCCTGGTGGACAACACGGAAAAGGAAGTCGTCAAGGTGCAGCAGCAATATCTCGACGGCGCCATCACCAACGGCGAACGCTACAACAAAGTCA
>JBBIVH010000269.1:0-3621 GCA_037439805.1 Acidobacteriaceae bacterium
TGGCGGGCGAGTTCCTGGCCGGTGCGCGTGGTGGTGGAGACGAGCAGGCGGAACGCTGGGAAGGCCTCGGTGAGTTCGGTGACGAGGCGGCTGACGGCGAGGACCTCGCCGACAGAAACGGCGTGAAGCCAGATGACCGGGCGATTGCCCTGGCGAAGCGCGGCGGGCACGCGGCCAAGGCGCTCGCTGAGGCCTTCGCGATATTTTTGCGTGGTGGCCATGCGCCAGAGCCACCAGGGCGCGCCCAGCAAGAGAGCTGCGAACAAGGCCACGTTGTAAAAAATTGCAATCATGCGTGACGGAATGCGCCTGTTTTCTGTCTAATGCACACAATGATACAGTCGAGCACGATGAAGGTTCGCAATGTGCTGCCGCTCCTTCTGGTCGCCGCGGCTGTGGCCGCCGGCGCCAAGGACAAGCCGCGCACGCCGCCGCCGGTTGAGCCGGCCACCTCGTTCCCCGCAGTGGAGGTGCATGACACGGAAAAGGTGGCGATTGCCGTCGACCCTTACGACACCAAGGAAAAAGAGAAGCTCTTCCGTGTCGATTACCTGAGCCACGGCATCCTGCCGGTGCGGCTCATCGTGACCAACAATAGCGATAAGCCCATCTCGCTGCGCGATGCGCGCATCCTGTTTGAGACACCTGCGGGCGATCGCATCCAGGCGGCAGAGCCCGAGGACGTAGAGCGGCTGATGACGCAGAAGGAGCGGCAGGGCGGCAGTCTGCCCATGCCCAATCGCCTGCCGAGCATCCATCTCAAGCCCAAGGCCAGCAATAAGGACATCGAAGCGGATTTCGACAATTTTGAGTATGGCGCTCTGGTCGTCGAGCCGCACACGACGCAGGCGGGGTTTCTGTTCTACGACGTATCGCAGCTTGCCGATCCGTTGAAGGGATCGAGCATGTACATCTACAAGCTGAAGAACGCGGGTGGCAGCGAGCTGTTCTATTTCGAGATTCCGTTCAGCAAATATCTCAAGTCGCGGTCGAGCCAGATGAACTGACGCTCATTCGTAGTAGGTGGCCGTGGTGGTGTCGGTCTCCCAGATGGTGCAGTCCTTCACGCGGACGCGGCCCTGGGTCATCTCGCGGAGCTGCTCGTTGGTCTGGTCGTAGAAGTAGCGCGCCAGATTTTCCGCTGAAGGATTGAGCACCGTGAAAGGCTCAAGATCGTTGAGCATCCGGTGATCAATGCGGTCGATGACCGGGCGCATGACCTGCTTGAGGAGCTTGAAGTCGAGCAGCAGGCCAGCCGTGTCCAGCTCGCGGCCGTGCAGCGTCACGCGGACCTTATAGTTGTGGCCGTGCGGGTTCTCGCACTTGCCCTTGTAGTTGCGGAGATAGTGTCCGGAGGAAAATCCGGCCTCCACGGTCACTTCAAACATCGGCTTCGTTTGTCTCTTTCGCGGGAATGCCCTGCTTCCATTCTAGTGCTTCTCGCCTCGGCGACGCCGGCGCGCAGCCAGGCGGGCCTCTTCGCTGCGGCGATCTACCTGCTCAAAGAGGTTGCTGAGCACGCCAATCAGGGCCGAAGCCATCGCAGCCAGCAGCATCACCAGCGCGATGGTGCGCCAGAGCGAGCCATTGGCGGGCAGGCCCGGCTGGAAGCTGGAAGGCACCAGCGTCATGAGTCCGGAGATCAGCGCAAAGAGGCCGAGCGTGGCGGCGAGGATGTAGAAGTTGCGGGACATGATGGCGACGGACGAAGCAGGCTCGTCCTGTTGCGATTCTACGGCGTGGAGGCGCTGAGCTGGTTGGTGTTGAGCTCAATGATGCCTGCTTTGGCAAAGTCGGTTTGGATGCGGGCGACGGAACCGGCGAAGTCAATGGCGCGGCAGGCGTCGCGGAGGACGATGGCTTCAAAGCCAAGGCGGCGGGCATCGAGGGCGGAGTAGCCGACGCAGTAGTCGTATGCGAGACCGGCGAGAAAGACGCGCCGGAAGCCGCGCTCGCGGAGGTAGCCATCGAGGCCGGTGGGCGTGGTGTGGTCGTTCTCAAAGAAGGCGGAGTAGGAGTCAACATGGGGGCGAAAGCCCTTGCGCAGAATGAGTTCGGCCTGCGGAAGCTGGAGCGCGGGGTGGAACTCAGCGCCCGGCGTGCCCTGGATGCAATGGTCGGGCCAGAGGGTCTGGAGGCCATAGCTTAGCTCGACCTGCTCAAAGGGCTTGCGGGTACCGTAGCTGGAGGCGAAAGAGGTGTGACCCTCGGGGTGCCAGTCCTGCGTGAGGATGACGTGGGAAAACAGCGGCGCGATCTGGTGGATTACCGGAATAACGGAATCCCCGCCCGGAACGGCCAGTTCCCCGCCGGGGCAGAAGTCATTTTGCACGTCGACGACGAGGAGGAGGTCGTGGGGGGTGGGGTGCATCCGTTCAGGCAGCATCGACCATTTCGATCCGAAGGCGCTTCCCGACGGCGCGAGCTGCTTTCGCAATGGTTTCCAGATTGACTGCACTGTTTTGCGGGTCGAGCAGGCGATCGAGTTGAGAACGGCTTGTGCCCAAGCGCGCGGCCATTGATTTCTTGGTCACGTGGCCGGCTTTCATGGCTTCAGAAAGTTGCCACGCAATAACTCGCTTGATGGCGACAGCATCGACTTCATCAAGGATGCCCTCTTCTTCGAGAAAGCTGTCAAAGCTGGAGCCACTGTGATCGAAGGGCTTTCGAGATCGAGTCTTCATTGCAGTCCCCTTTCGTGGCGTGTCAAGTTCTTGCGGGCCAACATCAAATCGGCTTTCGGTGTTGCCTGTGTCTTCTTGACAATGCCGTGCAGCAAAACCATCCGCTGCTGCGCATCGACATAGAAAAACACACGTGCGATGCGATTGCCTGCGAGGCTTGTCCGCACCTCATGCAAGCCGTTCCCCAGCGGCCGGCAAGCTGGCATTCCAATCGGCCAACCGTACTCGACCGTGCGGATGTCCTCGCCAATCTGCTTCCGGTCTGCAGGAGGCATCTCTTTGAGCCACTCGCGCACTGGTTCGTTTCCTGCGTCAGTTCGAAAGAAGATGACAGGGACACGCTTCAGCCCATGCAAGCCAAGTGTACCATGCAAGGTACTTTCAGTGCGGCTGATTTTTGGAGTCTTTGCTGGTCTCATGATGAGTGATTCTGGTCCGCTGAGAAGAAGCCTTCCACATCCGTGATGCTGGTGGTCATGCGGTAGGGTGGGAGGCTTTGGAGAAAGGTCTGTCCGTAGCGCTGGCGGCGGACGCGCGGGTCGAGGAGGACGAGGACGCCGCGGTCAGAGAGCGAGCGGATGAGGCGGCCGAAGCCCTGCTTGAGCGTGAGCACGGCCGAGGGGACCTGGTAGTCGAAGAAGGGCTTGCCGCCGGCTTCTTCGATGGCCTTCATGCGGGCCTGCACGACGGGGTCGCTGGGCACCGCGAAGGGCAGGCGGTCGATGATGACGCAACTGAGTGCCTCCCCCTGCACGTCCACGCCCTGCCAGAAGCTGGAGGTGCCGAAGAGGACGGCGTTGGGCGTGGCACGGAACTCTTCGAGCAGCGCCTTGCGCGGCGCGGTGCCATGGAGAAGGATCGGGTAGTCGAGCACGGGCATGAGGCGCTCGTAGAGCGCGCGCATCTGGCTGTAGCTGGTGAAGAGGCAGAAGGCGCG
>JBBIVH010000270.1:0-3586 GCA_037439805.1 Acidobacteriaceae bacterium
ACATGCTCTTTCTGAGTACTTGAAGCTGCTCTTCGCCCACAGCTTCACGGAATTTTTTCCCGTTCTCGTGCATGACGTCGATGGCCGATAGAGATTCCAACGGTGTCACGAGGATATAGGTGGTGTCGCTGCCGACGCCGTACATCTTGTCAAACATGGCCCAATGCGCTTCGGGAAGCGCCGTCTGGTATGCCTTGATGTAGAGCTTCACCGCGTGCTCAAAATCCTGACGATGCCCGGAGCGGAGGTGGAAGAGCAGGATGCGCATGAAGCGCATTTTGGAAAGATCGATCGGCGCGCCGAGACTGAGATCCTTCTCATAGGAATAGATGCTGTTGTGGCGGTCCGTGATAAGGGGCGTTTCCTGGGCATTGTCTGCCTTGAGGGTATCCGTCAGTTTGGACATGGCCACGGTTGCATCGTGATTCTTCTGCAGATCCGCAAAAGAAGCAAAGCCTCGGATATAGAGAACATGGTCGCTGCCCGTGATGGGCCACATGGCGACATAGTGATTCGGGGCATTGGCCGCGCGCAACGCCGCGACCTTGTCGGCTTCAAGCTTTGCGTATGCATCGCTCTGGCCGGGCTTGAGGACCACGTTGGTGAGGAAAAGGTAATTGCTGGGGGTGTGAGCCTGGCCGGCTTCCTGCTGGGCAAGCGCAGCCGGTGTGATGTTGACGGCGAGCCCCACCAAAAAGAGGCAGAGGGTGGCTGTTGAGGTCTTGCGTCGTTGCATGGCGTTTCGCCTCCTGGGGAATTGATTGGGGGAGCGGTAGCAAGCATAGCACTGCCTGTTTACGGCGCGGGGAAATAAAAGGGGCTGTTCGCAGCGCGGCGGATGGATCTGGACACAGCACTCGTCCTGGAGGAGGGATCGAGAAATCCGGCGCGAGGGAGAAGCAGTAGGAGTGACGCGGCAGGGAAGGTCCAGAGTCGCAGTGAAGCGGGAATGGTAAAGGCGGATTCTGTGATTCGGAGCGAATTTTGCGAAGATGACACCCGGAAGCTGGAATGCGGCCGGGTGCCTCTTTTTTGAGCGGAGCTTTACTTTGGGCTGGCGATGCGGATGAGCAGGATGTCGTGGCTGGGCAGCGTGATGGGCATGTTCTGTGTGAGCGTGACGGACTGGCCGGTCCAGAGGTCTTTTCCCTGCTGCGTGCCGTGCAGGCCGAGCTTCGCAAGATCGAGGTGGAAGGGATGCGTGGAGACGCGGTCGCTGCCTGCGTTGAGGATGGCGACGGCCATGGCTCCGCCGGAGAGATGCCGCGCCCAGACTTCGACTTCACCGTCGGCGTAGATGCGGCTGGCCTGCTGGCCGAGCGCGTCCTGATCGATGGCGATGACGTCGCGGTTGGTGAGGATGGCCATAATCTCGGGCCTCATGTTGGGCAGGTCGTTGCCGGCGAGCAGCGGCGAGGCGAGCATGGCCCACATAGAGAAGTGCGAGCGATTCTCGGCGAGGGTGAGCTTGCCGTTGCCGACTTCAAGCATGTCGGGATCGTTCCAGTGGCCGGGGCCGGCGTATTGCTCTAGCCCCGCCTGCTGCTCGAGGAGGTCGTAGATGCGGTCCCAGTGGGCGTTGATGTCGCCGGTGGTGCGCCATGAGTTGCCGCCGAGCGCGGGCGCCCACTCCCACGGTGAATCCCAGCCGTACTGGCAGAGCGAGTAGACGATGGGGCGGCCGGTGGACTGGAGCGCCTTGCCCATCTTCGCGTAGGCGTCGTGCATGAGGCGCATCTGCGCGGCTTCGTCGTGCGGGGCCTGCTTCTGCATCACGTCGGGGATGAAGCTGCACAGGTCGTACTTGAGGTAGTCGATGCCCCAGGCGGCGTACATCTTGGCATCCTGCTCCTCATGGCCGAGCGAGGCCGCGTACCCGCCGCAGGTTTTGGTGCCGGGGCCGGAGTAGATGCCAATCTTGAGGCCTTTGGAGTGGACGTAGTCGGCGAGGGCCTTCATGTCTGGGAACTTGGAGTTGGTGTGCAACTCGCCGCTGGCGTCGCGCTCGGCCTCCCAGGTGTCGTCGATGTTGATGTAGATGTAGCCGGCGTCTTTCATGCCGCTGGCGACGATCTGGTCGGCGGCGGCGCGGATGTCCTTGTCGGTGACGCGCCCGGCGAAGTAGTTCCAACTGTTCCAGCCCATGGGCGGCGTGGCGGCCACCACCTGCGGCGATGAGGACTGCGCAACGGCGGACGGAGTCAACGAGAAGGCGCAAAGTGTGGAAGCGGCAGCGAGAGCGGCAAGGGAGGCAGGGAGACGCATGGTTTTGGAGACCCTCCTGAAAACGATTTCAAGTGCGCCTGAATGGTATGCCTGCGAGGGCAGGTTGGGCAATGGAAAGCTGCGAAAGACCGCGCGCGCGCGGCGGTTCAGTCGAGAGCGGGCGTCTCAATATAGCGCGGGGCGGTGGCCATGAGGGACTCAATCTCCGCGACGCTGCCGATGTGGCCGCGGGCGCCCTGCGCGGTGCAGTTGAGCGCGGCGGCGGCACAGGCGAAGTCGAGTTTGCGGGTGAGCGGCCATCCCTGCAGCAGGCCGTAGATGAAGCCCGCGTGGAAGATGTCACCTGCGCCGGTCGTGTCCGCTACATGGACATGGTAGGCGGGGCGGTGGTGCAGGCGCTCGCCGTCCCAGGCGAGGACGCCTTCATGGCCGAGCGTCGCGGCGGTGAGCGTGGATCCGTAGCGGCGCATGAGTGCGCGCAGGGCCTGCTCGAGGTTGCGCTCGCCGGTGAGCGCCGTGGGGAAGTCGCGGCTGACGATGAGGTAGTCGATGTTGGCGATGAGGTCTTCGACGCCGGGGTAAAGCTCATCGAGGTCGGCGATGGTAGGAATGCCGGCCTCGCGCGCCCAGCGTGTGGCGAGGGTGGCGGCGGCGATTTCGAGGCCGTCGACGTGGAGAGCGCGGGCCTGCGTAATCCAGTCGCGGTCGAGGTCGGCGGGCGTGAGCTGCACGCGGGGGTTGCGCTGGTTGAGGACGGTGCGTTCGCCGCCCTCGTCGACGAGGATGACGGACTGCGGGCTGGCTGCGCCGGGGACGGTGACGAGGCGGGCGTCGACGCCGGCGCTGGTGAAGGCGCCGCGGTGAAGCGCGGCGGCGTGGTCATCGCCGAGCTTGCCGACGTAGCGCGTGGAAAGACCCCAGAGCTGGCAGGCGAGGACTGTGGTGGCCGTCTGGCCGCCGGGCTGGATGGAGGCCTGCGTGAACCGGACCTTGGAGCCGCGCTCAGGAAAGGCGGCGAGCGGGATGAGCGTGTCTGTGGCGTTGAGGCCCACGCCGACAAGGTCCACCAGTGACGGCTTGGTCATTGAGGTATTGTAACGGCGCGCAGCCCTGTCGGGCCGGGCTGTATCGATGTGCGGTCAGACTGCGGCGGTGCGGGTTTTCAACTCGGAAAGCGAAGAAAAGCGAAAACCTGCTCGGCGAAAACACGCAAAGAAAATGTGGAAAAGTACAAATAAATTTAGGGGGGTGGGGGGTATCCATTTTTTGTTTGGCCGGGGTGGACGGGGAGACGGAGGGCGCAGCGATGCGGGTGGGGATGGACTCGTGTGTGGACGCGAAGCGGGCTGGCATGGCGCGG
>JBBIVH010000271.1:0-3556 GCA_037439805.1 Acidobacteriaceae bacterium
GACGCTGTTCGGTGATTTCCTTCACCGTGCGAGTCTTGGGCACGTTCACTTCAATTCCGGACTGCAGCACCGGTGCAGTAATCATGAAAATCACCAGCAGAACCAGCACCACATCCACCAGCGGCGTGATGTTGATCTCAGCCAGCGAACTCCGCGTCTGCCCCGAGCTAGTTGAAAAAGCCACGCTCTACCTCTTGTGCCGCCTCCTGAGCGCGGCCCGCACCAGCGCGCACGGGAATCTCCTCGAGCGCATTCATCAACTCGCGGGAGAAGTCGTCGGTCGCAGAGGCGAAGATCCGGATGCGTGCGGTGAACTGGTTATAGGCCACGACGGCCGGGACCGCAACGAACAAGCCCGCAGCCGTGGTGATAAGCGCCTCACTGATGCCCGGCGCGACCGCGCGCAAAGTTGCTGCTCCGGCCGTACCGAGGCCATGAAAGGCATCTACGACGCCCATGACCGTGCCGAACAAGCCAACGAACGGACTTGTGGCGGCGATGGTGGCCAGCCACGTCATGCGCCGCTCCAGCGCGGTGATGGATTCGCTCGCCGCAGTTTGAGCGGAGCGCTCCAGCGGGGTGAGATTGCGCGGAGGGCCACTGCCGCCAGTCTGGCGTTTGTAGGTCTCGTACACCTCGATAAATACCTGCGCAAGCGGACTCACCTTATAGGTCTCCGCAAGGGCTGCAATCTCCTGCAGTCGAGTCGCTTTTCGGAACGCTCGGATAAAGCTCTTGCTCTCTTTTGTGGCCTTGCGAAAGAGAGAGAGTTTTCCCAGGATGACAGTCCAGGAATAGAGACTGGCAAGCAGCAGCAGGGCGAGAACAAAAAGCGCAATCGAGCCGATATTGTGCAACAGGTCCATCAGCGCGCCAGGGCCCTGCGCAAGCGTGGCGCTCACCGGCGCTCCGCCGTTATCAGCCTGCATGGCAAGTGCGATAGCTGCGTTGAAAATCAGAGTGCACCTCAATATTCACGGTATCAGACGGATTGCGGCGCTCCAAGTTATCGATGTGGTGCATGGCTGGTGGTTCTGACGCCCAGCCTCGACCATGCCCCGCCGTCTCGTGCTATGCTGCGCACGGACCCGTTCATGCTCGTTGAACTCCGCGCAGAAAATTACGCCGTTATCGATCACGCCATTGCCGCCTTCGGCCCGGGACTCAACCTGCTCACAGGCGAGACCGGCGCAGGTAAATCCATCCTTGTGGATGCTTTAGCACTGCTGATGGGAGGCAAGGCATCGACCGAGCTGGTACGGCATGGTGCAGAAAAGGCAGTCGTCGCCTGTGTCTTCGAAGCCACACCTGGCGCAGAGGCGATTCTGGAAGAGAACGGCCTCGACTCCGAAGGCGCAGACATTATTCTTCGCCGTGAAATTCTTGCCAATGGGAAGGGACGAGTCTTTGTCAACAATCAGCCAGCCACAGTCTCGGTTCTGCGGCAACTCGCGCCAGAACTCGCACTCGTCCACGCGCAATCCGAGACGCTGACGAGCTTTGACCAGGCACAGCAGCGCGTTCTGCTCGACCGTTTCGGCGGCGTCTCGACCGAGGCAGCGAGTGATGCCTTCGCGCTATGGCGCGGTGCCCAAACCAAGTTGACCGATCTCTTGCAGGGCGAGCAGGACCGCCTTCGCATGGTAGATCTGTGGAGCTATCAGGCCAAGGAGATTGAAGCTGCGCGCCTTGACCCAGGCGAGGACGTGGCGCTCGAAACAGAGAAGCGCGTCCTGGCCAATGCGGAAAAGCTCTACGCCGCCGCGATGGGCGCGTTCGATCAGCTCTATGAGGGCGGAGCATCGGCTGAAGCCGCGCTTCGCACCGCGCAGCGCAACGTCGAAGAACTGGCGCGCTACGATGCACGGTTTACCGATGCTGTGCAGCAACTGGCGTCGGCTCGAGCAACGGTGGGAGATCTCTCAGCCACACTGCGCGATTACGCCGAGGGCATCAGCGCATCGCCTGATCGCCTGGCGGAGATTGAAGATCGTCTGGCCGCCATCGACCGGCTCAAGCGCAAGTACGGTCACACCGTCACAGAAGTCATTGCCTTCGGCGAGGATGTCGCACGCAAGCTTGCCGAGGTTGAGGATCGCGATGAGATTCTCAAGGCGCTGCGAAGGGATCTCGACCATGCCGCAGCGGGGTATCTCAAGGCCGCAACTGCGCTCACCACGCAGCGAAAGGCGGCGGCTCAGAAGCTGGCCAAAGCTGCGGCGCAACAGATCAACTCGCTGGCTATGAAGGTTCAGTTTGAAGTCGGAGTCGCCGCAGACGAGTCTGATTCTGCATGGACCTCCCACGGATGGGACAACGTCGAATATCGCATTGCCACTAACGCCGGCGAGCCGTTGAAGCCCCTGCACGAAATCGCGTCGGGGGGTGAGATGTCGCGCGTGATGCTGGCCCTGAAAGTGGCAGTGGAAGAAGGAACCGCCAAGAGCAAGAAGAATCCGACTCCGCGCACGCTCGTCTTTGACGAAATTGATATCGGCATCGGAGGCCGCGCTGCCGAAGCGGTCGGACAGAAGCTCAAGGCGCTCAGTCGCGGACAGCAGGTTCTATGCGTCACCCATCTGCCTCAGATTGCCGCCTTTGCTGATCAGCACATCCTCATCGATAAGCGCGAAGAACAGGGACGCACCAAAACCATGGTGCGTTTGCTCGATGACCGTGCTCGCACATACGAAGTTGCGCGGATGGTCTCCGGAGCCAAGGTCACGGACACGAGCCTGCAACATGCGGCCCAGATGATCGCCGCCAGCCGCTAAGATGCGGCGCTGAGATGCGAAAAGACACGCGGGAGAATGGGGTTGCCCACCGCGCAGCCAGTCTCTACAATGCGTACGCATGCGCACCTTCCTCGTTCGTCTCGTCACGCTGCTGCTTGTCCTTCCTTCTCTGCAGGTACAAACGCAGACACCTCACCACCTCTTCTTTCGCGTGACGCTGAGCCCGCACATAGGTGCCCCTGCCTCAGGCCGCATTCTCATCTTTTTGGCGCCTGGATCGGGCGACAAGGGCATTGATGAAAGTCCATTTCACCCCACGAGCGTATTCATCGCTGCAAAAGAAATCCCAATTTTGCAACCCGGTGAGTCCGTGGATGTGGACACGGATAGCCTCGCGTTTCCAGATGGATTTTCTTCGTTGAAGCCCGGCGATTACCAGGTTCAGGCAGTCCTGGATGTTGACCACACCTATAACTACCTTGGCCGCGCCCCCGGCGATCTCATCAGCCCCGTTGTGCCGCTTCCTGCCTTCGATCCAGCGCACACCCTCGAACCTGCGCTGACGCTCGATTCGGTCGTACCTTCCAACCCGGCGCCCGCCAATCTTCCTTCCACCTTTCAACAGGATGTTCATGAAGTGGATATGCAGAGTCAGGCGCTGACCGCATTCTTCGGCCGCCCGATTCACTTGCGCGCCTTGGTTGTGCTTCCCCCTAAGTATGCACCGCAGGCGAAGACGCGCTATCCAACGGTCTATTGGACGCATGGGTTTGGCGGCAATCTGGAGCGGAGCGAACGTATCGCCGGGCTTGTCGATAACC
>JBBIVH010000272.1:0-3481 GCA_037439805.1 Acidobacteriaceae bacterium
CACACCCCATCGAGCACACCAGACCTGGGTGCCCCATCCATGGCGTCTGCAGCAGGCGGACGACATGGGTGGGAAAGCAACGAACCCCGCCCCGCAGTCTCACCCTCCGCGAGTCAAATCTCTCCAGCTCAAATCCTCGACATCGGCACCGGCTCCGGCGTCCTCGCCATCGTCCTCGCGCATCACCTGCCCCAAGCCCACGTCACCGCCATCGACCTCTCCCCCGCCGCCCTCGCCCTCGCCCGCGAAAACGCCGCGCTGAACCACGTCGCCGACCGAATCCGTGTCCTCCAAGGCGATCTCCTCGCCCCCGTCACCGGCGATGTCTTCAACCTCATCGTCTCCAACCCGCCCTACGTCGCCGACGCCGACCTCCCCTCGCTCGACCCCGAAGTCCGCAACTTCGAACCCCACGCCGCGCTCTTCGCCGGTGCCGACGGCCTCGCCATCTATCGCCGCCTTATCCCCGCCGCCTTCGCCGCGCTCACGCCCGGCGGCTGGCTCCTCCTCGAAATCGGCTACGGCCAGTCCGATGCCGTCATCGCCCTCTGCGCCGCCGCCGGCTTTCATCGCATCGCCACCACGCCCGACCTGCAAGGCATTCCCCGCGTCCTCGCCGCGCAGCGTCCATAATCCGGCCCCTGCCCGCAAGCCGCAGCGAAGCACAGCAGTAAAGCAGTTCCGCAGCACCCGATTAACCACTCATCGGCTTTGTAAACTGTTCCTATGAGCCGATCGTATGAGGAACGCCAGAGCGCCGTTCCACCGGACATGAGAGATGCCCTCGCGAAGTTCGGAGACGAAGCCGATAGGATCGTCGACGAGTTCCTTGCATCGCTGGAGGCGACTCTTCCCCCGCCAATCTTGTATCACTACACAAATGATGTGGGCTTGAGAGGCATCCTCGAATCCGGAAAGCTCTGGCTGACCGATATTCTCAGCCTCAATGATCCCTCCGAGTTGAGTCACGGTCTGCAACTTGCGGTCAGCATTCTGAAAGAAAGAGCAGAGAACGGCCCCGCGGAGAGCCGAATATTCGCAAATGACTTCCAAGAGGTTATAAGACTTGGAAACATTCAGAGGTCCGGCAATTACTTCATCAGTTGCTTCAGCGCACTTGGAGATGATCTTGGGCAATGGCGTGCTTACGCAGACAACGGTCGTGGCTATGCTCTTGGTTTTGATGCGCAGGCCTTGGAAGCTGCGTTCATCAAACAAGCCGACGCACCCATATTGAAGGCATTCCCAGTCGTCTACTGCGACTCCCGCCTGCTTGAAATCCATCAGGGAATCATCGACAAGATGTTTGGACTGATTTCATTACCTCGCGGCAGGCAGCTTGACGAAGACACCATCAAAGCCTATTGGGCGGAACTCCATACCCTGACGACCGTTCACGCATTGCATGCCGGCCTACATTTCAAGCACAAGGCATACAGCAACGAACAGGAATACCGGTTCCTGCGGGTGCATCCATCGGGCAATGAGCCCCTCGTCACAAAGCTACGCACTCGCCACTATTCATCAATCCGCTATCAGGAATTCGACTGGAAAGCTGGAGGCACTGGTGTCTTGAAGAAAATCGTCATCGGACCGGCTGCCAGCGCCGATTGTGCGGAAGCATTTGCGAAGGAATCGCTGCGTCTGACGGACCAGGAAGCAGTCGATTTGACCCGCTCTCCGATTCCGTACCGGGCGACGTGACGCGTGAAGGCGAGAATCGATCCCCTGCAAGTCGACTCGTGCCATTCGTTCTCAAACAAGCGCAGAATTCTGCCCATCGCATGGTGGCTTCCGCGCGAACCTGCAACCCGCCGACGCAGTAGCGTGCCGTGTCCGCCGCGCAGAGCGGCTGAAGCGCCAGGAGTAGAGCTGGGACGGACCGCGGAATGCCCGCCGCACTCCGTCAGCAGCAGGTTTCAGGCGCGATGGCCGCTAGTCAATAAAGTAGCCGATCCCGGTGAGAACCTTGTCATTCAGCTCCACTCCCAGCAGCCGTGCGCCCCTTGTGGCGCGCAGGTCCCGCTCAAACCGCTCCAGCACCGGAGCCGGCAGATCCGTCTGTTGCCGGAGCAACCGCATCAGAGCGGAGCTATCTGTTGGACATTCATAGTCGCCGGGCAGGCCACAGGCCGGGCGAATGGTCAGCGAGAGCGGAATCGTTCCCGTACTCAACTGGCCGCGTACCGAAGATTGGGTAATGAGATTCACTCGCATACCGGAATCCTGACGCCCGCGCGCGCCACTGGCAATGACGCGCATGGGGCATACGCATCCGACCGACGGGTCACGCGCCGACTGACCAGCGGGCGGGTCATCGCTCGCTGGCAGAAATCGCCCAAAAATCTCAAAAAAAACGCGCATTCGAGCGCGCTCCAAGCGAGCCTCCGTATGCGCCACTCCATTAAAATCTCAATTGAAAGGACTCTCCGCAATGCCCGCATCCAAAGGTTACGCAGCACAAAGCGCCCAATCCCCCCTCGCACCGTTCGCCTTCTCTCGCCGCGAGCCCGGACCCACCGAAATCTCCATCGACGTCCTCTACTGTGGCGTCTGCCACTCCGATCTCCACATGGCGCGCAACGAGTGGGGCAACGCCATCTACCCCATGGTCCCCGGCCATGAGATCGTCGGCCGCGTCACCGCCACCGGCAAGTCCGTGACCAAATTCAAGACCGGCGAGACAGCCGCCGTCGGCGTCATCGTCGACTCCTGCCGCCACTGCCCGCCCTGCCAGCGCAGCGAAGAGCACTTCTGCCACGAGGGCGCCACGCTCACTTACGCTGCAAAAGACCGCGTCGATGGCTCCATCACCATGGGCGGCTACTCCAGCAACTACGTCGTCGACGAGCGGTTCGCGCACACCGTCCCCGCCAACCTCAACCTCGCCGCGGTCGCGCCGCTGCTCTGCGCCGGCATCACCACCTACTCGCCGCTGCGCCACTGGAACGCCGGCCCCGGCAAAAAGGTCGGCATCATCGGTCTCGGCGGCCTAGGCCACATGGCCCTCAAGTTCGCCCACGCCTTCGGGGCGCACACCGTGCAATTCACCACCAACGACCGCAAGCGGGAAGACGCCCTGCGCCTCGGCGCCAATGAAGTCGTCCTCAGCAAAGACCCCGCGCAGATGAAGGCCCACGCCTCCTCCTTCGACTTCATCCTCGACTGCGTCTCCGCGCCGCACGCCCTCGACGACTACCTGCCCCTGCTCCGCCAAGACGGCACCCTCACCCTCGTCGGCCTGCCTGAAAAGCCACCCGCCTTCGCGCCCTTCAACCTCATCACCGGCCGCCGCTCCATCGCCGGCTCCATGATAGGCGGCATGGAAGAAACCCAGCAGATGCTCGACTACTGCGGTCACCACAACATCACCGCCGACGTCGAAGTCATCCCCATCCAGAAAATCAACGAAGCCTTCGAGCGCATGTTGAAGCAGGACGTGAAATACCGCTTCGTCATCGACATGAGCTCCCTCAAGTAG
>JBBIVH010000273.1:0-3479 GCA_037439805.1 Acidobacteriaceae bacterium
CCACCACGCCGTCCACCGTTGCCGGCCAGACAAAACGGCCACGGTCCAATCGCTTGTACCTCAATTGAGAATGCAGACTCTTCGAGTCTATCGTTGCAGTTTGTACGGGTCACGCATCCGTTTCACCCATTGTTCGAACAACGCCTCCCTTGCGTCGGCAAGCGCTACAATCGGTACGGCAAGCGCCTCTTGCTGCAAGGTGACGACGGCACCGTATGGTCGGTTCCCCCACAATGGACCGATCTTGCGGGCTTTGATCCCGCGGTTGTCATGGGTGATGGGCGGGCGGTTTTGCGCGCCATCGATTTGATGGAACTGGCCAGTCTGGTGAAGCGCCTTTCTGACAAATCTGGCGCGCGACAGTCCCGTAAAGCGTAATGATGATTATGCCGCAACTGTAAGGCGATTGATGCCGCAAGAGGTTCTGCATGCCCGAAGATTCCCGCAAAGATAGGCCATCTTATCCTGTTTTAAGCCAGACGAGTCTTGACAGCTGCGCTATACGCGGCATAAATATGCTTACGATTAAGCCTCTTGGAGCCCTCGGTGCCGGCGAAGCACGACAGCAAGCACTCAAAGGCGGATGCCCTCCTCGAAGAGGGCACGCTCAATCCGACCCCCGAGAATGTGCGCGATCCAAAGTTTCGGGGAAGCGAGTTCTTCGATCCGTACGACGCCGTGCAGGTCAAGTACGAGATGCTGCGTCGCGTCTCCATCGACAATGCGTCGGTGACGGAGATTTCCGACGAGTACGGCGTTTCCAGGCCGACCTATTATCAAGCGAAGGCGAACTTCGATGCCGGCGGGATTGCGGGACTGGTCCCAAGGAAGCCGGGCCCACGCGGCCCCCGCAAGATCCACGGCGAGGTCCTGGCCTTCCTGCAGGCACGGCTGGCCCCGGGCGAGCCTGTTCGCGCTCGGGAACTGGCGAGGTTGATCCGCAGCGAGCTCGACATCGAGGTTCATCCAAGGACGATCGAGCGGGCATTAAAAAAAACTGCCGGATGAGCACACCGGAACGCCGGCGTGTTCGATACTGTCGTCCTCCATTGCAGCCCAGTATGAAGTGCTGCGCATGGCGGCTCTGGGCGAGGTGCTGCCGCCTAAGGCGCGCAGCGGCCTCATGCTCTTTCTGCGCCGGGGCATGTGGGGGTGGGCGCAGACGCTTGCCGCCGGAAGCCCTGCTCCAGAGCCAATTTACGCATCATCACTCACTCGGCCGGCGCGTAACGAACGCACGGCTGTCGTTCACGTGCTCGCGACGATGGCAATGAGCACCCATGATTGGAGATCGCCATGAAGGAGTCTCTCAAAGTCCAGCCTCACCACCTTGAACGCAGCGCCTACCTGTACATCCGTCAGTCCTCGATGCGACAAGTTCTCGAGAACGTCGAGAGCGCTAAGCGGCAATACGCGCTTCGTGGACACGCTATTGCTCTTGGCTGGCGCGACGAACAAATCATCGTCATCGACAACGATCAGGGTGAGTCCGGTGCATCGGCTGCCTGGCGCGAGGGATTTCAGCGGTTGGTCAGCGACGTCGGCATGGGGCGCGCCGGCATCGTCATGGGTCTGGAGGTCTCCCGGCTCGCAAGGAACAATGCTGACTGGCAACGTTTGCTGGAGATCTGCGCCCTCGCCGATACTCTCATCCTCGACGAGGATGGTGTTTACGATCCGACAAGCTTCAACGACCGGCTCCTGCTTGGCCTCAAGGGAACAATGAGCGAAGCTGAGCTGCACATGATTAAAGCACGGCTACGCGGCGGGATCCTCAACAAGGTGAGACGCGGCGAGTATCATTGCACCCTGCCAACCGGGCTGATCTATGACCAATCCGGCAACGTGACGCTCGATCCCGACTCGCAGGTCAGGGAGACGATCGTCCATTTCTTCGAGACGTTCTCCCGCGTGGGCTCGGCATGTCAGACAGTTAAGGCCTTTCGCAAGGAAGGCCTGCTGTTTCCCTCACGTCTGCGCAACAGCGAGACAACGGTTTTTCGGCCACTGACTGCATCGACGGCGATACGCGTCTTGAACAACCCACGCTTCGCTGGCGTCTACTCCTATGGACGGCGGCGCTATCGACGAGCGATTGACGGTAAAAGGACCTTGCAGCGGCGTGATCAGGATGACTGGCTGGCTTGCATCCCGGATGCTCATCCCGGCTACATCAGCTGGGAGCTCTTCCAGGAGAATCTCAAGGTTCTCAAGACCAACGGTCAGGGATATGAGGTGGCGCGCGCGTCGCCTCCACGGGAAGGTACGGCGCTCCTGCAGGGACGGGCGGTGTGCGGCCGGTGCGGCAAACATTTCCGTATCCGCTACGCTTCCCGGCGCGGACGGCTGGAAGCCTGGTATATTTGTGACCGCGCCCACGGCTATCGCGGCGAGCCCAGTTGCCAATCGATCGCTGGGCCTCCCATCGACAGAGCCATCGGCACGCTGATTGTCGAGCAGATGACGCCGGCCGCTGTCGAGTTGGCGCTCGAGATCCGCAGGGAGATCGAAGCCCGGCATGAAGAAGCAGATCGGTTGCGCCGTCGAGCGATCGAACGTGCTCAAGTCGAGGCCGATCTCGCCCAGCGTCGCTTTATGTTGGTCGACCCCAATAATCGGCTCGTCGCCGACACGCTCGAAGGCGAATGGAACGAGAAGCTCCGCGTGTTGGCCAAAGCTCGGGAAGATCGCGAGCGCGCACGAGAGCAGGATCAGTTCATCATCGATGAAGCTGTCCGCGAACGGCTGATCGCAATGACCGTGGACTTCAATAAGCTCTGGGTAGATCCGGATACGCCGAACCGCGAACGCAAACGCCTACTCGCCCACATCATTGAGGATGTCACCCTCATCAAGATGCCCGCAGAAGGAACCACCAGGGTTCACATCCGCTTCAAGGGCGGCAAAATCCAGACGCTCACCATCATGAGCCCAAAATCTTCTGCGCAGCAAGTAAAGACGCAACCCGGTATCGTCGAATTGGTCGACAGATTCCTCGACAAGCACATCTATTCCGAGATCGCCGAACTTCTCAACCAGCAAGGATATAGTCCGGGAGGATCAGCGCGGCGTGGCCGCCATGGTGCCCGCTTCACCGCCTTGAAGGTTGCCTATCTCGTCCATCGCTACGGCTTGCGATCGCGCTATGATCGACTGCGAGACCGTGGAATGCTGACAAAACGGGAGGCGGCTGCACGCCTCAATATCCACGAAACCACCCTCGCCAAGTGGGCTGAAAATGGACTCGTCGCCAGGCATTCCTACAATGCGCATTATTACCTGTACGAGGTTCCCGAAACGAACCCGCCGCGCAAGCAATGCAGCCGATGGAATCGCCTTGTCGACCGAGCTGCTGCACTCAAGATGGCAATCGTGCCAAAACCTTCAACTGAAGCTGAAAGAGGCGCAGTATGAATGTACGTAGTTCGCGTAAAGCGATAGCCCAACGCCGTCATGCCATAGGGCTTTTATGAGCGAAC
>JBBIVH010000274.1:0-2254 GCA_037439805.1 Acidobacteriaceae bacterium
ACGTTGGCCAGCAGCAGCAGCGGCACGGCTAGCTCCACTTGCGCGTGCACGATGCACTGCGCCACCGCCAGCAGGCCCGCCAAACCCGCGCCATTGTCGCAGGCCCCCGGTGCGCTCAGCCGTCTGTGCCCGTCCTCGCGCTCCAGTGTGGGGTCCAGCGCCGTGTCCGCAGGAAAGACCGTGTCGAGGTGCGCAGAGAGCACCACAATCGGCCCGCTGCTCTCTGGCGGCAAATGCGCCGCGGGCAAAAAGCCCATCACATTGCCCACCTCATCGATCGTGATGCCGGCGAGGCCCATCTCTGCAAATCGTTCCCGCATCCATGCCGACCGCGCCTGCTCGCCAAACGGAGGAGCCGGAATACCCGATAGCTCAAGCTGCCACTGCATGATGCGTTCCGCATGGGTATGCAGCCACGAGAATGCCGCATGAACAGGCCTGCGCGAAGCGATGGAGGTCACGCGCGCAAATGCCGAGTTGCGGGAAAGGATCGCCATGCGGTTGACTTCAGGTTAGCAGGGCGCCGAAGAAGATCGCATGAATGGGCCTCACGCGGTCGCTACAGGCGCTGCTGTTTCTTCCGCGTCGTATTCCACCGAGAGCAGAAAGAGTCCGCGCGCCGGCGCCGTAGGACCCGCCGCTGCGCGATTGCGTGCGTTAAGAATGGCCGGTACTGCGTCCGCTTCCAGCGCGCCGCGTCCCACTTCCACCATCGTGCCCACCAGGTTACGCACCATGTGATGCACAAATCCGTTGCCGCGCACGCGATACACCAGCAGTTCACTCGCCTCGCAGGTCTGCCGGTCCCAATGCGACTTGAAAATCGTCCGAATCGCCGGTAGCCGTGTCGCCGTTCCCCAGAGCCTCCCGGTGCTCGCGGCGTCTTCTCGCGTGGCAAGGTCCGGATCGGCCGCTGCAAAGCTCACAAAATCATGTTCGCCCCGAAAGGAGTCAGCCGCCCTCTGCATCGCATCGACATTCAGCGTCCATGGACAGGCATACACATACCGGGCCATGAACGGCGGACAGACCACACCAGCCTTTTTTTGCGACTGCAGAATGCGGTACTCATACGTCTTCGCGCGCGCATCGTGCCGCGCATGAAATCCATCCCGCGCCACTTCCGCCGCCAGTACGCGAATCGCCTCAGGCAGAGTACGATTCAGCGCGCGCCGCAGATTATCCTCCGGAATCGCCGCCCGCAGCTCGAAGCTGGCAACCTGCGCCAGCGCATGAACCCCTGCATCCGTGCGCCCCGACCCCTGCGGCAGTGGCGCTTCGCCGGTGATTCGTTGCAGCGCCTCCAGCAGCGTGCCCTGAATTGTTGGCACGCCCGGCTGCACCTGCCAGCCATGAAAGTCCGTGCCGTCGTAGCTCAGGGTCAGCTTCCATGTGCGCGGCCGGCGCTCGGTTGAGGTTGCAGCGTTCACAGGTATCGATCTCGATAACAGCAACGTTCACCCAATTCTGCAAAATGGTAAACAGTAGGTCTGCGATATACTCAGTGTTTTGGATGCGTGCGTCTTCAGCCCGCGTTCACAGCCGGCTCATCCCAGGCGCGCCACCCGCGGGAACGAAACGCATCCGCGGCGCGTATGCATTCAGAGTACGGGATTCCAGCAGGCAGCGGAAAGGCTGGCCCCGCGGTGCGACAAAATTGCGTCCCGAGGGCCTCTTCAAACGTCTTGAACAATGGCACCCCACATGCCCCCAGCAAACCGTGGAGATGAATCATGCATTTGTTCGGTACTCGTGTGTTGAAGCAGAACGGAAATGCACGGCGCAGCAGTCGGCAGTCCGCAAGGCAACTGCGCTCGGTCGCGGCGGCCCTGCTTACGCTCTCGGCATGTATGCCATCGGGCTTCGCCCAGCAGCAGGCAGGCGACGTCCTCGGCGCCGGTGAAAAGCGTCCTGAGAGGTCCGCTTCCGCGCTGCCCGCGGCTCCCGCTCCCGGCCTGACGCAGCCTCTGAATCTGCGCCAGACCGAGCGCGACTTCAGCAAGCCAGCAGCCCGCGGTCTTGGCAGTCCCATCAACTGGTACCGCCCCACCACCATCGGCGAAGCCAGCTTTGCCAACTCCGTGCGCCTCGCCAATCTCGTCAAGGACGGCAAGATCTACCTCAGCCTCTCCGACGCGATCGCGCTGGCCATCGAGAACAACTACGACATCGCCATCGCGCGCTACGATCTCGACATCGCCGATACTGACATCCTGCGCGCCAAGACCGGCAACCTGATCCTCGGTGCGCCCTC
>JBBIVH010000274.1:2354-3447 GCA_037439805.1 Acidobacteriaceae bacterium
CAGGCCATCAACGACCGCCGCATCACAGACTCTTCCTTCCGCCAGCAGCTTCTCTATACCGTCAATCAGGTGGAGCAGATCTACTGGGGACTCGTGCAGGCCTATGAAGATGTGCAGGCCAAGGAGCAGGCCCTCGAACAGAGCACCAAGCTCGACAGCGATACGCGCAAGCAGCTCGAAATCGGCACCATGGCTCCCCTCGATGTCGTGAATGCCGACTCGACTGTCGCCACCGACAAACAGGCGCTCATCAGTTCCCAGAGCGTACTTAGCTACCAGCAACTCATCATGAAGCAGGCCATCGCCCGCAGTCTGAATGATTCCGCTTTGGAAAACGCACCTGTGATTCCCACAGACCGCATCAGTCTCAACGAGATTGCGGAAGAACATCAACCGACCGAAGACCTCGTGCAGACAGCCTTCACAAATCGGCCGGAACTCGAACAGGCCGTGCTCACGCTCCGCAATGACGAAATTACTCTCAAGGGCGCGCGCAACGCACTATTGCCAATGCTCGACATCTTCGGATACTACGGCGCAAGCATCACTGGCGGAGCTCTGAATCCCAATTGCAACGTCTTCGGTAACCCCTGCTGGCCGGCTGGAAGTAAGAGTCCAGTGCCGTCGGGCTATAGCGGTGTCATATCCGACCTCGTCAACAGCACGGCACCCGACAAAGGCGTCGGCTTCAATCTGACCGTTCCGCTCCGCAACCGCGAGGCCCAGTCCGCGCAGGCGCGCTCGCTCATGGAGTACCGCCAGGCCGAGCTTCGACTGGAGCAGCTCTACACCCAGATTCGCATGCAGGTGGTCAACGCGCAGGCCGCGCTCACCAACGACCGCGCTCTCGTTCAGGCGGACGAGGCCGCCGTCACCTACAACCAGCAGAGCCTTGACGCTGAGCAGAAAAAGCTCAAGCTTGGCGCTTCCACCACCGCCAACGTGCTCCTGCAGGAGCGCAACCTGGCCACGGCGGAAGACACCCTGATCGCCGCCCATGCCGCCTACGCCAATGCGCGCGCGGCGCTCTACCAGATTACGGCCACCACGCTGCAGCACTACGGCATCAACCTGCAGGACGCTGCCAGCGCCA
>JBBIVH010000275.1:0-3442 GCA_037439805.1 Acidobacteriaceae bacterium
GGCCAACCTTGATTTGGCCCATGCCCTTCTTCGCTTCCAGAAGTGGTCCGGGGCAGGCGGTTCCGCGCGCATCGATGACTTTATCGGCTACGAGAGGTATGGTGGTTTCACTCATGAGAGGTCTCCATTCAGTTGTGTGTGAACGCGATGGGCAGCGTCACACGGGTTGAAGAATGCTGGACAGCCTTCTGTGCTGCGGACGGTCGGAAGCCAGCGCCGCCTCTCGCACGAGCTGTTCATAAAGGGCGTCGTGTATGAGCATGGCCGCAGCGACGAAGCGCGGATCGGCGATGTGGTAGTAGACGCATTGTGCGCGCTTCTCCGCTTTGACGGCGCCGCGGTCGCGCATGATGCGCAGATGTTGGGATGCGTTGGTGATGGAGATGCCTGCATCGGCGGCGACCTCTGTGACGGTCTTCGGGGTTCCCTGCAGGGCACAAAAGATCTTCATGCGAGTGCTATGTCCGAAGGTTGCAAAGAATGTCCCAAGCATCTGACAGGATCCGTGACTCATGGCCTTCTTCATGCTCTCGATCCGCCAATCCTGGTTCTGTATTTGCGCATTTCTGCAAATGCAGATTAGTGCAACTCACATCTAAGTGTAAAAACAACCTAGAAGGCGATCCGTGACGGCGGTCACGCTATGTGCTCCATGTGTATCCGAGTGGGATGGAGGCAAAGCTGCCGCGGGAGAGCGAAGGCGTTGGCGCTCTCACGCGCGGGGATGTTTTAGTAACGGATGGACTTAAGAATGCAGAATGCTCTTCCACATTCAGCGCGAATCTCAGCGAGAGTGGATCCTGAGTCGAGTCCGCGCAAGGGAAAGTGTAAGGCTATATGGTTTTCTGCACGCGGCGTGAGACGAGGCGAGTCGAATCCGGTGGCGATCTTCTACCTAAAGGCTCGGAATCTTCCCGCGATCGATACGGGCAGAGCTTTGAAGGCATTCCACGGACATCTCCCTGCGCTCCCGATTTGAGGTTCCCCGTGGAGGTGTGCCCGAGTCTGCTCAACGCCTGGTATCCTGCCTCGCGCGCGAGGACCGCGGACTGCATGATATCTATTTCAAATTCAATGCCCGTCTGGCGCGTCAGTCTCTTCGACCTTTACGACAAAATAGGTGATAGTCTCGCCGGGAGCAACCTGCATCTGGTGCGGCATGCCGGCGGGAATATGAACGATGTCGCCGACGTGGAGTTCCTGCGCGGAGCCTCCCTGTACGCCCGTCCCAGCCATCTCGCCTGGATGTGTATCTCGGGGGTCGATGAGCTGACCACCGGTGACCAACGTTGCGTGGCCATCAATGATGGTGAAGATGTCGGCGAAGCGCTGATGCAGCTCTCCGGCCCCGCTGCGGCTGCGAAACGCAAGCATGGTGAAGTGACGGGGGTAGGTCGTGAGCGTTTCGCTGGCTGAGCCATTGCCGGCTGCGGCAAGCTCCTGCAGATGCTTTGCGCGGTCGCGGAGTTGTGTCTGTGACCAGTGATCGGATTGCATGGTTTGCGCCTGAGCCCTCGCGGCAAAGAGTAAGGATGCTGCTGCAAGGATAGACGGCAACACCCGGCGCAGACACGCTCGGGAGGGGTTGAAAGAGGAGGATACGTAACGGCACATGCAGGAAGGCTCCTTCAGGTAATTGGGTTCAGGTGAGTTCGGCGAGCGCTCGGGCGCGACAAAAGATATCGAGGAACATGGATCGCGTGAGACGCCCTGTGTTCGTGTTTTGCAGCGAGGGATGGAAGCTGGCGATGACGTGCATGCCGCCTGGCATGGTGAATTCGGCGCCGTGGCGAAAGGGATATCCGGCGCGCGAGGTGATGCGCCCTGTGCGTTGCATGTGTGCCAGAAGGCCGTCAAAGGCGATGCGGCCGAGGCAGACGACAACACGGAGCTGCTTGAGCATGGCGAGTTCCTGATCGAGCCATGGGGCGCAGTTGCGCAGTTCCTCAGGAGTGGGTTTATTGGCCGGCGGCGCGCATCGCCCAACCGCGGTGATCCAGAGACTCGTAAGTTGCATGCCGTCGTCGCGCGAAGTGGCTTGTGGCTGCGAGGCGAAGCCGGTCTCGTGCAACACCGGATAGAGAAAATCGCCGGAGCCATCGCCCGTGAACGGTCGGCCGGTACGGTTGGAGCCGTGCGCGCCGGGCGCGAGTCCGAGGATGAGCACACGGGCCCTGGGGTCGCCGAAGGACGGCACGGGCCGGCCCCAGTACTCCCAGTCGGCGTAGGCGCGGCGGCGCGTGCGGGCGATCTCGGCGCAGTACGCGCGCAGGCGTGGACAGAGCTCGCACTGGATGATGCGTTCGTTGAGCGCCTGCAGGGAAGTTGGTTTTGATCCCATGGCGAAATTGTAGGCGATGTGCGGGTAGCCTATGCCAAACTCTTTGCAGGAGGATGCTCGGATGAAGGCGGCGAAGCTGCTGTTGCTGGCGGGAGACTTTGTGGAAGACTACGAAATCATGGTGCCCTTTCAAGCTCTGCAGATGGTAGGACACACGGTAGATGCCGTTTGCCCTGGGAAGAAGAAGGGCGAGCAGGTGCGGACGGCGATTCACGACTTTGAAGGGGATCAGACCTATACAGAGAAGCGCGGTCATAATTTCACGCTGAATGCCAGCTTTGATGAAGTCGTCACTGCAGGCTACGACGGTCTTGTGATTCCGGGTGGACGCGCGCCGGAGTATCTGCGATTGAATCCGAAGGTGCTGGAAATGGTGCGCCACTTTGATCGAGCCAATAAGCCGATCGCAGCTCTATGCCACGGCGCACAACTTCTGGCAGCGGCGAACGTGTTGAAAGGCCGCAAGCTGAACTGCTATCCCGCCTGCGCACCCGAGGTGGAACTGGCTGGAGGAACCTTTGTAAAGGTCGAATTCAGCGAGGCTGTGGTCGATGGCAAGCTGGTGACGGGGCCCGCATGGACAGCACATCCGGAGTGGCTGCGGAAGTTTCTTGAAGTGCTGGCGGCGCATCTGGGGGCGTGAAGCGCTCAGCGGGAGATTGCGGATTCTGCAGGCTGGATGGCGCGGACCTGATGCAGCGGGCGCGCCGAAGTGGCCGTGAGAACCTGCTGGATCTCGGCGAGAATCGACAGCGCCACAGATGCAGGTGTTTCGGCTCCGAGGTCAAGACCTGTGGGAGCGTGCAGTTGGGCAAGCATGCATTCAACGCTCTTCGGCGAGTCGGGACGCCCTGCCAGGCGAGCGGCGTCTGCAAGCAAATCGCGGGTGCGCCGCTGCGGACCGAGTACGCCGACGTATGCAAGTTGAAAGTCAAGAGCAAGCAGGGAAGCGAGAACGCGCAGGTCCTGCTCATAACTGTGCGACATCAGAATCGCCGCATCGCTGGGCAGCGGCTGGAAATGCTGCGGCGCTGCAGAAGGCAACTGGCCGATGGGCAGGACGTGAAGTTCGTCCGCCTCAGGAAAGCGCTCGCGGGTGGT
>JBBIVH010000276.1:0-1546 GCA_037439805.1 Acidobacteriaceae bacterium
ACGGGCAGGCCGGCTTTGCGGGCATCGTCGGCTGTGGCAGAGCCGACGGCGGCCACCTTGAGGGATGGGGCGCGATTGAGCAGGACGGACAAGGCTCCTGCAGCGCGGGCCGCAGGGGCTAAAGCCCCGCTTGAAAATTCGGCTTTGTCGGCACGACTGAAGTCGTGCCCTGTTACGGAACCTTTGTGGGCGAATCGGCTGGGGTCATGCCCTGCACCAGAGCTGGGGCGCCGTTCCACTTCGACTGCGGCGCGATCGGCTACGGCGTGGACGGCGTTGGTGCTGGTGAGGATGAGCCAGTGGTAGGTTGCGAGCTGTCGGAGGGCCTGGTCGAGGGCGTCGTAGCTGGCGGGCGGCTGGATCTCAAGTACGGGGACTTCCACGGGAACGGCGCCGAGCGCACGGAGGCCCTGGCTGAGTTTGCCAGCCTGCGAGGCGGCGCGCGTGACGAGGATGCGGCGTCCGGCGAGAGGCTGCGTGGTCACCGGATGGCTCCGCCGTGGGCCGCGAGCAGCGGGCCAGCGCCGGCGGCGATGAGCTTTTCTGCGGCAAGGCGGCCGAGCGCGGCGGGGTCCGTGGTGGCCGGAGCGCGGTGATGGATGCGAATGGCGTGGCCGGAATCCGGCGCGGCGACGACGCCGAAGATTTCGACTTCTCGTTCTAATGCAGAACCGTTCCCCGGTCTCAGATTCGAGACAGGGGGCACCCTGTCCGATACAGGGCGGCAGTGGATGCCGATGGGGACCTGGCAGCCTCCACCGAGGGCGGCAAGGGCGGCGCGCTCGGCGGTGACGGCGAAGCGGGTGGCGGGGTCGTTGAGGAAGGCGACGGCGGCGAGGGTGGCTGCGTCGTCGTCGCGGGTTTCAATGCCGAGTGAACCCTGACCGGCGGCGGGCGTGAAGTCGGCAGGGTCAAGCCGCTCGCGAATCCACTCGGTCTTTTCAAGGCGGTCGAGGCCGGCGGCGGCGAGCAGGATGGCGTCCACCTGGCCCTCGGCGAGCTTGCGGAGACGGGTGTCGACGTTGCCGCGGAACTCGACGGCTTCAATGTCGGGGCGCAGGGCCTTTAACTGGGCCCGGCGGCGCTGGCTGCTGGTGCCGACGCGGGCACCCTGTGGCAGCTCGGCGAGATTCGAATGGCGCACAGAGACGAAGACATCGCGGGGGTCAACGCGCGGGGGCGTGGCGGCGAGGGCGAAGGGCGCGGGCAGTTCAGTAGGGAGATCCTTGAGGGAGTGGACGGCGAGATGGACGCGGCCTTCAGCGAGCGCCTCTTCAATTTCCTTGGTGAACATGCCCTTGGAGCCAACCTGCGCGAAGGTGACTTCCTGCAGGCGGTCGCCGGTGGTCTTGATGATTTCGATCTCGACTTCGTGACCCTGTGCGCGGAGGAGCGCTGCGATGTGGTTGCTTTGCCAGAGAGCGAGCTGCGAGCCACGGCTGCCGATGCGAAGATTCATTTCGTTCCTGCCACCGTCGTTTCGTGAGTATGACGCTGCTGGGGGTTTGCCTGCGCTGCTTCAGGCCCGGCGGCGGGAGGTTCTGGA
>JBBIVH010000276.1:1646-3392 GCA_037439805.1 Acidobacteriaceae bacterium
ACCTGCTGGAGGTCGTCGATGTCGTAGACGAAGAGGCCGTCGAGCTTGTTGACGGCGGGATCGACGTCGCGGGGGACGGCGATGTCGATGAAGAACATGGGACGGTTGCGGCGTCTCTGGAGGAAGGCCTGGCCGTGCTCGCGGCGAAAGATGGGATGCGGCGCGCCGGTGGAGGTAATGACAATGTCGGCTTCACTGGCGGCGTCATGAAGCTGGTCGAAGGGAATGACGCGGCCATTGAAAGGCTCGGCGAGGGTGCGCGCGCGTTCGAGGGTGCGGTTGGTGACGAGGATGGTGCCTGCACCCTGCTGGACGAGGTGGCGCGCGGCGAGCTCGCTCATTTTGCCTGCGCCGACGAGGAAGACGGTGCGGCCGTGGAGCGAACCAAAGATTTTGCGGGCAAGTTCGACGGCGACGGAGGCGATGGAGACAGAGTTGGAGCCGATTTCGGTTTCAGTGCGGACCTTCTTGGCCGCGGCGAAGGCGCTCTGGAGAAGGTGTTCAAGCTGGCCGCCGATGGTGCCCGTGGAGCGAGCGATGGCGAAGGCTTCCTTGACCTGGCCGAGAATCTGCGGTTCGCCGACGACCATCGAGTCCAGGCTGGAGGCGACACGAAAGAGATGGCGGACGGCGTGCTGGTCGCGATGCTGATAGATGTGCGGGGCGAGCAGGCCGGGGTCAAGTTCAAAGTGGCGGTGAAGGAACGACGTCAGGTCCGCGTCCGGCGATTCGAGCGCGGCGAGAATCTCGACGCGGTTACAGGTGGAGACAATCATGCACTCGGTGACGCCGGGAGTGGCGGCGAGGGCGCGGGTGGTCTCGGGCAGGTCATCGCGGGAGATGGCGATGCGTTCGCGGAGCTCAATGGGCGCGGTCTTGTGGTTGATGCCGATGATCGTAAGGGTCATTGGGCACCGAACCTGTGGACGTGGCTGAAGGCGTTGGCGGCAAAGACGGCGAGCATGACGATGAAGACGGCGCCGGAGACATAGGCGGCGCGACGCCCGCGGAGTCCGGCGGTCTGGCGGATAAAGAGCAGCAGGACGTAGACAAACCACATCAGGAACGACGCGATGACCTTCGGGTCCTGAAAGTAGGCTGCGCCGAGGGACGTTTCCTGTACGAGGACCGAGCCGATGACGAGGCCGACGGTCATGCAGGGAAAGCCGAAGAGCAGGGTGGCGTGGGCGATGCGCTCGAGTGTGTCGAGGGGCGGCAGCCAGTCGAGTGCCGTGGAGCCGGAGGCGAGTTGGGCCTTGAGCTTGGACTTGAGGCGGCGCTCCTGCACCAGATAGAGAATCGACGCGAGGAGACTGAAGCCGAGCGCGGCATAGGCGGCGAACAGTGCGGCGATGTGGGCGACGAGCCAACTGGTGCGGACGCCTTCAGACGGGAAGGTGTAGCGGACGACGCCCAGTGCGGGGACAAAGACGAGGAAGAAGGTGATGGGCAGGGCGAAGATGCCGAGGGAGATGGCGTCGTAGAGCCACCAGACGAGCAAAAAGAGCGAAGCGACGACGAAGCCGAGGAGCGATTCCGCTTCGCGGACTCCGACCGGGACCCAGCTGTGGCCCTGAACGAGCATCTCCACGATGGAGACGAAATGGAAAAAATAGGCCATGCCGGCCAGATGGACACAGCTCTTGCGCCAGCGTTCAAGTTTGTAGAGCACGGCGGGGAAGACGGCAATGCTTGCCGTTGCGTAGAGCACTGCCGCGACTCTTAACCAGAGGAGGTGCATCTCGA
>JBBIVH010000277.1:0-3384 GCA_037439805.1 Acidobacteriaceae bacterium
TCGACAAGGTTATCCTTCAGACCCATCTCAATCAACTGGCCAAAACCCGTTCCAGGGACCGAGTGTTGCAGATGCGGGCTTACGTACGAGACATCTTTGCGGAAGCAGTCGATCAAGGCTTTCTTCCGAGAGACCCGGCGCGCAAGCTCAAGCCTCCCGTGAACCTGCGCGAGGTGGACAGGACAACGCTCACCTGGGATCAGTTGCGCGCGGCATTGGAGAAGCTCGGCGAACTCAGCCTTCGGGACTGGATCTTGATGAAGCTGGATATGTCGAACGCTCTCCGGCCAAGCGAGCTGTTTCCGTTGCGCTGGCGCTGCTTTCTCGAAACGCAACACACCCTCGACATTCAGGAGACGATCTACAACGGCAAGATTCGCCCCTACGGCAAGACCAGGGGGAGTATTGCCAAAGTGCCGATCGCCGAAGTCCTGGCCGGGGAGATCGTGGAGTATCGCGAGGAGTGCAGAAAGAAGGGCAGGGATGTTTCTCCGGATGCCTTCATCTTCCCCGGACGTTTCGGCGGCCCGATGGACACGGGCAACTTTCGCAAGCGTGTCCTGCACCGGCTGGCAAACGACCTCGGACTTCCGAAGCTGACCTTTCAGGTCATTCGCCGGACGATTGCCACTCTCGGCAAATCGAAGGCGCACCCGAAGGACATCCAGGGCATGCTGCGGCACAGCCGTCTGGCGACGACCATGGAGGTTTACATGCAGTCGCTCGAACCGGATGTGCGGCGCGCGATCAACTCAATTCACGACGAGTTGATCGCCACTGGCACGCATGGTCCGGAGACGCAGCCACCGGCACCCGGCTCGCACCTAACAGGAGCGCAGGGAACGGAGCAGAGTATTTCGTTGAAAGAAGGATTCGCAACAGTGGAATCGCAGCGCACAGAGAAGGGAGAGGAGAAGCAGAAGGTGCCGTCGCGCTGCAAGATCATTCCATTTGCGGGCAAAATGCGGGCAAACGATTTTGAGGCTTTTCGCTAAGTTATTGAAATAATTGGTGGACCTGATCGGGATCGAACCGATGACCTCTTCCATGCCATGGAAGCGCGCTCCCAGCTGCGCCACAGGCCCACGTGCGGAGGGATGCAACTTCTTTATTGTCGATGGTAGGAGCGGATTCGTCAACAGCGCGGGGTGCTGCCTGGGGTGAGGCGCGGGAAGTGATGTAGCAGCGCGCTGTGGCTGCATGGCTGAACGAAGGGCGCGGCAATCGGCTATTCTGCCGCAAGGTGGGAGCGCAGGGATGAAACAACTGGAGACTGTTCTGCACACGGTGGAGCATGAGTGGGCGACGCGACGCGTGCTGGTGGTGGGCGACGTGATGCTGGACCGGTATATCCGGGGCGAAGTGGCGCGGATTTCTCCGGAGGCGCCGGTGCCAGTGGTGCGCGTGGTGGAGGAGACGCATGGGCCGGGCGGGGCCGCGAATGTGGCGGTGAACCTGGCGCGTCTGGGAGCGCACGCAGTGGTGGCGGGATTTGTGGGAGGCGATGAGTGCGGAGCGATGCTGAAGGCCGGTCTGCAGCAGCAAGGCGTGGAGGCGCGGCTGGTGACGTGTCCGGATTTTCCGACGACGAGCAAGATGCGCGTGCTGGGCGGTGGGCAGCAGATGCTGCGGCTGGACCGCGAGCGGGTGGGCACGCGGCACGCGGAAGAATATGCGCGGCTGATGGAGCTGGCGCGCGAGGCTCTGGCGGAGTGCGATGCGGTGGTGCTGTCGGATTATGCGAAGGGCGCACTGACGGAAGAAGGATGCCGGGAGCTGATTGGCGCGGCGCGCGCGGCGGGCAAGCCGGTGCTGGTGGACCCGAAGCACGAGGACTTCTCGCGCTACGCAGGAGCGACGACGGTGTGCCCGAATCTGAACGAGCTGCGACGGGCAGCGAAGTTGGAGGTCGATGGGCTGGACATCGCGCTGGATGCGGCGGAGCGAATGGTGACGGAATTCGATCTGGAGTTTTTGACGGTGACGCTGGGCGAGAAGGGTATTGCGCTGGTGCGACCGGGCGGGCGAGTGGTGGTGGAGGCGCAGGCGCGGCCCGTGTTTGATGTGTCTGGCGCGGGCGACACGGTGATTGCGGTGCTGGCGCTGGCCGCATGTTCAGGGCTGACGCCGGAGGTGGGCGCGGAGCTGGCCAATGCGGCGGCGGGGATTGTGGTGGGCAAGGTGGGAACCGCGCCGGTGGAGAAGCACGAGCTGATTGCGGCGCTGATGCCGGAGATGCAACTGCACGCGCAGGGGAAGGTGGTGGACCGCGCGGAGGTGCTGTTCCGGCTGGCGCTGTGGCGGAAGAAGCGAGAACGAATTGTTTTCACGAATGGATGCTTTGACCTGCTGCATGTGGGGCATGTGACGCTGATCGAGCAGGCGCGCAGCTTTGGGGAGCGGCTGGTGGTGGCGGTGAACAGCGATGCGTCGGTGGGGCGGCTGAAAGGGCCGGGGCGGCCAATTCTGGGCGAGCAGGAACGGGCGCGGATGCTGGCGGCGCTGGCCGCGGTGGATGCCGTGGTGGTGTTTGACGAGGCGACGCCGCTGGAACTGATCATGGCGGTGCGGCCGGATGTGCTGGTGAAGGGCGGCGATTACGCGGCGGCGGATGTGGTGGGCGCGCGCGAGGTGGAGTCGTGGGGCGGAAGGGTGGAGATAGTACCGCTGGTCGAGGGGGTTTCAACGACGCGGCTGATTGAGGCAGGCCCGGCCTGAGGCCCAGCTTTCATCTGCTCGCTCTCGGCGATCAGCCGGGCGGTGGCCGTGCCCAAACAGGACGGTCCATAATGAGTGGTCAAAAGGGGTGCAAGATGGCGAACTGCCCGTCGTGCCAGCAGAAGGTCTCAATCCTCTTCTATTCGTTTCGCCCATCGGTGCTGCTGGGGAACGTCTTCCGCTCGCCCGCGGGCAGGGTCTTTACCTGCGAGAAGTGCGGGGCGCAGTTCACGATGACGCCGATGAGTTTCGTGCTCTGCCAGATCATCTTTGTAGTCCTCGTGATTCCGAGCGCGATTGGGTTTGCGCGCCTTGAGACGTGGCTGGTGAACTCGGTCGGGATCGTTCAGCGCTTCGCGGCGGAGGCGCCGGGGACGGCGGTCTTTTTTCTGTGGATTGCGCCCACGCTGGTGGTGACGCTCACCCTCTACAGCGTGCTGGCCGGTCAGTTGGTCGAATTGGAGCGGGTGGACGAGTAGCGCGGGAGGGACGAGCTTCCAGCTTCTAGCTTGGTGGTGGCGGGGTTCGGTTCGTGCATTCCCAGGTGTCAGAGGCGAGACCGGGGGCACCCGGCGGAGCGGCGAAAAGCGAAGGCCGAGCGAAACGCCGCAGGCGAAAACATGCAAAGAAAATGTGGAAAAGTGCAAATAAATTTAGGGGGGGTGG
>JBBIVH010000278.1:0-3376 GCA_037439805.1 Acidobacteriaceae bacterium
GCCCCAGCGCGCGCGCGGCGCCATCCAGCCAGTCCACCGTCACCAGCTGCGCCATCTTTCCCAGCTCGGCTTTCATGTCCACATTGCGCACAAGCTGCGGCGTGCCCGCCAGAGTCAGTAGCAGGTCTTCAATCAGGGCCCCCAAAGCTCGCAGCAGGTTCAGCGTCTTCTCCTGCCCATCGGCGCCCGCGCGATACGTCTCCGTCGTGCGGAAGAGCTGTGAGTAGTCCGGCTCCCGCAGCGCCGTCGCCAGCACCACCAGCGCATCCTGCCGGCTCGTCAGATATGTGCTCAAATCCAGCGTCAGCGCGCGTCCCACTGCACCCTCGGCCAACCGCGCCACCAGCGCCCGCTCCTGCGCCTTCAGATCTTTGCGCCGCTCCGCCAGCAGCGTCTCCACTTCCTCAGACGGCAACGCGCCCAGCCTGTGCATCACGGCGCGCGAGCGAATCGTCGGCAGCAGTTCCTGCGCATTCTCCGTCAGCAAAATCAGCGAGGTATTCGCAGGTGGCTCCTCCAGCACCTTCAGCAGGCTGTTCGCCGCTTCTTTCATAAATCCCGATGAGGTAAAGATCGTGACTGCGCGCCGTGCCCCACCCGGCGGCCGGTAATACGCTGCATGAATCACCTGCCGCACCTGTCCCAGCTTGATCAGAAGCTGCGGCGGGTCCGGCGGCACAATCAGCACATCCGGATGCGTCTGGATCAGAATGCGCGTCTCGCGCTTGTCCGCATCGCGCATCTCCTCGCGCGCCGCCACCGCTTCGGCAACGCGCTCTTCCAGATTCGCCGCCTCGCCAATGCGTTCGCAGTTCGCGCACCGCCCACAAAAGTCCGGCAGCCCGTGACTCTCCGGCCGCTCAAGGCAATTCACCGCGCGCGCCAGCATCAGCGCCAGCGTGTACTTGCCCGCGCCCTTCGGCCCCGCCAGAATCAGCGCCTGCGGGAAACGTCCCGCGCGCACGCTCTCGCGCAGCCGCGTCACCGTCGCCGCATTCCCCAAAAATTCCTTGAAGCTCACAGTCCGAGTCTATTGCATGCGCCGCGCTGTACGCTCCACAGCCCGCACCCGGATGCCGCTCTTTGGCCGCAGCGTAATCTTCGGCTGCGGTTCAATCCGCTGCCCAGGCTCCAGCACCAGCCGCCAGCGCTGCGCCAGTGTCGCCAGCACCAGCGTCGCCTCCATCCACGCAAATGACTCACCGATGCACTGCCTGCCGCCTCCGCCAAATGGGAAATAGGCAAACCGAGGCCTTCCTGCCTTCAACTCCGCCGTGAATCGCTCCGGGGCAAATCGCTCTGGCTCCGGAAACCACCGCGCATCCCGATGCACAATGTACTGGCTGAAGAACACCATCGTCCCCTTGGGCAGCGCATACGGCCCGATGCGCACATCCTCCAGCACCTCGCGCCCCATCGCCCACGCCGGCGGATACAGCCGCATCGACTCCGCCAGCACCATCCCGGTATATTCCAGCCGCGGCATGTCCTCAAGCGTGGGCAGCCGCCCGCCCAGCACCACATCCAATTCCGCGTGCAGTCGCGCTTCCGCTTCCGGATTCTGCCCTAGCAGCATCCATGTCCACGCCAGCGCATTGGCCACCGTCTCGTATCCCGCCAGAAAAAGCGTCAGTACCTGGTCGCGCAGCTCCTCGTTGGTCAGCATCAGTCCATCGCCGCCCGCTCCGTCATCGCGCGCCGCCAGCAACAGCGAAAGCAGGTCTCCGCGCTCGTCCTCACCCGCGCCATGCGCCGCCACCTCCGCATGCCGCGCGCCAATCATCCCCTCCACCACCGCATCCAGCCGGCCCTTGGCCTTCCGGAAGCGCCGCATCCCCGGCAAAGGTGTCTTGAGCAGCAACTCGGCTCGCGGCAGCGCCACCAGGTAGTTGTAGAGATCCATAATGGCGTTCACCTGGTCGTTGATCTCCCGGATCTCCGCCGTCACTTCCGTGTCAAAGAGTGTCCGCGCCGTAATCTGCAAGGCCAGCCGCATCATCTCCGCGGCAATATCCATCGTCTCGCCCGGCCGCCACGCCCCGCTCACCCCCTCTGCCAGTTCCACAATCTGCCCCGCGTACCGTTGGATCCGCTGCCGGTGAAACGCAGGCGCCACAATGCGACGTCCGCGTCGATGCGTTGCACCATCTGAAGTAATCAGCCCTTCGCCCAGCAGGATCTTCATCCGCTTCTGGGTCCGGTCCTTGCCAAAGGATGCCGCCTTGTCAATCAGCACCTCGCGGATATCGTCCGGCTCGTTGAGCAGCACCACATCGCTCCGCAAAATTCGGTAGTGCGCCGCCCGGCCGAATCGCCGCAAATGCTCAAACAGCAAAATGGGATTCCCTGGCTTGAAAAACCGATGGAAGAGATAAAACGGCAGATTCAGCCGCAGCCCCGGTGGAAAGACATACCTGCCCCGCCGTACCGGAGCATTCGCCACCATGTGTGTTCCGATTTCCGTCGTTTCCACAATTCGAGCCTATTGAATCCTTGACGTCCTGTCGAACAATGCCTCGATCGCCTCAAAATACGGACGGATCCGCATGTGGCTAAGCCCAAGAACAAAAATGTCAACCTCCCTTGACATCATAACGACATTTATGTAAAGTCTGCTTGTCATATTGTCAAGGAGACAAGATATGCCCCAAAAGAAGCTCCCACCCGCAATTCGCCCCTACATCCTGCGTTTCTTCTCTGCGATGACCCTCTACGTCGTCTTTCTCGTGGGTGCCGTCTGGGCCTTTCCCCGTTATCATCCAACTGGCCCTCTCGCCTACTTGCTTGCTATCCTGCCCGCGCTTCCCATCATGGCCGTCATAGGAGTCGTTGCGTTGTACATGACGGAAGAGCAAGACGAGTTCCAGCGAGCGCTGCTGGTACGAGCTCTGCTTTGGGGAATCGGCCTGACCCTCGCCGCTACAACGGCCTGGGGCTTCCTCGAGGTCTTCTCCCTGGCCCCGCATCTCGATCTCTACCTCGTCTTTCCTCTCTTCTGCGTTCTTGCTGGCGCAGCCAATGGAATCGTGAGGTTGAATTACAAATGAAAAATGAACTCCGCGTCCTTCGAGCCCAGCGCAACTGGTCGCAAGCTGACCTCGCAGAGCGCCTCGGCATATCCCGTCAATCCGTCAATGCCATCGAAACCGGCAAGTATGATCCCAGTCTGCCGCTCGCATTCAAGTTAGCCCGTGTCTTTGACACAACAATCGAGTCCATCTTCAGCGACCAGTCCTGAAAATGAATGCGGCGCAGGATTGGCTCCCGCGCCGCGCTGCTTCACTTCTATCTTGGTTCTTGCTTCAGGGATGCAGCACCAGGGTCTGGTCTACCTGGAAGCTCAGCGTGGACTCCGCCGGCACCGTCACCTGCTTGC
>JBBIVH010000279.1:0-3372 GCA_037439805.1 Acidobacteriaceae bacterium
TCTGGCTGCGCATTAGACTCGATCAGGGAGCACAACTTGGACCGCGTTTGCGTGCCGGGATCGGACTAAGAGGTTATGATCGCGGCAGAAGAAAAATGCACTGGGACGGACGTACCGTAAGCGTCCGGCGGCGGCCACATGGAATTCGCGGGGCAATTGTGCGTAGCTGACGCGCGTGGCGTGGTGAAATCGTATGTGTCCACATAAGGGTGAATGTGGACACACACGAGGGATGAGGCGGTGCCGGATCAGGCCGTCGGAGTACCTGCTGGCTGAGCAGTGGAGTTCCAGGGCAGCAGTTCATTGATGCGGTTGATCGGGTGCTCGGCGATGCGTGTGAGCACGTCGCGGAGGTAGGCTTCCGGGTCGAGGCCGTTCAGCTTGGCCGTGCCGATCAGGCTGTAGATCGAGGCTGCGCGGTCGCCGCCGGAATCGGATCCAGCAAACAGGTAGTTCTTGCGACCCAAAGCCACCGCGCGTAGAGCACGTTCCGCTGCGTTGTTGTCGATCTCCAGTTGGCCGTCGTCGCAGAAGCGCAGCAGCGCCGGCCAAAGCCCGAGCGCATAGCCGATGGCCGCGGTGACAGGCGATTTCTTCGGTAGCTTGACGAGCGTGGACCGCAGCCAGTCGTGCATGGAGTCGAGCAGCGGCCGGCTACGAGTTTGACGGACCTGCCTGCGCTGATCCGGCACACGTCCGCGGATCTCGCTTTCAATCGCGTACAGTTCGCCGATACGACGGAGAGCTTCCGCTGCGAGCGGCGAAGCATGCGCCTGCTGCAGATCGTAAAACTTGCGCCGGACGTGCGCCCAGCACGCCGCCTCGTAAATGCGCGGTTCGGCGCCTTCATAGAGCGCGTTGAAACCGGCGAATGCGTCGGCTTGCAGCGTGCCGCGAAAGTCTTTCAGATGGCGCTGTGGATGCTCGCCTTGACGATTGGGCGAGTAAGCAAACCAGACCGCCGGAGGAGAGGAATCGCCGCAGGGCCGGTCGTCGCGGACGTAAGTCCACAAGCGCCCGGTTTTGGTTTTGCCCGTTCCGGGCGCAAGCACCGGAACCGGCGTATCGTCGGCGTGCAGCTTGCTCGCGGCCAGCACGTAGCGGCGCAGCGCGTCGACCAACGGCGCCAGCAGGCGGCTCGACTCGCCCACCCAGTCGGCCAGCGTGGAGCGATCGAGGTCGACGCCGACGCGCTCATAGATCTCGGACTGGCGGTACAGCGGGAGGTGGTCCGCATACTTCGAAACGAGTACATGTGCCAGCAGGCCAGGCCCCGCAAGACCGCGCTCGACCGGCCGGCTTGGTGCAGGCGCTTGCACGATGTGCGCGCAGCAACTGCAGCTCAGCTTCGGCCGAACGATCCGGATCACTTTGAATTGCGCGGGCACGAACTCGAGCAGCTCGGAGACATCTTCGCCGAGCTTGCGCAGTGCGCCGCCGCATTCCGGACACGCGGTCTGCTCGGGTGCGTGCGTTTGCGTCTCGCGCGGCAAGTCCTCCGGCAGCGGGCGCCGTGCGGGCTTTCTCCTGGGTGGCCGGGCTGAATCTACTTCAGGTTGCGCTTCGGGCTGCGGAGGAGCGCTCTCGGTCTGTGTCGATTCCAGATCCTCGAGCTGCAATTCGAGCTGCTCGATCTGATGGTCGAGCTTCTCGCTCTTGCGTCCGAACTGCATCCGCCGCAGCTTCAGGATGAGCAGTTTCAGATTCTCGATTTCGGTTTCGCGCGAGACCAGTTGTTCGTGCTGCGCGACCAGATTCTCTTGTTGTGCGAGGATCAGCGTCTTCAACGCAGACTGATCCAGAGTGTTCAGATCAGGCAGCGTGAGGGGCGCGGCAACCATGGATTAACTATGGCAGATGAACATTGCATCTCTATGAAAATAAAAACAAAGATGGCACATTTTGTTCTTTTCCTAAACCGCCATCTGCGGCGCTGCCGTGCGCACCGGACGGCGCCAATCGATGCCCTCCAGCAGCATCGACAACTGCGCCCGAGTCAGTGAAATCGAGCCGTTTTCGGCCTTCGGCCAGACGAAGCGTCCCCGCTCTAAGCGCTTCGCAAACAGACATAGCCCGTCGCCGTCAAACCAAAGCAACTTGATCAGATCGCCGCGCCGCCCACGAAACACGAAAACGTGACCCGCAAAGGGATCCTGCTCCAGCGCCGTCTGCACCAGTGCGCTCAGTCCCGTGAAGCCGCGCCGCAGATCGGTCACACCGGCCGCAATCCAGATGTGCGCTCCCGCCGGCGGCGCGATCATCTGCGCAACATCTCCAGGACCGCACGCAATGTGGACGCATCCGCAGTGCCTTCAATGCGCAACTGGGCCTTGGGAAGCTGGATGTGAATCGTGCCCGGCGTGATCGTGCGTCGCGCTGGATCCGGCGCGCTCTCGGGCGCGATCGTGCGACCTGGGCTGGCCGTCGCGGCGAGCGTTTCATTCACCGTGGCATCGGAGATCGTCACCGGCAGCAGCGCGGCTCCCGCTGCCGCTCCACCCAGCCGTCCACGGCGGTACAGCGTGCGCCAATAGAAGACCTGATTCGCATTCACGCCATGCGCCCGCGCCACGCGTGCCACGGAAGCTCCAGGCACCAGCGTCTCTTCCACAATCTGGCGCCGCTCCTGCACCGATCGCCGCCGGCGCTTTGCTTCTACCTCCGGCACTGGCGCAAGTTTTACGACCGGAACCGCCGCTCTGGAAGTCTCCATCCTCTCCCTCCGGGGCGCGCCTGAACGGCCCCTCCCGAGGATGTCAATTCAACCGGGCTACTTCCAGACGGCCATGACCAGACGCTTACTCTTATGAGGACAAGGGGGTTCTTCAGATCGGGCCGCCGCCAGTCAAGGGCGCAGGGTTTGCGCTCGTGAAACCCTTGACGGCAAGGACCGATCTGACAACTTAGCGTTGGAGGAAAATGGAGCGGGTTGCAAAACGGTTGAGATCTTCGGCGTGATCTGGCCGACAGGCCGGGGCGCATTCTACGTCTGGGGATTACGGCGCTCCCATGCTACAGCACAAGGAAGATAAAGCTGCCTCTCGCTCTGTTTCTCGCAGACGGAATTGTTTCGGGCTTCCGGAACCCAAGGCCGTTCGGATTCACTCAATCTCAACCACAACGCGGGAGACTAACCGTTGTGTGACGACTCCGGGGGTCGCACGTGCCGGGTTAAACAAAGCCATGTTTACGCCATCGCCCACCGAGCTTCGGTACATGACACCGTCATAACCACACTTTATAATGAACTCGCAGAGGTACTGGCTGGGGACATAGTCGATAGCTGCGGATTGAGGCACTACCGGGCGCGTCAGCTCCTCCCCTAAGCGAGTTAAGAATGGTATGTCGCCGCGTACTAGCCCGATGGTCTCT
>JBBIVH010000280.1:0-3357 GCA_037439805.1 Acidobacteriaceae bacterium
TCAACCTGGGGCACGGAATCGTGCCGGGGACGCCGGTGGAGAATGTGCAGGCGGTGGTGAAGATGGTGCGGGAGTACAAGGGTCAGTGATCAGTGACCAGTGACCAGGGACGGGCTCGTTGGGTGTTTGAGGGGTGGGATGAGCAAGGAAGCGGTGCTGCTGCTGGCGCATGGGACGCCGGAGACGGTGGAGCAGATTCCCGAGTATCTGCGCAATGTGGTGAGCGGGCGGCCGCTGCCGCAGGCGGTGATTGAGGAGATTCAGCACAGGTATGCGCTAATCGGGCGGAGTCCGCTGACGGAGCTGACGCTGGAGCAGGGACGCATGGTGGAGACGCTGCTGGCTGCGTCGGGCGAGGCGGTGCGCGTGTATGTGGGGATGCGCAACTGGCGGCCGTATATTCCCGATGTGGTGAAGCAGATGCGCGCGGACGGCGTGGAGGCGGCGGCGGTGATTTGCCTGGCGCCGCAGAACTCGCGCACGAGCGTGGGGCTGTACAAGCGGGCGACGCAGGCCGAAGCGGGGCCGATGCGAATTGATTTCACCGAGGGGTGGGCACAGCATCCGCTGCTGGCGGAGGCCTTTGCGGAACGGCTGCGGGCGGCGATGGCGCGGTTGCAGGCGGAGACGGGCGAGGCCGTTCCTGTTTTGTTTACGGCGCACAGCGTGCCCTGCCGGACGATTCAGACGCAGGCGGCAAGCGAGGGACAACCGCGGCTGTGGCCGGGTGCGGGTGCGGACCCGTATGCCGAGGAGGCGAAGCACACGGCGGCACTGGTGGCCGAGCGCGTGCCGGAGATTCCGCGGTGGTGGTTTGCGTTTCAGAGCCAGGGCGCGAGCGGCGGGCCGTGGATTGGGCCGACGGTGGAGGCGACGCTGGATTCGATTGCGGCGGAGGGCGTGAAGATGCTGCTGCTGCAGCCGGTAGGCTTTCTGTGCGACCACGTGGAGATCTTGTACGACGTGGATATTGCATTCAAGGAATATGCGCGGAAGCTGGGCATGCGACTGGAGCGGCCGGAGTCACTGAATGCGTCGGAGAAGCTGGCGGAGGCGGTGGCGGATTTGGCGCGTAAGGGGCTGGGACGGCTGCGGGGGTGAGCCGGGTGGCTTGGCCCCAGTGGTGGGAGTTGAGATCACGCTGTTCGTCGCGAGGGCCGCTTTCCCTGAAAGCTCCCGCTGCAGATCTGTTCTTTTATTCCAGTTGGTCTACTGCGGCGGCAGGGACTTGCGGAATCTGCACCCTCTGTTTCCTGATGAAGAGAAGATAAAGCGGGCAGGCCAGCGCGATCAGCACCAGTGTGAACAGCGCATCCTTTAGATCTGCTATAACTACCGCGACGAGAAACGCCGCCGAGGCAAGCAGGACCGCCAGGTTCGACCACGGGTAACCCCAGACTTTGAATGGCCGCGCCAGAGTTGGCTCCTTTTTCCGCAAGATGAACAGGGCTGTGAACCCTGAGACGTAGTTTGTAACGACGAGGACAGAAGCAATCCCGAGTAGTGAGTCGAAGCTGCCGCTCAAAACCAGTGCGACTGAGAAGAGCGTGCCCACCAGGAGCGCGGATGTCGGAGTGCCACCTGCGTTGATCCGCGCAATCCACCGGGGCATCATGCGATCGCGCGCCATAGCGAACAGGATGCGCGATGCGATCATCGTATTTGCGTTCATCGTGCTCGCCGCTGCGACGAGGGAGATCAGCAGGATGAACTGTTTTCCGTAGCGACCGAGCACGACCATGGCGGCATCTGCTACAGGCATGGCCGAGCCTGCGAACTGGCTCATCGGTAAGACGCGAAGCAGGGCGAGATTGACGAGGATGTAAATCGTGGCGCAGGCCAGCACGCCGCCAATCGACGCGCGGGGCAGGTTCTTTGCGGGGTCTTCATCTTCCTCGGCAAAGTAGATCGCCGCGTACCAGCCGTCGTAGCTCATGATGATGGCCTGTAACGACAAGACAAGGGAGAGCAGGAGACCGCCGTTCACGGCGGATATGTGCTGAGGTGCAACGCTCGCGTGAACAGCCGCTGGATGTGCGATGAAGCAGGCCACAACAAATGCGACGAGCGCGAGAGCTTTGAGCAGGCTGGTGAGCTGCTGAGCCCGGCTGCCCATACGCAGGCCCAGCCAGTTGAACAAAGTGAGAATGCACAACAGCGCAACGCCCAGCAGCTTTCCATGGCCCTGGAATGCGGGCTGCAGCTCGGCGGCGAACTCGCCGAATGCAACGGCGAGATAGCCGTTCGAGACTGTCTGGGTGATGGCGTCGCTACACCCTACCAGGAATCCTGCCAAATCTCCCATGGCTCGGCGGGCATAGACATACCAGCCACCAGCGAATGGAAGCATGGTTCCGAGTTCGGTCACCGAGAGTGTGCAGATCAGCGCTTACAGTCCTCCCAGGATCCAGACGGCGAGAATCATTCCGTAGCTGCCGAGATGACCTGCGACCTCGCCGGGTGTCCGCAGAATGCCGGAGGCAATCGTTTCGCCGACGATGACAGCGATACCGAAGCCCACACCAAGAATCCGCAGGAGATGACCCTTCGTCTGCGAGGAACGAACGGGAGTTCCCGAGGGTGCAGCGGGGATGCCCATGCAAAGCTCCGTGATTTGGAAGAGGCCGGGGAAGTTGACAGCGAGAGGTTACAGATGGGGAACGCGCTTCGTCAACGGAAATCAGGTCGACCCGCAAGAGCGGGCGGAGACGGAGACGGTGGCGGATTTGGCGCACAAGGGGCTGGTACGGCTGCGAGGGTGAGAGTGCGGCGAGGTCGTGGAGTGGAGATGTGAGCGACTTGCCGACCATGTCCGAAGACCCGCTCATCGCGATGAGGCTGCGAGCAGCGGCAACTGCCCTTTGCGCTTGGTGGCGTATCGTGAATTTCTTGATCCGGGCAGATGCCGGCCAGGTGTTTTCTATCTTGCTGGAAGGTGAGGCGCTTGGGCGTCTTCAAGGATGGCGCAATGCCCGCCGGAGTGATCTGCTTCGCATTGCAGCATATCCTCTGCGAGCAGATTCCAGCCCACGAAGCCCGTGAATTTGCCGCCGGGGGATTGTGCGGGCGTCGGCGCCAGGCCGGATCCCGTCTCAGCGTCATAGTCCTCGTGCATCGACCCCCACTGGGCAATGTCGCGATGCAGCATGGCAGCCAGCGTTATGGCCAGCCAGTTGGACTCAGCGCGATAGCCGTATCGGCGCAGTGCCAGCCAGTCCAGAAAATTGGCGTTGATCCAGATCGGGCCGCGCCAGTTGGAATACGGATTGATGATCGCCTGATTGTTATAGGCAGGATCGTTCCCAGCCAGGCTGCGAAAGCCAAACCTGGATCGCATCTCATCGCGGTTGAGCAGGT
>JBBIVH010000281.1:0-3355 GCA_037439805.1 Acidobacteriaceae bacterium
CCGGCTCGATGGCATGGGACGATGCAAAGGCGCTCATCGGGAAACGGCAGCAGGCGACCAAGGATATCGAGAACCGCCTGGCGGCGATGGGGCAGGGCGGCGCCAGCGCGATTGCCGCCACCTACGGCGAGATGGACGATGTCCGGGGCCGCATGATGCTGGCCCACGCGCTGGGCATGATTCAAGATAACCAGGCCGGTCCCTTGCTCCTGGCGCTGCTCGACAGCGAAACCTCGTTAAGCCTCCAGCGTGAAATCATTGACGCCCTCGCTCAAAGGCACGATGCCGACACCGCCGTGCTGCTTGCCCAGATTGCCGGAGAGGCTTCGGATTCCCGGCTCCGGTTCGCGGCCGTTCAGGGCTTGGCCGGGCGCGAGGATGGATTCACGGCGCTGCAGCAGCTCATGCAGACGGAGACCGATCCCGAGGTTCAGAAGGCGATCGTGCAGGCCGTCTCGGGAGTTCACACTGGGGCCGCCCAGAACCTGCTTGCCTCGATCGCGCAGGGTTCGATGGACAGTGCCATCCGCAAGAGCGCCATTCAGGCGCTGGCCCGCAGTTTCGGATCTGGTGCCCTCAGTGTCTTTCAGCAGCTCCTGACCGATCCAGACCCGGGCATCCGGGAGAACGCGGTCACCGCCGTGGCCCAGGTCCATAACGAGCAGGCGGCGGCGTTGCTTCAGCGAACGGCGTTGTCCGACGCGTCGGATCGGGTCCGCCAGAAGGCGCAATCGGCGCTGGCCGGCGCCCAGGCTCAATGAAGGCAGGAGGTGAGCAAGGAGTTGAAGAGCTAACCGGTTGAATCGTTAAACCGGTTCAACGGTTTAACTGTTCAACCGTCCCGTCTAGGCCGCCGCCTCTTCCTCGGCTTCGAGGAAGCCTTGCAGGTGGCGGACGCGCGTGGGATGCCGCAGCTTGCGAAGCGCCTTGGCCTCGATTTGACGGATTCGCTCGCGGGTGACGTTGTACATCTTGCCGATCTCCTCGAGCGTCCGTTCGTAGCCGTCCACCAGGCCGAAGCGCATCTCCAGAATCTTGCGCTCCCGCTCGGTAAGCGTGGTGAGGACGTCGCCCAGCTTTTCCTTCAGAAGGCTGTAGCTGGTCACGTCCGACGGGTTCTCCGCGGTCTTGTCCTCGATGAAATCGCCGACGCTGACATCCCCTTCGTCCCCGACCGGCGCGTGCAGTGAGATGGGCTGCTGCGCCATCTTGAGCAGGGAATTGATGCGCGAGACCGGCATGTGCATCTCGTCGGCCAGCTCCTCCGGAGTCGGCTCGCGTCCCAGCTCCTGCGTGAGCTGCTTCTGCGCCCGCCAGAGCTTGTTCATGATTTCGATCATGTGCACCGGGATGCGGATGGTGCGGGCCTGGTCGGCGATGGACCGGGTGATCGCCTGCCGGATCCACCAGATGGCGTAGGTTGAGAACTTGTAGCCGCGGCGGTACTCGAACTTCTCGACACCCTTCATGAGGCCGATGTTGCCTTCCTGGATCAGGTCCAGGAAGGACTGCCCGCGGTTGGTGTATTTCTTGGCCACGGAAACCACCAGGCGCAGGTTGGCCTCCGCCATGTGGGTCTTGGCCTGCTGGGCGCGGTCAGCCGAGCGTTTCAGGTCGCTGAACGCCTTGTTGAAATCCTCGCAGGACATGCGCACGAACTGCTCGAGCGTGCCGATCTTCCCGCGCTCGGCCTCGATCTCCGCCGCGCGCTGCGCCGACTTGTGCAGGGACTCCAGCTCGTGAATGCGCCGGAGGCTGGCCTGGAATTTCTCGTGCACGTTGCCCGCCACCACGATCATTTCCTCGATCACCTTCTGCTTGTAAAAGAATTTCGCGAAGGCCGCCTGCAGCCTCTTGTCGAGCTTGACGAATTCCGCATGCTGCGTTTCACGGCGGCTCTTGTTGACGGTCTTGCGCCAGCCTATGAATTTGGCGTCCACCAGCTGATCGGAAGCGCGGACTTTCTTGATGAGCTGCCGCAGCAGGCGCAGGTGGCGCTCGCGGTTGGCCACCTGCTTGTCCACGATCACCCGGTCAAAGCGCTCCTTGGGGGGCTCCGAAAGAAGCTTCTCGGCGATGGCGATGTGCTCCTTCGCCGTGAAGCCAAGGCTGTACACAATCATATCGAGCTCCGCATCCTCGATCTTCTTGCAAATCTCGACTTCCTGTTCGCGGGTGAGCAGGGGCACCTTGCCCATCTGGTTCATGTACATCCGGACCGGGTCGTCGAGAATCTCCAGCCTGGCGTCCTCGTCCTCCTCCTGCGGCGCGGGCTTAGCCCGGTCCACCTCGGCCTGGTCCACAATCTCAACCTCAAGGGTCCGGAGTTTCGTGTACAATTCATCGAGATCGTCCGGGCTCAGGTTGTCGGGCAGGACGTCGTTGATGTCGTCGTAGGTGACGTAGCCGTTCTCCTGCGCGAGATGGAGAAGCGTCTTGATCGTTTCCGTGAGATCCAAAACCGGAGCCGAACCCGGGGGTCCGTTCGGGGCCGGGGGCGCGGCGGACTTCGGATGCGCAGGGCTGGTCTTGTGACCGGGGCGGCCGGGCTCGGACCGTGCCGGCGCATGGCCCGCCGGCTTGCTGGAGATGATAAATCGTCTGCGAATGGGCTTTGGCTTCTTTCCCGCCTCGATCCGTTCACGGCCGCTCTGGTGATTCCTGGACCGGTTGCCCGACGGCTTGTTCCCTTTTCTATTCAACATAAATAATCAGACGCGCGCAGTTCGTTTTGGTTCACATATTTCTGCCGCGCGCGACAACAGCAAACCATACACTTCTCGTGCTTTGCTCGCCCACAACAGGCATGCGAAGACTGCAAACACCGGAAGACTGGCGCTCAGAGATCATACACCAATAGCGGTCGAATTCAAATGCCGCATAGGTACGGCTCCGCCCTATCGCAAACCGCACCACTCAGTTACTAGTCCCAAGCTTGAGCCAATCCCGTCCAACGAGTTACACCGTACGACCTTGCACAAGGACTCCAACATACCACACGACAGCTTGCAAGCAGGAAAAGTATGAATTTTTATGGACAATCATACTGCCTGCAAACTTGTTACAATTGTAAGTATCTATTGAACAATATGTTAAGATTATAACTCTGCCAAATCTGTGGATCAAGCGAAGTGTTGTTTGTGTCCATTCCATCGGCCGACAGGCGAAGGCGACGGTTGAAACAGGCGAGGCCGCGTGCGCACGGGTGCGATATGAAGTGAGGGTCACACCGGAGGAGCGCGGCGTTTACGCCGCTTCAATGGGAATACCGAGAACGAGGCAAGACTCCGTCCGACGCGAACGAACAAGCTTGGACAGTGGGTCAGGTTCGTGTTGAAGCGGCATGAATGCCGCG
>JBBIVH010000282.1:0-3338 GCA_037439805.1 Acidobacteriaceae bacterium
GAGGAACCGTGATTTCCCACCCTTTCCGCAAAGGGCGCGGAAAGGATGGGGCACCCAGGTTTTATCCTGATGGGCCGGATCAGTAGCGCGGTTGGGCCGTGCTCGAAAGTCGATGAGACAGGACAGGACACGCAAGGCGATGCGGGCCGTGTATGGTGGTATGCGGCAGGAATCCACGCGTGCGCGGAGGGCGTTGTGAGCGGATGGAATCGGCGGAGTTTTTTGAAGGCGGCGGGAGCGGCGTCAGTGAACACGGCGATTGCGCCGCGGCTGCATGCGCTGGCGGTGGAGGAAGAGCCAGCGCGGATGTTGAGCGCGAATGACCAGATCCAAATTGCGCTGATTGGCGCGGGCGGCCAGGGACAGGGCGATACGAAGACGGCCGTGCAGGTGCCGGGCGTGAAGTTGGTGGCGGTGGCGGACTGCTACAACGGCCGGCTGGAGCGCAGCAAGGAGCTGTGGGGCAAGGAGGTCTTCACGACGCGCGACTACCGGGAGATTCTGGCGCGCAAGGATGTGGACGCGGTGATTATCGGCACGCCGGACCACTGGCACAAGCAGGCCAGTGTGGACGCGATGAAGGCGGGCAAGGATGTGTACTGCGAGAAGCCGATGATTCATCTCTATAGCGACGGGCCGGCGATGATTGAGGCGTCGCGCGCGACGGGAAGGATTTTGCAGATTGGCAGCCAGCGGGTGAGCTCGGTGCTGTATGCGAAGGCGAAGGAACTGCTGGAGCAGGGCGCGATTGGCAAGCTGAACATGGTGACGGCGCAATGGGACCGCAATTCGGCGATTGGCGCGTGGGACTACACGGTGCCGCCCGATGCCTCCACGGAGACGTGCGACTGGGAGCGATTTCTGGGCACGGCGCCGCAGATTCCGTTTAACGCGGAGCAGTTTTTCCAGTGGCGCAAGTGGAAGGCCTATGGGAGCGGCGTGGCGGGCGACCTGTTTGTGCACCTGTTCAGCGGGACGCATTTCATCACGGGGTCGCATGGGCCGACGCGCGGGATGGCGACGGGCGGACTGCGCTTCTGGAAGGACGGGCGCAATGTGCCGGATGTGATGCTGGGGCTGTTTGATTATCGGGAGGGATTCAACCTGAGCCTGCGGGTGAACTTTGTGGACGGCGGCCAGGAGAGCGAAGGCCTGGTGTTTACGGGCTCGGAAGGCACGATGGAGATCGGCTGGGGCGCGGTGACGGTGAGCCGCGTGCCGCGCGAGACGGAGCCGGGACTGACGGTGGAGACGTTTCCTGAGGCGATGCAGAAGGAGATTGAGACGGCATACCGGGCGAAGTATCCGCGGAAGCATTTTGAAGGCGCGCCGCCGGTGGGATTTGAAAAGTATGTGGCGCCTGCGGGCTACAGCGACAGCTACGACCACTTCCGGAATTTCTTTTGGTCGGTGCGGTCGCGGAAGCCGGTGGTGGAGGATGCGGTGTTTGGGTATCGCGCGGCAGGTGCGGCGCTGCTGAGCAACCTGAGCTACGAGCGCGGGACGATTGTGCACTGGGATCCGGATGCGATGAAGCTGGTGGGAATTGAGGCCAGTTAGACTGGGTGCATGACGAAGCGAATCGGGATTCATCTTGGAACGGCGGGCGGCGCATCGCGCGCGGTGGAGCGGGCGCGTGAAATTGGCGCGAGTACGCTCCAGATTTTTTCTTCGAGTCCACGGATGTGGCGTGCGCCGAAGGTGGACCCGAAGGAAGCAGCGCGCATGAAGGAGATGCGCGCGAAGCTGGATGTGGGGCCGCTGGTGATCCACACGAGCTATCTGGTGAATGTTTGTAGCCAGTCGGACGATGTGAGGACAAAGAGCATCGCGGCGTTTCGCGGGGAGATTGAGCGTGCGCTGACGTTCGGCGCGGAGTACCTGGTGCTGCATCCGGGCTCGTGGAAGGGACTGACGCGCGACGAAGGGCTGCGGCTGGCGGCGGAGTCGATTGAGCGCGCGATCGAAGGGCTGGCGTGGCAGGACACGCCGTTTCACATTCTGATTGAGAATACGGCGGGCGCGGAGTTCAGCCTGGGCGGCAACTTTGAGCAGGTGGCGCAGCTGGTGGCGCGGCTGCGGGCTCATGCTCCGGTGGCGGTGTGCCTGGATACGTGCCACACGCATGTGGCCGGCTATGACATGGTGAGCGAGGCCGGCTACAAGGAGACGATGCGGCAGGTGGCGGCGACGGTGGGATATGAGTCGGTGCGTGTGTGGCACTGCAACGACGCCAAGGCGGAGCGCGGATCGAAGCTGGACCGGCATGAGCACATTGGACAGGGCACGATGGGAGTTGAGCCTTTTGAGCGCCTGCTGCACGACAAGCATTTTGCGCATTGCGCGTTTATCGCAGAGACGCCGGTGGACGAGCCGGGCGATGAGGAGCGGAATGTGCGCGTGCTGAAGAGTTTGGCGCAGTAGGTTTTCGACTGTTGTACCGTTGTGCGGTATAATGGAACAAAAGGGCGAAGCAATGATTCGTGGCTTTCGGGATCGATGGCTGGAGGGATTCTTCATTCATGACCAGTCGAGCCGAAAGATTCCGGCGGATCTGGAGACCAGATTATTCCGCAAGCTGCAATTGCTCGATGATGCGACCTCCGATGCGGATCTGAGGGTTCCGCCGAGCAGTCATTTTGAGAGGCTGCGGGGGCATCTGGCCGGGTGGCATTCGATGCGGGTGAACGATCAGTGGCGGTTGATCTTTCAATGGAACAGCGGGAAGGGTGAGGCTGCCGAGGTGTATCTCGACAATCACAGCTATCGCTGAGGTGAGGACATGCTTGAAACGGCGAGAAAACCGGTGAGCGTCGGCGAGATGCTTGTGGATGAGTTTCTGGCTCCGCTTGGGCTCACGCAGACAGCACTGGCGCAGGCGATGGGCGCGCCGCGCAAGCTGGTGAATGAACTATGCAACAGTCGCCGTGCAGTGACTGTGGATACTGCGCTGATGCTGGCCCGCGTTTTTGGAAACAGTCCCGAATTCTGGCTGAACACGCAGCGCCGAACGGATCTTTGGGAAGCGCTGCACACGCCGTCGCGACGCCGCCGCATTGAGCGGGCAAAGGCGCTGAAACAGGTGGCCTGAAGCCGCCGGGAATTGCAGAAGGCTCCCTTCGCCATGGTTTCCTCAATACTGGATGACGGGTACCAGTGCGCGTGGGCAGAGTTGGATGCTAGACCGCCGGAGCGATAGAAGGCGTTTGCGCGGACGCGACGCCGAGTTCCTGATCTTTGTATTGGAGCTGGTAGAGCTTCCAGTAGAGGCCGCGCTGTGCGAGGAGTTCCTGGTGGCTGCCCATCTCGCGGAGCTGGCCCTTGTGCATGACGAGAAT
>JBBIVH010000283.1:0-3286 GCA_037439805.1 Acidobacteriaceae bacterium
CCGCGATTCTCAGCAAGAGAATCTCGCCCATGGTTGCGCTCGTCGCCGTTCCCGTGCTCGCGTCGCTCTGCGGCGGGTTCGGCATGAGAACAGGCAAGTTCATGATCTCCGGCATCGAATCGATCTCCGGAGTGATTGGCATGTTTGTCTTCGCCATTCTCTTCTTCGGGATCATGACCGATGCGGGGATGCTGAAGCCGTTCATCGCGTGGCTGCTGCGGACGATTGGGCGCCGGCCCTCGCGCATTGTTCCCGGAACGGCGCTGCTGGCATTGCTGGTGCATCTGGATGGCTCGGGCGCCGTGGCTTTCCTCGTGACAATTCCCGCGGTGCTGCCGCTCTACGATGAGCTCAAGATTGACCGGCGCATCCTTGCCTGCGTGGTATCGATGGCTGCAGGAGTCAACTTTCTCCCGTGGACGGGGCCGACACTGCGAGCCTCGGCTGCTTTGCACATCGGTGTCGCCAGTATCTTTGCTCCGATGGTCGGGGTGCAGGCGGTGGGGCTTGCCTTTGTGTTCACGGCTTCCTATTTGCTGGGGAGACGCGAAGAACGCAGGCTGGATGCGGAGTCAATCCGCAGGCACGGAGATGCAAGTGAGACGGCTGGCGTGCCCGTTGCTGCGCGGCCAAGATTTTTCCTGCTCAATGGGTTCATCACGCTGGTCGTTTTCAGCGCGATGATCAGCGGCAAGGTGGATCCGGCGATTGCATTCATGATTGGAACGGTCGTCGCCATCACCATCAACTTTCCAGAGATGAAGGCGCAGCAGGAGCGGCTTGCGGCGCATGCTCCGGCAGCGATTCTCATGGCGAGCATTCTCTTCGCCGCGGGGGCCTTCACGGGCATCATGAAGGGCACGGGCATGGTGAACGCAATGGCGGCCGCAGCCGTGGCCCACCTGCCGCAGCATGGCGTGCGGCTGATTCCACTTGGTCTGGGAATTGTTTCGATGCCGCTGAGCCTCTTCTTCGATCCGGATTCGTTCTACTTTGGAGTCTTGCCTGTACTGGCCGGCGCAGCGTCGGCTGCGGGTGTCGCGCCGGTTACCATGGCTCAGGCGGCGCTGCTCGGGCTGCACACAACGGGATTTCCGGTGAGTCCGCTGACGCCTGCAACCTATCTTGTGGTGGGCCTCTCGGAAATCAGCCTGGCTCAGCATCAGCGGTACTCGATTCCATTTCTCTTTGCCGCTTCGCTGTTGATGACAGCTGCGGCCGTGGCGTTCGGTATCATTCCTCTGCGATGAATCGGAGCATGCGATGAAGACAGTGAGAATCGGTGCGGGCGCGGGGTACTCGGGCGACAGGATTGACCCTGCGGTGGAACTGGCGGCCCATGGTTCGCTCGACTACCTGGTCTTCGAGTGCCTCGCGGAGCGAACCATCGCCCTCGCCCAAAAGGCGCGCCTGCGCGATGCAAGCGCAGGGTACGATCCGCTGCTCGAAGAGCGCATGCGTGCCGTGCTGCCCATCTGTTCCGAGCGGCGCATCCGCATTGTCAGCAACATGGGCGCCGCGAATCCGCGAGCCGCTGCGGTGAAGACATGCGAGATTGCCCGCGAGCTGGGGTTGCCCAACGTTCGAGTCGCGGCCGTGACGGGCGATGATGTGCTGGGCCAGCTGCGGCGGAAGATCGACGTGCTGACGCCGATCGAAGGGCCCCTGCCGCCGGAGGAGCGATGGATCGCAGCCAATGCGTATGTGGGAGCAGCGCCGGTGGTGCAGGCGCTGGCCGGCGGCGCAGACGTAGTGCTGACCGGACGCGTCGCCGATCCCGCGCTGTTTCTTGCGCCTCTCGTGCATGAGTTCAGATGGTCGTGGGAGAACTGGGAGACGCTGGGGCAAGGGACAGTGATTGGGCACCTACTGGAGTGCGCCGGGCAACTGACGGGCGGATACTTTGCCGACCCCGGATATAAGGATGTGCCCAACCTTGCGCGTCTTGGCTTTCCCATCGCCGAAGTGGAGCCGGACGGAAGCGCGGTGCTCACCAAGGTGGAGGGTTCGGGTGGCATGTTGACGCGCGCCACCTGCACGGAACAACTGCTCTACGAGATTCAAGACCCCTCGACGTATTTCACGCCGGATGTGGTCGCAGATTTTTCGCAGGTCCGCCTGGAAGAAGTAGGACCGGACCGAGTCCGCGCCAGCGGCGGCAGAGGTAGCGCACGGCCCTCCACGCTGAAGGTCTCGATTGGCTACCACGATGGCTATATCGGCGAAGGGCAGATCTCCTATGCCGGGCCCAATGCGCTGCGGCGCGCCGAGCTTGCACGCGACATTCTCGCCGAACGGCTCGCAGCGCTTCCAATGGCCGAGCTGCGCTTCGACTTCATTGGCATGAACGCCATACACGGAACGCAGCTCTCCGCACATGCGCCAGCGCCCTACGAAGTGCGCCTGCGCGCAGCCGGACGCGCCGCATCGGCAGCGACGGCAATGTGGATTCAGCGCGAGGTGGAGGCGCTCTACACCAACGGCCCGGCCGGCGGCGGAGGAGCTTCGGGATCGACGCGCGAGATTCTCGCCATCGCTTCCGCGCTCATGCCGCGCGAGACTGTCTCGCCTCAAGTCGAAATCCTGGAGTCGCGCCATGCTTCTGCATGAGATTGCGCACGCGCGCACCGGCGACAAGGGAACTCTTGTCACGATCTCGCTGATTGCCTATCGCAAGGATGACTTTGCGCGTCTGGAGAAGGAAGTGACAGCAGAGCGGGTTGCTGAGCACTTCCGCGAGTGGATCGACGGGTCCGTGCTGCGCTACAGCCTTCCACACCTTGGGGCGCTGAACTTTGTTCTGCAGCGCCCTGCCGCCTACAGCGTGACCCGGTCGCTCGCGCTCGACGCGCACGGCAAGTGCCTGGGGTCTGCGCTGCTGGCGATGGATATTTAACGCCACCGAAATGCCGCACGCGCCGCATCTGCATGCGCGAGGGCGAAGCAGGCGCGGTCACCAGCCCATCTGGCGCATGCGTTCGAGGATGATGGCGCTGTAGCTGTCCATGCGCTGGGGATGACGGCGGCGCGGCGCTGGGAGTACCGCCGCGAGGCGCGCGGCCTCGTCGCGGCCGATGACCCGCGCGGAGTCGCCATAGTCGGCGCGGCACGCGGCCTCTGCGCCGTAGATGGCCGGCCCCCATTCAACGAGGTTGAGATAGAGCTCGAGGATGCGCTGCTTGCCGAGAACCAACTCGGCGACGGGGACCAGCGAGGCCTCCGCGCCCTTGCGGAGGATGGAGCGGCCGGTGCCGAAGAAAAGATTTTTAACGAGCTGCTGGGTCAG
>JBBIVH010000284.1:0-3280 GCA_037439805.1 Acidobacteriaceae bacterium
ATGGAGAGAATCTGAAGGAAGTTGGAGAGCGGCGTGGGATTTTCAAAGGGATGGGCGCTGTTGGCATTGAAGAAGCCGCCGCCGTTGGTGCCGAGCATCTTGATCGCTTCCTGGGAGGCGACGGGACCCTGTGCGATGGTCTGCACCGGACCTTCGAGCGTGTGCGCAACCGTGTAGGCGTGGAGGTTCTGCGGCACGCCCTGTGCGACGAGAACGAGCGCGAAGAGCAGCGCGCCGGGAAGCAGCACGTATAGCATGGTGCGCGTCATGTCGACCCAGAAGTTGCCGATGGTCGGCGATGCCGTCCGGCGGATGCCGCGTATGAGCGCGACGGCGACGACGATGCCGCAGGCGGCGGAGAAGAAGTTGTGCGTGGCCAGAGCCGCCATCTGCGTGAGATAGCTCATGGTGGTCTCTGGCGTGTAGGACTGCCAGTTGGTGTTGGTGGTAAAGCTGGCGGCCGTATTCCAGGCCAGGTCCGGGCTCACGGCCGCCAGGCGCTGCGGGTTCAGGACGTGCAGGATTGACTGCAGGCGCTCCAGGAGATAGGTGACAAGCAGGCTGACCGCTGAGAAGCCCAACAGCGCAAACGCGTACTCGCGCCAGTTCATCTCTGCCGCATCGTTGACGCCGCAGAGCCGGTAGATGAGTTGTTCGAAGGGACGCAGGACGGGCGAGAGCCAGGTGCGTTCGCCCTCGAGCACACGCGCCATGTAGAGGCCTGCGGGGCGGGTGACGAGGAGAAGGACGACGCAGAAGATGCCGAATTGCAGCCAGCCGTTGGGATTCATCTCAGAATTTCTCCGGGTAGAGAAGAGTGGCAAAGAGATAGACGAGCAGCAAGACAGAGAGAACAAGCGCGGTGATCGTAATCCAGTCCATGAGCTACCTCAGCTTGTGGCACGCCTTGACGTAGAGGAACGCCAGGCCGAAGAAGAAGGCGGTGAAGAACAGCATGGTGAGATCCTGCATCGATACCCTCAAGTGGCGGCGGTGCGCATCGCGCGTGAGCGGCCACAGGAGAATTGTGGCGGCGGCGGCGTTGCGATCGCGGAAGGATTTTGTAAAGAAAGCGTAAAGCCGGGTGAGATTAGCGCGATTCGGCTTCAGAGCCCTCGGGCAGAAAGCGATAGCCGACCCACGGCTCGGTCTGGATGTAGCGCTTTGCGGAGTCGCCTTCGAGCTTTTTGCGCAACTGTCCTACGAAGACGCGCAGATACTCCGGCTGATGGACGGACTGGCCGCCCCAGACGGCGGTGAGGAGAGCGCGATGGGTGATCACCTTGCCGGGATGTCGCGCGAGATGAAGAAGCAGATCGAACTCTTTGGGCGTGAGATGAATGGCATGGCCGGCGAGCGTGACCGTGTGCGCGGCCGTGTCGATGACGAAGTCGCCGGCCTCGATGACGGGCGATGTGCGATCGGGAGCGCGGCGCAGATGCGCACGCACGCGGGCCAGCAGCTCAGGCATGCTGAAGGGCTTGGTCACGTAGTCGTCCGCGCCGGCGTCGAGGGCTTCCACCTTGGAGCGCTCGTGTTCGCGCACCGAGAGGACGAGCACGGGCGTGGCGGTGACGGCGCGGAGCGCGCGGCAGACATCGACGCCGGTCATGCCGGGCATCATGAGATCGGTGATGACAAGATCAGGACGCCACTCGTGAAAGATGCGGATGCCTTCCTCCGGATCGTTGGCGGTCCGGACGTCGAAGCGCTGAGAGAGCAGGGCGGCGCGCAGGACGCGCGTAATCTGCACTTCGTCGTCGATGACCAGAATGCGGGCAGACATGCGGGCTCCTGTAAAGGGAGATTACACGATGGCGCGGGGCGGGTATGATTCCGGTGATGAGGGACAGTGGTGTGCGCTGGAGCTGGCGGCAGACGGGGCACTGGGCGGGCGTGATGACGCTGACCGCGCTGACGACAGCCGTGCTGGTGTGGGTGGGCGCGAGCGCGTCGACGGCCAGCATGGTGTTTCTGGTGGTGGTGGTGTGGACGGCGGCGCAGACCGGCATCGCGCTGTCTCTGGCCGTGGCCCTCATCTGCGCTCTGGCATTCGACTACTTTTTTCTTCCTCCCTATCGCACCCTGATGCTGGCCGGAGCGCGCGAGTGGATCTCGATGGTGTCGTTTGTGGCCTGCAGTGTGGCGACCGGACGACTCGCGGAGCGCGCCGGACGCCAGGCACGCCATGCGGAACAGCGGCGCGTGGAGATGGAGCGGCTCTATATTTTGAGCCAGGAACTGATGCTGCACGAAGACGGCGCCGGCCTGCTGCGTGACCTGCCACGGCTCATCCGGCAGACGTTTGCGCTGGACGCCGTGGTGCTGTATACGCGCAGCAGAGAGCAGTTTCACGCGTCGCCGGCCGTGTTCCCAGATGCGCTGCAGGCATCGATGCGCGAAGCCGCAGCGGAGCAGAGAGCGCCGTTTGCCGCCGCGAATGGATTCAGCGCGCAGTCTCTGATGCTGGGGCTGAAGCCCGTGGGTGCGCTCTGCTGGAGCCCCGATACACTCCCTGTCGAAGCGGCAACAGCGATTGGCGCGCAGTGCGCCATCGCGCTGATGCGCACCATGGACGTGGAGGCAACCGCGCGGCTGGAGGCGCTGCGCGAAGGGGACCGTCTGCGTACGGCGCTGATTGATTCGCTGTCACACGAGCTGCGCACGCCATTGACGACGATTCGCGCCGCGGCAACGACGCTGCGCCAGAGCGATGGCATGGACGAGGCGATCCAGCGCGATCTGATTGAAGCGGTGGATGAAGAGAGCATGCGGCTCGATGCCCTGATTGGCGAAGCCATTGAGATGGCCGAGATCCAGGCACAGGCGGTGAAGGTGAGGCCAGCGCTGCTGCGGGCGCGCACGTTTCTGGAGCAGGTGGTCGATGAGTCGCGGGAGATGCTCAGCCGGCACGCGGTGGCCATCGAGGTGGACGAGCCGGACGATCCTGCGTGGTTTGACCCGAGGCTGATGGGTAGGGTCTTTCGACATCTGCTGGAAAACGCCGCGCGCTACACGCCTGCGGGCACGCGCATCACACTGCGCAGCGGGCGGCGCGACGGCGGCATCGAATTCGCGGTGGAAGACAATGGGCCGGGCATCGACGCGAGCGAGCTGCCAATGATCTTTGAGAAGTTCTACCGGGGCAGACTGGGGTCAAAGATTGGCAAAGGAACGGGCATGGGGCTTGCGATTGCGCGCGCGATTGTGAAAGCGCACGGCGGAGCGATGGAGGCGTGGAGCGAACCGGGTATCGGCACGCGATTCAGATTGTGGATTC
>JBBIVH010000285.1:0-3255 GCA_037439805.1 Acidobacteriaceae bacterium
CCTGGCGTGTGGACGGCGGCTACCAGTACTCCTATTTCCAGCTCATTCAGAGCCTCGCGACACTGACTCCTGTCTACAATACCAACCTGCCAACGAACTTTGGGCGATTCTCGACCGGGCTGGTGTGGAGCTTCTGAGAGTCGCGCGATCCGCGAAGGAAAAAGAATGCCCTGACGGCTTCCACGACGCATCTGTGGAAGCAGCCAGGGCGGAGCGCGTTCCTGCGCAATGACTCTCCGGTCAGGCCACTTTCCGGATGAGTCCAATCGGAGACCGCTTTTTACTCGTCGTGATGCAGATTGAACGGGAAGGTTGTCACGCCTGTGCCTGCGGGAGTGATGGAGGAATGATCCAGCCCGACGTTGGCGTACTGACTGTTCTGCTGCGTGTTGACGTCAAGGTAGACATGGGCGAGGTAGAGTTCAAGCGGATTTGCCGCGCTGTATCCCTGAAACTCGGAGTACGCGCCTGACTGCGAGTTACGCGCATAGACGCCATCCACCACGATGTTCTGATAGACCGGAATCCCCTTGTTGCCGGAGCAACTGCCGTAATAGGTGTTGAAGACGAGCAGGTGTTTGATGCCGTCGAGGAACGTCTGGCGGTAGGTAACCTGCTGGACGGTCCCCCCGCAATCGTAGTCGGACTTGATGTTGATGCCGTTGTTGTCCGTGGAGACGTTGCCGAAGTGGTCTGTGCCGAAGAGCATGTTGTTTTCAAAGAGCACATTGGTGACGCCGTACATCGTCTGGCTGCCGATGGAGATGCCGTGCGTGCCGTAGAAGAGGTTGTCGCGGATGGTGATGTTGGAGGCCAGGCCTGAGTTGGTCTTAATCGCCACGCCGTCGTCGCCATCTTCGATGGAGGAGAAGGCAACGGTGGCGTCAGTCAGGCTGTCGATGTCGATGCCGTCCGTGTTCTTGGTGTTGGCGGGCGTTTCAATGCGGACGCGCATGGCGGTGAAGTTGCTGCCTCCTTCCACGTAGAGGTGCATCTTGGCAGCGTGCTGCAGGGTGACGTTGTAGACGGTGAAGCCGACGGCGTTCTTCGAGTTAATGAGCCGCGGCGTGCTGCTGATCAGGTCGCCACGCCCGTCGATGACGCCGGGGCCGAAGATGGCGGGGTTGCTTCCAGAGACGGAGATCAGCTCGCCCGCGCTGCCATAGGCATTGTTGCCGAAGAGCGTTACGCCGCGGCCGACGATGAGCGCTTCTCCATTGAGCGAGAGCTTGCCGGAGTAGAAGGCGTCGTTTGATCCGCTTGCAACCAGCAGGACGGCCTTGCCCGACCCCGAGCATGAAGAGAGCGCGGAGGCAAGCCGGCTGCTGTCGTCCGCAGCGGGCGGCGTTGCGCGCAGGGCAGAGCTGAACTGAGCCTGCAGCACCGTGCAGATCATGGGGTAGCGCGGCTCAGGGATAAACCTGCGGGAGTCTCCGGTGGCGCGCGTCTGGGCGGAGAGCGTGGACGGAATTAGGACGATAGTCGCGAAAGCGCCGAGCACGCTGGCTAGGCGAAGCTTGTTCATAAAAGCCTCCAAAGGTATCACCTGATTTTCAGAAAAGAATTATTGGTCAGACCACTACAGTCGGAAGTTATACGCATTTCGTTCCAGAAATGTCAAGTGTGATTGAGATGGCTGGCAATCGCGAATGAGAGGTCTGACCTATATGCGCCAGCGGGGGCTGAGGGGATTTCTGAAGGAGAAGCACAGGCGCGCTCCGGGGGCGAAGCGGGCCTGTGATTCAGGGAGCGGCGGGCCTATTCCAGCGGAGTGGCAGTGACGGTGACCTGGAGGCTGCCCTTGCTGTCGAGCGAGTCGGATTTGAAGACGACGGTGGCTTTGTCGAGGGGCACGAGTACGGGCGCGGTCCAGCGGTTCTGGCGGATGATGGGTTGGTGAATTCTCGCGTCCAGGGAATCGGCGTTGCTGCTGATTTCGGCGGTGAGATCGATGGCAAGAGAGTGGCCGATTTCCATTGCGTGCGTGAGGTCGAAGTTCACCCCGACATCGATGTATTGAAACTGGACGTTGGTCAGTGGCTGATCTTTGCCCGTGTCATAGGCGCCGGTGACGATGGGAATGCGCGAGCCGGTGCGGATCGATCCATGAAAATGGCGGTCCGTGCTGACGCTGGTGCTGTAGGTGCGCGTGTTGACGGGCTTGCCGGCGGCGTCAAGTTCCTGCACCAGAAAAACCAGGTGGTAGTAGTGTGGCGCGGGCTCGGCGGATGCAGGCGGTTCGGCGGGCTTGCTGGCTTCCTGCGCGCAGACAAGGTTGGGCAGAACCAGAAGCGAGACGAAGAGAAGGCAGTGTAGAGCGGTCTTGCGCATGGCGAGATTACTCCTGGCCCTCGGCGGGCGGTGGGATGGGTGGAATGGAGATGGCGGAGATGTGGATGGGAGCGTCGCTCTGCTGCTGCGCGGTGAGCAACGCCTGGCGTTCACTTTCGGAGGACTGCATGACGAGTCGAAGGAGCGACTCTTCTTCGGCGCTCAGTGGCGCTGGTGAAGGGAAGGTATCGAGCTTGGGCGGAGGAGCAACCGGGGCTGCTGCGTGGAGTCTCGCTCCTTGATGGGGTCGAGGCGCGGAGGGTGGCGGCGTCGCGACCTTGTTGGGGGTTGTTGGTGCAACCGCGCTGGATGCGCGCATCGCGGAATTCGGCTTCGGCGCCAGCGGACGATGCCACCGGGCCGGAAAGGCGAAGAAAAGCAATATCGCTGCAGCCATCGCCAATCCGGTGGCCCACCAACCTTGCGGGCGGAGCGAACGCACAGGCGCGAAGGTCCGGATACGTTCCAGAACGCGCGCTTCAAGGCCGGGGCCGGGGTCGGCGTAGGTCGAGAGCGCCGCGTCGAGCAGACGGTCGAGGTCATCGCGTTCAGCCATGATGCACCTCCGAAGTTCGGCCGTGGAGCCGTGCCAGCTTTTCGCGGAGCACGTTGCGGGCGCGCTGCAACCGCGTGCGGACGGTGCCCTCCGGGATGCCAAGAACGGCGCCTACTTCGCGTGAGCTCATTGCTTCGAACGACGAGAGCACGAGCGGTAGCCGCAGCTCTTCGGGCAGAGCGTCGATGAGCTTGTGAATGCGCGTGTGTTCGTCTGCAATCAGGGTAAGCTGTTCGGGGTCGGGCTCGCTGGAGTGGATGCCGTGCACCTCATCGTCAACTTCGACTGCTGCGCGGGCGGAACGCTCCTGACGTGGGCGGAGATCCACGGCGAACCGCCATGCCGTGCGCGCAAGGAATGCGCGCTCG
>JBBIVH010000286.1:0-3230 GCA_037439805.1 Acidobacteriaceae bacterium
TCGTCGAAGTCGCCGTGGGCGGGGCGCGGGGACATGACGCCGAAGCCTTGCGTGACGGCGGCGGGGAGGGTTTGCGAGTCAGCACCCATGCGGAAGGAGCCAGCGGGAATCTGCGTCGTGTCGATATGCAAAGCGCCGGGCTGCTGCGCGACGAGCGATGCAGCGACGAGTGCGAGGCTGGCGGCGGCTTTGAAGAGGATGGACACGGTGCGGTATTCCTTTGCGGGTGTCATGGAGTGGGCTTCGGCGCTGGGAGTTCTGCCTGCAGCGGGCCGAGCGTGGCGCGATGCGCGAGCTGCTTTCCATCGACATAGAGCGTGAGGCCGCGGCTGCGGTGGTACTGGCGTCCGGTGGCGTCATAGACGATGGTGAGGAGATGGCCGTGGTAGGGCAGGCCGTCGAGAGCGAAGTAGCTCCACTGGCCTGCGGGCAGAAGCGGATGGAGCACGATCGTGTTATCCGCGCGCGGGCGCAGGCCGATGAGGCCGGTGATGAGCGGGTCGGCAAAGCCGGAGTGGTTGTAGTAATTGCCGCGGCCGACTTGCTTGCCTTTGGCGAGGAGCATGTCTTTCGCGATCCACTCGTCGGTGTCGGCGTCGAGGTCTTCGTCAATCCAGTCGATGGTGCGGCCGGAGGGCAGCTTGATGTGCTGCGAGAGGACGTAGTTGGCGAAGAGCTGGTAGTACTGCGCGGCGGTGACGTCAGGCTGTGCGGGGCCGTCGAGGAGATTCGCGAGGGCAAGCAGAGTTTGCGTGGTGGCGAAGGGCCAGGACGGGCCGTTCCAGGTGCACTGGTCCGTGGAGGCGAAGCGGAAGCGCGGGCTGCGGCGCTCGGCGGTGGTGGGGCCGTATGTGCCCGCGAAGCCGTGGGAATCGAAGAGCTGCCGCCATGCGACGGCGCGGTCGATGGGCGGCTGGTAGAAGAGCCATGGGATGAAGCCGATGAGTTCGCGGACGCCGGAGAACTGGAGGACCGTGCCTGGATCGATGAAGCGCTTCTCCTGGCGGATGCCGGAGTCGGCGGACGGCGAGAGGTCTTCGTAGAACTGGTCGCGCGGGTTCCAGAGTTTCGTGTCGATGAGGCGCTGAAGCGTCTGCGCTTTGGCGGTGTACTGCGCGGCGAGGGCGGGCTGGCCTGCGGTGGTGGCGAGGGCGGCGATGGCGCGTGCGTCGGCGAGCATGTAGCTGTTGAGCGGCGTGCGATAGCCGTCGCCGCCGATGGACTTCTCCATGGCGTCGCGTGTGTCGATCTGCCAGTAGAGGCCGATGGCCGGATCGAGGTGGTCGTCCCACGCCTTGTCGTTTTCGATGAGGCCGGGGAGCATCTCGGAGCCGAGGCGGGTGTCGCCGGTGGCGAGCATCACGTTGCGCACGCTGTCGGCGAGGGGAAAGCTATATTTGCGCGCACCTGCGTTGGGAGTAATCCAGAAGCGGGCGTAGTCGGATGCGATGTGGGGATCGCGCAGCCAGCGGGCCTCGCCGAGGTGAAGAGGTGCGGCGTCGGGCAGCGCGCCGTAGAAGCCGTCGGGCGCGTCGGGTTTGGGGAGCCACTCGGTGATGAGGACGCCGCGGCTGCTCTGGACGACGTGCTTCTGCCAGGCGTACCAGCGGAAGTAATACATCTCTTCAAACTGCTTGTCGGAGCTCGAGAAAAAGGGAATGTTGGCCTCGAGCCATGGCCAGGGATCGTTAGCGGGCGCCTTGCCGGTGGCCTCGCGCTCGTCGGCGGCGAACTGGGCGATGTAGGGATGGAAGTCGTCCGCGCGGAGCAGGTGAAGCGGAGGCGCGGCCGGAGCGGCTGCGGTGTGCGGTTGGGCCCAGGCGACGGCGGGAAGAACAACGGCAAGCGCGAGGGCGAACGCGCCGAAGACGCGCGTGGAAAGCTGCCGCATCGCGAGCATGGTCATGGCCTGCCTGCGACGGCAGTGCGCTCGAGGATTTCGCGGGCGCGGGTAAGCGTATCGCCTGCCGCCTGTTTGAGACAACTGATGTCGTTGGTGCAGTAGAGGAGGTCGATGCCGAGGTCGAGCCAGAAGCCGTAATCGCCGGGGGCGCAGGCGGTGGCGACGAGCTTGTTGTGGGCGCGCGCGGCGCGCAGGATTTTTTCGGAGGCCTGCCTGACGAGCGGGTGCTCAGTCTGGTTGGGCACGCCGAGGCTGGCGGCGAGATCGGCGGGGCCGATGAAGAGGTCCACATCGGGCACGGCGGCGAGCTCATCGATGCGCGCGAGAGCGGCCTGCGTTTCAATCTGGCCCATCAGGCAGAGCTCCTCATTCACCTGGCGCTGCCGGGCGAGGATGTCGTCGGTGACGCCGTAGGAGACGGCGCGCGAGACGGAGAAGACGCCGCGCCCGCCCTCGGGAGCGAAGCGGGCGTAAGTGCGGAGGTCACGCAACTGCTCGGGCTGCTCGATCATCGGGACATCGAGGATGTCCGGGCCGCACTCCGCGCCTTTGAGAACGCTTTCACGGCGCACGTCGGGGATGCGGATCATGGTCAACATGCCGGAGCCGGCGGCCATGCGGCAGAGATCGGCTGCCTCAGGGAATGTGATGTGGCCGTGCTCCATCTCGATCCAGATGGCCTGATAGCCGAGATGCGCGCAGATTTCAAGAAAGACGGGGTCATAAAAGTAGACCGCGGCGCCCAGCAGGGTCTTGCCGCCGTTTGCAGCGACGGCTTGCCGAAGACGATTCATGGAGTTTCTCCCAGGTGGATTGCGGATAAACGGGACTGCCTGCGGTGCAGGAGCCAGTCCCAAAGGGTGTGCGCGGATGCGGCGTTGCGCGCGGGAAAGAGTGCGGCAGCGGCGAGGCCGACGGCGAGCAGAAGCAGGTTGCCGATGGCGCCGATGGTGTACTCGTGCCAGGGGTAGTTGTAGCGGCCGAGGTTGAGAAGCTTGCCACCGTTGAGCGTCAAGGATGCGTAAGCAGTAAAGACGAGATTGGCGACGATGCCCGCGATGGCGGCGTGGACGCCGGCGCGCGGCGCGAGGAAGGCGAGCAGAAAGAGTCCGGCGAGGCCGCCGGCGACGATGGCGGTGGCGGTGTAGTAGAGCGCGAGCGCGAGAGCGTGGGTGTGGGTGAGAGCGAGCGCGACAGCGATGGCGAGCAGGCCGCAGAGCACGACGGCGGCTTTGCCAAAGCGGAGGCGCTGCGCGTCCGTGTGGCGCGGGAAGAAGTGCGCGTAGAAGTCTTCGACGAGCACGAGAGCGAGGCAGTTGAGATCGGA
>JBBIVH010000287.1:0-3196 GCA_037439805.1 Acidobacteriaceae bacterium
TTGGTCTTCATTGCGTCGGACTCCCCGGCTCAAACGATGCGACGCGGCCTGCGTGCAGGGTGAGAATCCAGTCTGCAATGGGCGCAGCCAGTTCGCGCTGATGGGTGGTGAGCACGATGGTGCGGTCCGAACGGCGGAAGCCTGCCAGCATCGACACCATCTGGCGGGCCGATTCAATGTCCATGTTGGAGAAAGGTTCATCGAGCAGGAGCAACTCCGGGACCGGCATCAGCACGCGGGCGAGCGAGGCGCGCTGGCGCATGCCCTGCGAGTATTGGCCGAGGGGGCGATTGAGTGCGGGGTCGAGGCCAACCTGGCGTAGCGCTTCCTCCGGGCTCAGGCACTTGCGGTCCGGGTAGAGGCTGGCGAAGTAGCGCAAATTCTCCGCGCCGGTCAGCTCGTCATACAGCATGGGAGCGTGGCTCATGTAGGCGATTCGATCGCGGACCAAATGCGGTTCCGAGCCGCCAAACACTTTGACGGAGCCGTGGGTGGGACGAAGGAGCCCGGCAAGGATGCGCAGCAACGTGGACTTGCCTGCGCCGTTTTCGCCGAGCAATACATAGCATCGCCCCGGTTCCAGATCGACCGAGACCTGGCGCAGTGCCGCGAACGCGCCAAACAGTTTGGAAACCTGTTCTACGCGGGCGCAAAGTACTTTTTCCGCTGCCTCTGCCGCCGGGGCTTGCGCGGTCATGTGGTCAGTTGGCCGAGGCCGTGTTGCCGGGCTGGGAAGCAGGCTGAACCGCGGCGCGGGGGTTGGTCTGGGCCGGGCCGGATTGGTTGGGCGCGTACTTGCTGGCGCACTTGGCCTGCAGTCCTGTGGCGTGGAAGACGCCATCGCGTCCGTATGTGCCCATGGCCAGAGCCTGCGCATCGTCCTTGAATGTATCCGGTGGAGGCTCGGTGCCCTTGTAGACAACCTTGAGCAGGCGGCCGCTGGCGGCTTTGGGAGAATGGCTCTCAAACTCGTTCAGCATGAAGGTGACGTGCGGCCCATCCTCTTCGATGGAGCCGGGCTGGACGAAGCCCTCCACACGGAGGTTGCTCTTGAATGCCTTGTCGCCCATGCCGCCCAGTTCGGCGATGGTGACGTAGTAGCTTTTGCTGGAGCCATAGCCGCTGAAAGCCAGCCAGCCAATGGTTCCCACAATGATGGCCACCGCAATGCCGATGCGCAGCGAGTTTTTGGAGTTCTTCATAGACAATCTCAACGATACGAGGCGTTGGGGGCAGGGTCAACCATCTGGGGTATGATGTGTGATTCGCATCACACCCCTTCCGCGCGCCGTGGCCGTCGGTTTTGTGTTCTGAAGTTTCCTTTTATCTTGCAGAATCAAGCGTTTGCGTGGCCTGGTCGAGACCTTTGGCCAGGGCAGCGAGCTGCTGTTGGGCTAGTGGGACATTGTGCGCGTCCAGCGCTTCGTTCACGCCCGGAATCACGACCGCTGAGTAACCGGTGAACTCGCCCGGAGCATAGATGAGGTGCTTGTACCAGGGGCGGTTGGGCAGACCCGCAGGCGACAGCAGATCCGTTTCCGCGGCGCGCAGGGTCAGGTCCAGCGTGGCGGGATCGCGCGGCGGCGATTGCTGCAATGCGTGAGCCTTCGCGGCTGCTGCCGCAAAGCGCGCGACGGCCGCTTCGGCGGCGTCGAAGTCGAGCGAATCGATTTCTTCCTGTTGCGCCTTGCGTTTGGCCGCATCGAGGTAGGACGCGACGGCGCGCGCGTAGGCTTCGTAATCGTAGGGAAGCACATCGGCGTCGGCCATACGGATGGCTTCGAGCCCGAGCACGCGGGCCATCTGCTGCAGATACGCAAAGTGAGGATCGGCGTTGAGAACGAACCAGGAATAGTCGTCGAATGCAGAGTGATAGACCCCGTATGGTCCCACCGATCCCACGTCGGTGGAGGGGACGCCTGCGTGTTGCAGGAAGGGCGTAAAGTCCGATCCGGAGCCGAGATCGCTGACCTGCATTTCGACGCCGTGCTCCGCGGGTGCGTTGGAGCCTCGATGCTCGTCCGTGCCTGCCTGGTTCTGACGCCACTGCTGGTAGACGGTTCCCAACACAGGACTCGGAACGGACTGGGTAATTTGCCGGACAAACTCCTTGAGAGAGGGTACGGCGGCGGCGGAGAAGTCAGGGCCAGCCACGCCAATATCGGTGTTGAAGTATGCGACGGCGTGGCTCATCGCATCCTCATGCTGCTCCACCCACTCGGTCGAGCCGATGAGTCCTTCTTCTTCCCCATCCCAACTGCAAAAGACAAGCGTGCGCCGCGGACGCCAGCCTTCGCGAAGGAGCACGCCGACGCCACGCACTGCCTCCAGCATGGCCGCTGTACCGCTGCTGGGGTCCACTGCGCCATAAACCCAGGCATCGCGGTGGTTGCCGACGATGACCTGCTCACTGGCGAGATCCTTGCCGGGAAGTGTGCCAATCACGTCCCAGATGGTGCGGCGTTGATAGTCCTGCTGCGAGACGAGGTGGACTCGCACACCGCCCGGACCCAGGTGGTAGCGAAACGGCAGCGCGCCTTGCCAGCCCTCAGGAACTCCTGGCCCCTTGAGCGCCTTCAGAATCGGCGCGGCATCGTGGTAGCTGATGGGGATCGAGATGATATGAGGCTGGTTGCCGTCGGGAGAAACGCGCGCTGAATCCGGCAAATCCGGAGTTGAGGCAATGCCGGGCGTCTCCGGATCACCCGGATATTTGAACAGATACTGCACGGAGCCGCGCTGTACGCCTGTCTCCGGCCTCCACGGACCCTGAGGGTATGGATCGCCTTTGTAGTAGCCGTCGTCGTGCGGATCGGAGTAGATGAGCACACCCGCCGCGCCGTGCAGCTCCGCAAGGTAGACTTTGACGCCGCGGAAGTTGGTTCCGTAACGAAAGAGGACGATCTTGCCGCGTAGGTCTATATGCTGCCTTTCGAGTTCCTTGAAGTCTTCAGGACGGCCGTAATTCGCATATACAACATCGCCGGTGATGTCACCCGAGCCGGAGGAGCCATTGAACGGCATGACGACGCGCGGATTGTCCTGAAAGGGATCGCCAGCAACCCGCTCCCGCGTGGGACCGCTCATCAGCAGCTTGCCTGCTGCATCAAAGGCCTCGACACGCACGACTTTGGGCCAGTTCAGCAGGACGCGATAGGGAACGATTTGCGTCGCCAGGCCTGCGGCACGAAACTTC
>JBBIVH010000288.1:0-3182 GCA_037439805.1 Acidobacteriaceae bacterium
TGGTGGATTTTGGCGGATGGGATATGCCGGTGGAGTATCCGGGGAATGGCGGCGGACTCATCGCCGAACACATTGCGGTGCGAAAGGGCGTGGGGCTGTTTGACGTGAGCCACATGGGCGAGATTCAGTTTCGCGGGCCGGGGTCGCTGGCCGCGGTGCAGCACATCACCATGAATGATGCCTCGCGGCTGAAGGATGGACAGGCACACTACTCTGCGCTGCTGACGCCGCAGGGGACATTCGTGGATGACATTCTGGTGCACCGGCTGGGCGAGAACGATTATCTGTTGGTGGTGAACGCGGGGACGAAGGACAAGGACTTTGCGTGGATTCGGCAGCAGGTGGGCGGGATGCCGGGGATTCATTTGAGCGATTACTCGGCCTACTACTCTCAACTGGCGGTGCAGGGGCCGCGCTCGCTGGAGACGCTGAAGAAGCTGACGAAGGTGGATCTGGCTGCAATTAAGAACTACTGGTTCACGTGGGGCACGGTGGCGGGCGTGGCGAACGTGCTGATTGCGCGGACGGGCTACTCGGGCGAGGACGGGTATGAGGTGTATCTGCCGGCAGATGAAGCGACGACGGTGAAGGTGTGGGAGGCGCTGCTGGAAGCGGGCGCGGAGTTTGGGATCCGGCCGTGCGGGCTGGGCGCGCGGAACACGTTGCGACTTGAGGCGGGGATGAGCCTCTACGGTCACGAAATCAGCGATGAGATCAACGTGCTTGAGGCGGGTCTGGAGCGCTGGCTGAAGCTGGACAAGGGCGACTTTATTGGCCGCGAGGCCTTGATGGCTGTGCAGGCAGACGGCGGGCCGAAGCGGCGCATTGTAGGACTCGAGATGGTGGAGCGCGGGATTGCGCGGGATGGGTACTTCGTACTGTCTTTGGACGGAAGCCGCATCGGCACGGTCACTTCGGGATCGCCGGCGCCGTATTTGAGGACGAACATTGCGATGGCTCTGGTGGAGGCGGGCGCGGCGACGAGCGAGGAAATGATCGTGGAGTGCCGCGGCAATCGCGTGAAGGCGAAGCGGGTGCCTCTGCCGTTTTACAAGCGGGGGCAGTAAGGCGGGAGTTAGCTGCCGGGGATTGCACACATAGCGATCCACTCAACTGTGCCGGGCAGGCTTGTTTGGAGATAGGGATGGATACTGCAAGATAGTCGATGTGAGACGGTATTCATTTTTTTCGGGTGCAAGCCTGGGACAACTTTCATGCTGATGGAGTAAAGATGGAACTGCGCAAGCTGTTGCGAATTACGCTCGTCAGCATTCTCGTGCTGATTCCCTATCTGGCTTGCATGAAGGATTTCAACATTCCGCCCGGCACAACAAAGATGTGCGACTTTGGCGGAGTGTACTTCGGCTCGCGTTGCGTGATGAAGCATTTGGATCCGTACGATCCAGTAGTTGCGCTCAAGGATTTCCGCGCCGAAGGTGGCCGGATCGAGGGCAATGATCGCGGGGCGGAAGTGACGAGAGAGGTTTTTACAGTTGGGGTGAACCTGCCGACGACGCTCTTTCTAGTTGCGCCAATCGCTTTGCTTCCCTGGAACCTCGCACAGATTGTCTGGTTGACTCTGATTGCGCTGGGAATGGGACTGGCGGCGCTGGCGATGTGGGATCGTGGCGCGGAATACGCCCCATGGGTAACGGGCTTTCTAACGTGCCTTATCCTGGTGAACAGCGCGGCGCCGTATCTTGTGGGCAATCTGGCTACGATTGTTGTGAGTTGTTGCGCGCTGGCGATGTGGTGCTTCAGCAAAGGCCGGTGGGAGGTTGCCGGAGTGGTTCTGCTCGGTGTTGCGCTTGTTCTCAAACCGCACGACGCCGGGTTGATCTGGCTCTACATGCTGATCGCAGGTGGTTTGATGCGAAAGCGAGCCCTGCAATCTCTCGGTCTTGCTGCGGTGTTAGGCGTAGCGAGCCTTGCGTGGATTCAGTCGGCATCTCCTCACTGGATGGGAGAGATGCGTGCGAATCACGAGGCGGTTGGCGAGCGGGGAAGGAACAGCGACCCAGGACCCTCAGGACCGTCGGCCGCAGCGATTGGTCAAATCATCGATCTACAGGCAGCACTCAGCGTATATCGTGACGATCCTGGGTTCTATAACCCAGTGAGTTATGTCCTTGCAGGCATACCGCTTCTGATCTGGCTGCTTGCAATCTGGAAGGGACCATCCGCGGAAGGCGTGGACTGGCTGGCGCTGGCTCCGGCCGTGATCCTCGTGCTGTTGCCGGTTTATCACCGGAATTACGACGCGCGCCTCATGATGCTTTTGATTCCGACGTGCGCGAAGCTGTGGGTTGAAGGTGGAGTACGGCGGTGGGTCGCAACTGGATTGACCCTTGCGGCATTGGTGACGACGGGGGATTTATGGATTATCTTTATTCCCCGCACTACGCATGGTCTGCACCTCTATCTCAACCAGCTCATTGGGGAAGAGCTGGCCACCATTCTGCTCTATCGCACGGCGGTTCCGGTGCTGCTTGTGACGGGCAGTTACTATGTGTGGGTCTACGTCCTGAGGCAAATGAAAGCCAGCAAAAGTGGGTGGAGCGACAGCGCGCTGAGTGTGCCAGGGGTGGCCGCTCAGCAATGAAGCGGGTGGATGAGTTTTCGGGATAAGCGCTATGCCCTCTTCGAGTCGGAAGCCGGGCCGGCAGAGGACTGCACCGCGGAGAGGACGTAGCGGCGGAACTCCTGCGCGAGGCCCTGAGGGCCGGGGCTGGCGGCGTGGGCGATGAGAAAGTCGCGCCGGATGCGGAGGCCTTCGACCTGAACCACTTTGAAGGTTTTGCCGCTGCGCGCGTCTTTGGCGATGGCCCAGCGGGAGACGAAGCCTGCGCCGAGACCGGCTTCGACTGCAGATTTGATGGCCTCAGTGGAATCGAGTTCCATAGCGATGCGGAGCGCGGTGCGCTTGATGTGGCGGCGTTCGAGTGCGAGTTCGAGGACGCGGCGCGAGCCGGAGCCGCGCTCGCGCATGAGTATCGGAGCGGCGGTGAGTTCTTCAGCGGGGATCGCGGCGCGCTCGGCCCACTCGTGTGAGGCGGGCGCGATGAGGACGAGTTCATCGACGAGGAACGGCTCGGTGCGGACATCGCGGCTGTGCGCGGGGCCTTCAATGAAGCCGAGGGCGATCTGCTGCTGGAGGAGAGCGGCGACGATGTGCTCGGTGT
>JBBIVH010000289.1:0-3180 GCA_037439805.1 Acidobacteriaceae bacterium
GAGCCGGCCTGGGCAACGCTGGAGCCGGGTGCGCGGGCCGATGAAGTGGTCGCAACCTTTGACGAGGCGCAGCGCGCCGTCACGCCGGGGCAGTCTGCGGTCTTTTATGACGGCGACGAGGTCGTCGGCGGCGGGTGGATTGCGTAGCATTTGAGGGCCGCTGGACAATGCAGTGGTAAATGCATTTATACTGGCGCGGCACCAAAATTTCGGGAGAACATCCATGCTTGAGAAAACGTTTGCCAGAATCCCCGCGCTGGCTGCGCTTGCGCTGTGTGCAACGCTCGCCATGGCGCAGAACGCGCCCGTGACCCTCACCGTGCATTCGGACCAGCCGGCGCACCCGGTCAGCCCGATGCTCTACGGCCTGATGACCGAGGAGATCAACTACTCCTATGACGGCGGCCTGTATGCGGAAATGGTGCGCAACCGCACCTTCAATGGAAGCTGGGACGGAATCCAGAGCTGGTACCTGGTGGAAGATGGCAACGCGGCGGCGAAGATCCAGCCGGATCGAACGACCGGGCCGAGCGCGGCGCTGGCGCACAGCATGAAGCTGACGGTGGAGAAGGCCGACCCGGTGAACGAGGCGGGACTGCTGAACGTGGGCTACTGGGGTATGGCCCTGAAGGCGAACACGGCTTACAAGGGCTCGTTCTACGCGAAGACGGACACGGCGGAGATGGGGCCGGTGCGGGTGAGCCTGGTGCAGAACGATACGGGCAAGGTGGTGGCCCGGGCCACGGTGAGCGGCCTTACGAGCGATTGGAAGCAACATTTCTTCACGCTGACGACTGCGGGCGACATCCAGCCGTCCGCGACGAATCATCTCGTTCTGACGGTCGGGCACTCGGGGACGGTATGGCTGGGCCTGGTGTCGCTGTTTCCGCCCACGTACCACGACCGCGCCAACGGCGACCGGATTGACCTGATGGAGAAGATGGCGGCGATGCATCCGCAGTTCCTGCGCTTCCCCGGCGGCAACTATCTTGAAGGCGACCACATCAACGAGCGCTTTGAGTGGAAGAAGACCATCGGGCCGCTGGTGGACCGGCCAACGCATCCAAGTCCGTGGAATTATCACTCGTCGGACGGCATGGGGCTACTGGAGTTTCTGGAGTGGTGCGAAGACCTGAAGATGCAGCCGGTGCTGGCCGTCTATGCCGGCTACTCGCTGAAGGGCGACCATGTGGAACCGGGCGCGGCGCTGGAGCCGTTTGTGCAGGACGCGCTGGATGAGATCGAGTATGTGAGCGGCGGAGCCGATACGCAGTGGGGCGCCGAGCGCGTGAAGGACGGCCACCCCGCGCCGTTTGCGCTGAAGTATGTGGAGATTGGCAACGAGGACTGGTTTGACAAGTCGGGCAGCTACGACGGGCGCTATGCGCAGTTCTACAAGGCCATCAAGCAAAAGTACCCGGAGCTGCAGCTGATTGCGACCGCGCCGGTGAAAGGCACGACGCCGGACGTGCTGGATGAGCACTTCTATGTGCGCGCGACGCAGAACTTTCACGACGCGACGCACTATGACAAGACCGACCGCAACGGGCCGAAGATCTTTGTGGGCGAATGGGCGACACGCGAGGGCACTCCCACGCCGAACATGGGCGCGGCGCTGGGCGATGCGGCATGGATGACGGGACTGGAGCGGAACAGCGACATCGTGATTATGGCGAGCTATGCGCCGCTCTTTGTAAACGTGAACCCCGGAGGAATGCAGTGGGAGAGCGACCTGATTGGCTATGACACGCTGCACAGCTACGGTTCGCCGAGCTACTGGGCGCAGGTGATCTTCGGTGAGTATCTCGGAGATCAGGCGCTGAAGTCAGAGAGCGCCGGCGCGGGCGACAAGTTCTTCTACTCCATCACGAAGAACGCAACGAAGAAGCAGCTCTATCTGAAGCTGGTGAACGCCTCGTCTCTGGCGCAGCCGGTCACGATTGACCTTGGCGGCGCGCAGGTGGCCGGAACCGCGAAGCTGGTGAGCCTGAGCGCGCGGGATACGCAGGCAACCAACAGCATCAACGACCGGGAGCGCATTGTGCCGGTGGATTCGACGGTGCAGGCGGGCAGGAAGTTCAGCCACACGCTGCCGCCCTATTCGATCCAGGTGCTGCAGATCGACGAGAAGTAAGCAAACGAAACTGTCAAAGAAATAGCCGGGACCGCGATGGTCCCGGCCTTTTCATTTGCGCGCGCAATGCAGCGGTCGTCAGCGCTGGACGGCCCAGGCGAGGCCATCGGGGTTGCCGCCGGGGTGAATGCGGCCGACCACTTTCAGCGTCTTGAGATCGATGACGGCGACGGAGTCGTCGGGCCCGCAGGAGACATACGCGCGCGCGCCATCGGGCTGCATCAGGATGCCCGACGCGCCGTGACCGACGGGCAGATGCTGGATGACCTTGCGCGTGGACGTATCGAGGATGACGAGATCGGGGCCGTTGAGCATGGAGACCAGGGCGAGCTTGCCATCGGGCGTGAACTTGATGCGGTTGGCGCTGGTCACCTGCGCATCGAGCGTGGCGACGACCTTCTTTGTGCCGAGGTCGATGACGGAGATGGTGCCATCCCAGGCGTTGGCGACCCACGCTTCTTTCCCGTCGGGCGAAACGTCGAAGCCCTCGGAACCGCGGCCCACGGGGATGACGGTCTCATTCCAGTCGCCGCCGGGAGGGCCCGGCAGACGGCGCATGCCGGCAGGGGGCGCGGGCGGAGCGCCTGCGGGGCCGTCGGTCTTGTCGAGGATGGTGACCGTGGCGGAGTTCACATTCGTGGTAACGATGCGCCGCGCGCCGGGAAAGACGTAGAGCATGTGGGTGCGGTTCTGGCCGGTGCCCATAATCCAGTCGATTTTTGCGCTGGCGGGATCGTATCTACCTATGGCTTTCGCAGCCTCCGCCGTGAACCAGAGCTTGCCATCGACAAATGCGAGGCCATGCGGTCCGCGCAGGGGGCCGAGGTCGATGGACGGCAGCGCCGCGGGACGGATGAGATCGATGACGGCCAGGGTATGGAAGGCGCCGAAGCCATAGTTGGAGACGTAGGCGGTGCGTCCATCTGTCGAGGCGATGACCTCGTGCGGATCGTCGCCGACGGGCGCCTTGGCGACAACGCTCAGCGTCGCGGGATCGACGATGGCGAGCGTGTGGTCCGTCTTGGAGAGAACCAGAAGCGCGGGCG
>JBBIVH010000290.1:0-2669 GCA_037439805.1 Acidobacteriaceae bacterium
CGGAAGAGATTGAGGATGGGCTTGTCGATGCCGTTGGTTGCAAGCGAACGGAAGCCTTCGAAGTAGTCTGTGTCTTCAAACTCGAAGGACCAACTGAGCATGGAGATGAGATGGACGGCGTGGCGGTCCTGCAGATCGAAGAGAGCTTTGAGCGCTGCGGCGGTGTAGGCGGGATAGAGCGTGCCGTTGCGGTAGTTGTTGGCGGGGTTGTTGCGCGAGGAGCAGGCGGCGCAGCCCTCCGGGTCAGCCTCGCTGAGAATGATGGGCAGATGGCGAAACTGCGGGAAGGATGCGATGAGCGCGAAGCCGCGGTCTACATCGGTGAGTTCTCGATGGAGGCCCATGGTGACGGTTGAGCCCTGAATCGTGGGCGAGCCTTTGGCGTGGAAGGAGATGAAGTCGAGCGGGATTGCGCCCCCGGTGGCGGCGCTGTGGCCTGACTGCACGTGCGTGAGGAAGCTGCGCAGGAAGGCGCGGGCCTTGTCGCTGCGCGGGCTGGTGGTGGCAGGGCCCCCGACGCGCGCGCCGGGGAGCGCGGCACGGACACCGGCGACGGCGTAGTCGTAGAGGCGGAAGTAGTCTTCTGGCGTGGAGTGCCAGTAGTCGATGTCGGGCTCGTTCCAGACTTCGAAGTACCAATGAAGCACTTCGTCTCGGCCGTAGCGCTCCACGAGATGCGCGGTGAGCACGCGGCAGAGCTCCTGCCAGCGGGCGTAGTCTTTGGGTGGGTTGTTGGAGGCTCCGGAGATGGTGGAAGCGGGGAAGTGAACCTGGTAAGGCTCGTGGCGATTGGGAAGCGAAGCGGCGAGATCGCGGGGCATGAAGCCGAGTTCCACCATGGGGCGAACGCCGGCGGCCTTCCACGCATCGAAGATGCCGTCAAGGAGTGTGAAGTCGTAGACCGGATGGCCGTGCGCGTCTTCAGAGTAGATGTTGGTAGAGCTGAACTTGAGTTCTGCCTTGCCATCGCCGGAGGTGAGCAGATGATGGACGCGGATGGACACGGGGACCGGCGCAAGATCGTGCAGCTCGCGGAGAAGCTGGCGGCCGTGAGGCATGGTGGTGTAGTTCGCTTCGTCATAGCCGAACCATGCGTAGACAGGTGTGAAGGGGCCGATGCGGCGATCGAGATTGACCTGAATCTGGACGGGCTGCGGGACGGGTTGCGCAGTCGCGTATGGTGTCAGGGCTGCGGCAAAGGTCAGCACGGCTGCGGCGAGGATGAGGCGGAATTGCTTGACCGATGCGAGATGGTGCGCGGCGCGATGGGCGGGATTGGATCGGGCGTTCTTGAAAGGCATGGCGGTGTGGCGGCGGTGGAGAAGATGGCCGATGCGCTTTATGCTACGCGCTGGATGCGGTTAGGATGAAGTGCTGCGTGGAATGGAGGCTGGGCGATGGCGGAATGGGTGAAGATTTGCGCGGAGGCGGAGCTGCCGCCCGAGGACGAGGTTGCAGAGGTGGAGGCGGCGGGACGGGTCTTCTGCGTGGCGCGGCTGGGCGGCGCGGTGTGCGTGGTGGATGGGACGTGTCCGCATGAGGGCGGGCCGCTGGGACAGGGCGTGCTGGAGGATGGGCACGTGGTGTGCCCGTGGCACGCGTTTGCGTATGACCTGCGAACGGGCGTGGCGGAACACGATCCGAGTTTCAAGGTGCGGGTGTTTGAGGCCGAGGTGCGCGATGGAGAGGTGCGCGCGAAGGTTTGAGGAGGGCGCAGCCGGCTGGTTGGACCTACGCGGCTGCGCGGGTTTGCCTAGTACTTGACGATGGCGGTGAAGGAGTCGGGCTTGAGGCTGGCTCCGCCGACGAGCGCGCCGTCAATCTCTTCCTGACCGCAGAGCGCGGTGGCGTTGTCTGGCTTGACGCTGCCGCCGTAAAGGATACGCATCTTTGCGGCGACATCGACGCCGAGGAGGCGGGCGACTTCCGCGCGGACAATCTTGTGGGCTTCGACGGCCGTCTCGGGCGTGGCGGTTTTGCCGGTGCCGATGGCCCAGACGGGCTCATAGGCGATGACGATGGGCGCGGCCATCTCCGCTGTGATCCCGGCGAAGGCTCCGGTGACCTGCGTCTTGAGGACTTCGGCGGTCTTGCCGGCTTCGCGTTCGGCGAGGACCTCGCCGATGCAGACGACGGGGATGATGCCGTGCTTGAGCGCGGTGTGGAGCTTCTTGTTCACGATCTCGTCGGTCTCGGCGAAGTACTGGCGGCGCTCGGAGTGGCCGATGAGGGTGTGGGTGCCGCCGATGGCCTTGAGCTGGCCGATGGAGGTTTCGCCGGTGTAGGCGCCCTCTTCAGCGAAGTGGATGTTCTGGCAGCCGACGGCGACAGCCGAGCCTTTGGCAGCGGCGACGACGGTGGGCAGCAGGACAGGCGAGGGAAAGAGGGCAATCTCATCGCGGGTATGACCGGCGACGAGGGGCAGAAATGCATCGACAAAGGCCTTGGCCTCAGAGGGCGTCTTGTACATCTTCCAGTTGGCGGCAATCAGTTTTTTACGGGACATGTCTTCAGGGTTCCTCGATTTGATTCTATCGAACGGGTTGCAGCCTCAGAGTGACGGCGGGCACGGCGGCGAACCGGACTGATTCGGTCGGAGTTCGAGGAGCGGGTTTCAGACGCGTGGGCTGTGGAAAAGTGCAAATAAATTTAGGGGGGGTGGGGTGGGG
>JBBIVH010000290.1:2679-3166 GCA_037439805.1 Acidobacteriaceae bacterium
TTTCGATGGGCCGGAGTGGACGGGGAGACGGAGGGCGCGGAGATGCGGGTGGGGATGGACTCGCGTATGGACGCGAAGTGGGTCGGCATGGCGCGATTCTCCTCCAATAAAAATGGCCTAAGAGGCGAGCTGGTGGGCGCGGTTCTCAGGCTGATGGTTCCAGTATGCGCGTTTGGCAGAAATAACACGCAAAACGGCGGAATTTATTTGATGAGTGGAATGAACAGGTTAGAAGGAAAGTTTGCGCGTGGGGGCTTGACGGGAATGCAGCCGCTAGCTTCCAGCCTGGCTGTGGCGTGGGTGGGACTATTGTTTCCCCGGTCTCAGAGGCGAGACCGGGGGCATCCTAAGGGTGTGTTGATGCGCGTGTCGGTTGTTTATCCGCGCAGGAAGTCCTTGGCCTTCTGGATGAGGACGTCGCGGCTGACGTCTGAGATGGCGTTGGTGAGCGGGAGCTGCTTGGGGCAGACCTCGACGCAGTTCTGCG
>JBBIVH010000291.1:0-3153 GCA_037439805.1 Acidobacteriaceae bacterium
GTTCTTCTTCGCGCGAGATTTCAATCCTCATGCCGAAGTTGCGGTGCGCGCGGAGGAATTCAGCGACCTGATCGGCGAAGTGATGGGTGTTGACGATGACCTCGTTGACGCCGAACGAGCGAAGGCGCAGTAGCGTGATTTCCAGCAACGTGCGGCCCACGACCTGGACAAGCGCCTTGGGGCGGTCGTCAGTCAGCGGCCGGAGGCGGGTCCCGAGGCCGGCCGCGAGGATCATGGCTTTCATCGGCCCATCTTCTCCAGTTCGATGTGACGCACCTCGACCCGCACGCCGCTGCGACTGCGCAGGTGTTTGGCCAACTGTTCGGCAAGAAAGACGGAGCGGTGCTGGCCGCCGGTGCAGCCGAAGGAGGCCATGAGGTGCTGGAAGCCGCGCTGCTGATAGGCGCTGACGCTGGCATCGACCAGCGACTCCGCACTGGCAAGAAAGCGGTGCACACTCTCCTGCTGCATCAGGTATTCGATGACTGGAGCATCTTTGCCGGTGAGCGAACGGAAGTGCTCTTCGCGGCCCGGATTGGGCAGGCTGCGCGCGTCGAAGATGAAACCGCCACCATTGCCGGAAGGGTCGGTGGGCAACTCGCGGTGAAACGAAAAGCTGAAGACACGCACGGTGAGGTCGGTGGCGGGAGTGGCAAGTCCTTGCAGCCTTTCTGAGGCGAGCATGCCCTGCAATGCTTCCATCAACGTGGGCAAAGCGATGGGCAACTGCACGTGGTGCGCGAGCCATCGCAGGTTCTTGAGCGCGAAGGGCACGCTCTGCAGGAAGTGCGCCTTGCGCTCGTAGAAGCCGCGGAAGCCATAGGCGCCGAGCGCCTGCAAGATGCGGACGTAGACGTAGGCGTAGTAGTGGTGCAGGAAGGCTTCGCGCTCAAGGGGGATGTGCTGGCGAAGGGCGTCGAGGTAATGGTCGAGCAACTGCTGGCGCAGCACGGGCGGCAGGTCGGCTTTGCCGTCAAAGAGCAGCGAGGCGATGTCGTAGTGGAGCGCGCCGCGGCGACCGCCCTGGTAATCGAGGAACCACGGCTCGCCCACGCGCAGCATGATGTTGCGCGACTGAAAATCGCGGTAGAGGAAGTAGTTGTGGTCGGCGGTGAGCAGGAAGCGCGTGAGGCGACCGAAGTCGTCTTCGAGGGCCTGCTCGTTGAAGGGGATTCCAGCGAGACGCAGGAAGTAGTACTTGAAGTAGTTCAAGTCCCACGCGATGGACTGGCGGTCAAAGCTGGCGCGCGGATAGCAGACCTTGTAGTTGAGATCGCGGCCTGCCTCGATTTGAAAGCGCGGCAATGCAGTGACGACCTTGCGGTAGGCTTCGACGACCTCTGGTGCGATAACGTCACCGGAGCGATGCGCGCCGAGAAATTCGTAGAGTGTCGTGCCGCCAAGGTCCTCTTCAAGATAGGCGCCCGCGCTCAAATCCTCTGCGTAGATCTCCGGGACGGGCAGGCCGTGACGACGGAAGTGGCGCGAGAACTCGAGGAAGGCGATGTTCTCTTCGCGGACAGGATTGACGATGCCGATGGCGTTGTGGCCGGCGCCGGTGAGCCGCAGGATGGCGCGTCCCGAGCCGCCAAGCTCGCCCTGGACGGGCGCGATGGTTTGCGGAGCCGCGTGAAAGTGCTGCTCGAAGAGTCGTACCAGAACGTCCATTCGCATATTCCGTTGTGAGCTGCTGTTGCTCTACTCACGTTATCGGTCGCGGGGATGGGGGTGCAAGGCGGACGCAGCGCATTTCCATTCACACGATTGAATTGCCTGAGCCGCGCGGTCTGTCGTTATACTTGGCGTGCATTTTGGAAGCGAATCCAACCGGTGCTCTAACGATTCCCATGACTACAATCAGCCGACGCAAATTTCTCGCCACTACTGCTCTGACTGTTGCCGCCACGCGCCTGCGCGCGGAGGCCTCGATTGCCACCCAGGTCACGCTTGCCATTCCTGCGGAAGCGACGGGGCCGCATATGCCCGAGGACTTTGTTGGATTGTCGTATGAAGTGCAGCAGCTTACCGACCCAGGCTTCTTTTCCGCGCAGAATACGGGGCTTGTCCGCGAGTGCAAGGCGCTCTCGCCGCATGGTGTGTTGCGGCTGGGCGGCAACACCAGCGAGTTTGGCTACTGGAAGCTGACGCCGGAGTCGCCCGAGCCAGTGCATCCGCAGACTCGCGAGGTGGTGGGCGAGCCGAAGCCGCAGTACTACGCGGTGACGGAGGAGGCGGTGCGCAACCTGGCGGAGTTTCTGAAGGCGACGGGATGGACGTGCCTCTACGGCATCGGAATGGGCACGAACACGCCGGAGCGCGCGGCTGCGGAAGCCGAGTTTGTGGCGAAGACGCTGGGGCCGCGGCTGCAATATTTTCAGATTGGCAACGAAGTGGACCTCTTCGACCGGCATCTGCGCGACCCGAAGACGTGGTCGGCAAAGACATATCTCGATGAGTGGCTGACGCTGGCACGGGCGATTGTGGCCCGCGTGCCGCAGGCAAGGTTTGGCATGCCGGATGTGGCCGGAAAGGTGGAGTGGCTGACAGAGATTGCGGCGTTGTGGCCGTCGATTCCAAAACCACCGCACGTGACCACGCTGACGCACCATTATTACTTCGGCGGGCCGGCGACGAATCCAGATGTGAACATTCCCAACCTGCTGAAGCCGGCGACGATGGCCAAAGTGCAGCACACGGCAGACATTGCCACGGCGGCGGCGGAAAAGGTGGGCGCGCGGGTGCGCATGACAGAAGGGAATACCTGCTATCGCGGCGGCAAGCCGGGCGTGTCGGATGTGTTTGCTGCGGCGCTGTGGGCGGCGGACTATTCGCTGCTGCTTGCGAGCAACAACTACTCCGGCATCAACCTGCATGGCGGAACGGGCAAGTCGGTTGCGAACTCAGTGGGCGGATTTCTGCCGGGTGACGTGATGCTGAAGGAAGAAGGCGAGACGCCGGAGCAGATCGCGAGCCATCCACATCCTTTCTATACACCGATTGCAACCTTCGAGTCGGAGTACCGCTTGATGCCGGTGGGGTACGGGCTGAAGTTTGCCGGGTCACTGAGCGGGGCGAGGCTGATGAAGGCGGAACTGACACAGGCCTTGCAGGCGACGGGCGTGGACGCAACAGCCTACGCCGCGAAGCTGGCCG
>JBBIVH010000292.1:0-3118 GCA_037439805.1 Acidobacteriaceae bacterium
CCACGTCGGTCCTGCTGGAGGGGGACGCGGAGGCGCCCATAGAGAACGCTATGCTAGCCGAGCCTGGCCTGCGGAGCACACTGCTGAAGGTGGGCCACCATGGGAGCATCACGTCCACCACGCCCAGGTTTCTTGCGCGCGTGGCTCCGCAGTGGGCCGTCATCTCCTGTGGCTTGCGCAATCGCTATGGACATCCGCGCGAGGAGGTGCTCTCCGCGCTGCAGGCCGCACACGTCCGAACCTATTCGACCGACATAAACGGGGCTGCATGTTTCAACCTGACCGGAGGCGCCGTAATTCCAGATCCGTTCTGCGGCATCGGAGGAGAACGCTAGATTTGTTGCTACTGTAGTTCAAAATGACTCGTTCCATGAAGACTATCCCCGCTTCACTCAGGAATCTAACTCCGGAAAAAATGCACGTTGTACGTCGCACCAGCTTCTACCGCAAACTCCGCGCTATCTTCAGCCCCGCTCCGCAGCGTTACAGGCCGTCCCTCGCGCGTCACCCGTACCACATGCTGCCCCGCCGGCACCGCCAGCCGCACCGTGCCGTCCACCTCGGCCCGCAGTGTCGCCTGCGTCACTTTGCCAGCACGCCACGCGCAGTCCACTTCGAGGCCCCCACGCGCGCGCAGTCCTTTGAAGCTTCCCGCGGCCCACGCCTTCGGCAGCGCCGGCAGCAAACGCACCACGCCGCCATGACTCTGCAGCAGCATCTCTATCATGCCTGCCGCGCCGCCGAGGTTCCCATCAATCTGGAACGGCGAGTTCGCCTTCATCCCGCACACGTCAAACAGATTGTCGCGCGTCGAGTGCCGCAGCAGCTCAATCAGGTTCCGATACGCTGTCTCGCCATCTTCCAGCCGCGCATAGCAGTTCACAATCCACGCGCGGCTCCAGCCCGTGCTGCCGCCGCCATAGCTCAGCCGCCGCTCCAGCACCTTGCGCGCTGCCTCAGCCAGCTCCGGCGTTCCGCGTAGTGTGATCTGGTCATCGGGATACAGCCCGAAAAGATGCGAGATGTGCCGGTGCCCCGGCTCCGTCTCCGCATAATCCTCTTGCCATTCCTGCAGCGCGCCATTCGCACCACTCTTCAGCGGAGGCAGTTTCTTAGCCGCCGCCTGCACCTGCCCGCGCAGCTCCGCATCCACGCCCAGCAACTCGCTGCCGCGCGCCACGCGATGAAACACCGCATGAATGATCTCCGTATCCATCGCCGGCGACATGCACAAACTCGCCGTTGTTCCATCCGGCAGCCGGTACTTGTTCTCCGGGCTCTGGCTCGGCCCGCTCTGCAGCGTGCCATCCGGCGCCTCCACCAGATAGTCCAGCATGAACTCGCCGATCTCCTTCAGCCGCGGATACGCACGCTCGCGCAGAAACACCTTGTCCTGGTTAAACGCATAGTGCTCCCACAGATGCAGCGCCATCCACGCCGCGCCCATTGCCCACACACCCGCCTGCACATGATCCACCGGAATCGAATCGCCCCAGAGGTCCGTGTTGTGGTGTACGACAAATCCCCGCGCCTTGTAATACTCCTTCGCTGTCTCCGCTCCAAAGCTGCGCGTACTATCCAGCAGGTCAAACAACTGCGGATGCAGATCCGCCAGGTTCCCCGGCTCCGCCATCCAGTAGTTCATCTCCGCATTGATGTTCACCGTGAACTTTGAGCCCCACGGCGGATCAATGCTCTCATTCCAGATTCCCTGCAGATTCGCAGGCAGCGTTCCCGGCCTGCTGCTGCTGATCAGCATGTACCGCCCATACTTGAAGTAGGTCTGCAACAGGCCCACATCCTCGCTGCCATCCTTCACGCGCTGCATCCGCACATCCGTCGGCACGTCCCTCAACGGATCCGCCCCCTGCAACAGATCCAACTCCACGCGCCGCGCATAGCTCCGGTAATCTGCCACGTGCTCGCGCTTCAGCGCCTCATACGAAACCGACGAAGCTGCCTTCAGATTCCGCGCGCACGCCGCTTCCATCCCTCGCGCATCGCCTTCGCGAAACGCCGTCGCCGCCGTCACCAGCAGCGTCACCCGCCGCGCACCTTCAATCCGCAGCGTGTTGCCCACAGCCCGCACCGCGCCATCGTCCGCATGCGCTGCTACCTCCGCGCGAAACGCCACGCCCACCTGCCGCTCCTGCGTGGCCGGATCTGTCGTCGGCTTCGCTGGACGCGCCGCACCCGTCATCACCAGCCGGTTCGCATCTGCCGCCACGGTCTCACTGTGTACAGGCCGGTCCATCCGCACCGTCAGCGCCATCGGCTTCTCGCACTCCATCCGCACAGCAATCACATTGCGCGGCACAGAACTAAAGATCTCCCGTGTCCATCGCGCCCCGCTTGTCGTGAAGCTTGTCCGCGCAATCGCATCCTCCAGATCAAGCTCCATCCGATACTCCTGCACTGAATCGGCGAGTCCCTCGAACTCCAGCCACATATCGCCCAACGTCTGATAGCACGGCAGCCGGTCGGGAATCCCCATCATCACTTCCGCTGCCAGCGCCTCCGCTTCATGCACCTTGCCCGCCATCAGCAGCGCGCGCACCTCAGCCGTCTTCGCGGCCTGCGGATTATCGCGATCCCGCCGCTCGCCCATCCACACCGTTTCTTCGTTCAGTTGCAGCCGCTCTTTCGCAGTACCGCCAAAGACCATCGCGCCCAGCCGCCCGTTGCCAACAGGCAACGCATCCGGCCACGCCTGCGCCGGCTGCTTGCAGAAGATCCGTGCCGCACCCGTTTCACCGATGGCTTCGTGCGATTTCTCGCTCCACGCCTGCAGCGCTCCCGCCCGCGAGGCCATGGCGCCAGTCAGCGCGCCATCGCGCAAGAATCTCCGTCTGCTCCAACCGCGTCGCGCCATCGTGTCTCCTCAGCTCTTCGTCAGCACCGCGCTGTACGGCGGCACGTGCAGCTGGCCTCCGTGCGCCACATTGCCTTCACTGCGCGTGAGCGTCACACCATCCTGCGCGTCGATGGCCGGCCCAGTCAGCAGCCTGTGTTCGTGGCACTTCCGCATCGGCACGCGCATCGTCACCGGCTGCGCCGTCTTGTTGATCGCCAGCAGCATTTCCCCGCGATTCTTGTGCGCCACATACGCGCTCACGCG
>JBBIVH010000293.1:0-3060 GCA_037439805.1 Acidobacteriaceae bacterium
GCTCCCGTGGCGGAGGCCGTCACCGCATCCACCTCGACACTCAGCCGCGCAGCGCCCGGCAGGCGCAGATCCTGCCGCACCGGCACCTCCACCGCGCAGTCCACCGTCGCTCCGTTGTTCACCCCCGCAGCGGTCGCCTCGCTCCTCTCTTCGGAGCCAACATCCCGCCCCACGCCCGGCACAATCTTCGCTCGGCATAAAAGCAGCGCCCCCGGCGGTAGATTTCCCGGCAGGTTCGCCCGCCACTCCACGCGTAACACTTTCCCCGTCTGAGCCTGCACGCCCGCGCCTGTCATCCCCAGCATCGCCGCAACCAGTAGAAAGTCCAATCGCCGCATCGTGACCCCTCCACACCGCGACTATCGGCGGCTGGCTCTGAAAGGTTCACTTAAAATCGGCGTGTGCTCCGGCCCGGCTCCGGTACAAAGGTCACGCGGGTTGGCCTCAGCTCCGGTGCGGACACTTCTCCGCGTTCAGGCAGCCCTCGGCCACGCGCAGCCGCTCCACCGGCCTGCCGCCCACCAGATGCTCCTGCACGATCTCCGCCGCATCTTCCGGGCGCACGCGCCCGTACCACACTGCCTCGGGATACACCACCATCATCGGCCCATGCTCGCACTGGTCCAGGCAGCCGGACTTGTTGATTCGCACCGCGCGGCCAAGGCCCGCAGCCTTCACCTGCTGCTGCAGCGCCGCGTGCAGTTCGCTTTTGCCATCGGCCGTGCAGCTCACGCGCGGAGCGCCCTCTGGCCGCGTATTGTGGCAGACAAAGACGTGTCGTTCAAATCCCGGCAATGCTCTCTCCTCTGATGCGTCTCTTTCTTTCAGACTAACGCCTCGTCCTGCGCCGTCCTCTTTCCACAGTCCCCCGCGCCCCCATCTGCGAAAATAGTGCATTGATCATGAGCACGGATAATCTGCTATCGCTGAAAGACGACATGGTGGCCTTCATTGAGGGTCACGGCTTGCGTCGCCTGCCCGGCTACGTCACGGAAGACATCCCCTCCATCCTCTGGGAGAGCGAGAACAACCCCGACGCCTGGAAAGACTTTGTCGAGATGGCCAAGCACGTCGGCGCACCTTTCATCACCTTCAGTGAGATGACGCTCGAGCGCGAAGACCTCGACGGCCTAATCGACCAGGCCACTGAAATGAACTACCCCGACGAGGAAGCCTCCGAGCTGGTGGAAGCGCAACTGCTGCGCAAATACACCGGCATGGTCGGCTACATCCAGCTCGGCTACATCTATCAGGGCGTCGCCTTCCTGCATGAGACCACCACCGAGTGGTACGAGCGCTTCCAGTCGCTGCTCGAAGAGATGGACAGCTTTCACGACATCGTCATTGACGACCACGATCACGACATCGACGACGAGGAAGAATAAAGCGGGTGGGCGCTGCAGGCTCCATCCGCAACGGCGTAGCTCCAGCCAGCCCGCGCCAGCGCTGGGTTCTTGCCGAGTCGCACCCCGAGCAGGCTGAGGCTCTTGCCCGCGAAGCACGCCTGCCCCACGTCCTTGCCAAGTTGCTCATCGCCCGCGGCATCACCACCGCCGACGACGCCTTCGCCTTCCTCAACCCGGAGCTCGACCGCCTGCACGATCCCTATCGGATGCGCGGCATGGCCACCGCCGTCGATCGCCTCGAGCGTGCCATCGCAGCGCGCGAGCCTGTTCTGCTCTACGGCGACTACGACGTCGATGGCACCACCGCCGTCGTCCTGCTGAAGACTGCACTCGAAATGCTCGGTGGCATTGTGCGCTTTCACGTGCCCCATCGCCTGCGCGAGGGCTACGGCCTGCAATCCAGCGTGCTTGAAGAGGCTCACGCCGATGGCGTGCGGCTTGTTCTTACTGTGGACACGGGCATGCGCGCCTTTGCCGAAGCTGACACTGCGCGCCGCCTCGGCCTCGATCTCATCATCACCGACCACCATCTGCCCGAGGCGCACGACGCCGTCCCCGATGCGCTGGCCATCCTCAATCCCAATCAGCCCGGCTGCGCCTATCCGGAAAAGAGTCTCTGCGGCGCTGCGATCGCGCTCAAACTTGCCCAGGCCCTGCTGGAACGACGCGACGCAGGCCGCACCCGCGAGAAGACACTGCCCAGTTTTCTCAAGATGGCCGCCATCGCCACCATCGCGGACGCCGTGCCACTCAAGGGCGAGAATCGCATCATCGCCGCTCTGGGTCTGCGCGAGCTGCGCAAGCCCGTCGGCGCCGGCCTGCGCGCGCTCTTTGACGTCGCCGCGCTCGATCCCGCGTCAAGACCCATCACCGGCTTCGATGTCGCCTTCCGGCTGGCTCCGCGCATCAACGCCGCGGGCCGCATGGACGTGGCCTCCGACGTCGTCGAGCTCTTCACCACCCGCGACGCCCTGCGCGCGCGCGAACTTGCCGCAAAGCTCGACCGGCTCAACCGCGAGCGCCGCGACACGGAAGCCTTCGCACTCACCGCCATTGAAGATCGCCTCTCCACCGACGCCACCCTCGTCGGCGAACGCCTGCTCGTCATCGACGGCGACGGCTGGCACCGTGGCGTCATCGGCATCCTCGCCTCGCGCGTCGTCGAGCGCACTGCCAAGCCGTCCATCGTCATCAGCGTGGAAGACGGCGTCGCGCACGGCTCCGGCCGCTCCGTCGACGGCTTCCCTCTGCTTGAAGCCATCGAAACCTGCGCCGATCTCTTCACCCGCTTTGGCGGCCACGCCTTCGCAGTCGGCTTCGCGCTCCCCGCCGAGGCGCTGCCCGAACTCAAGCGCCGCCTCAGCCTGCATGCAGCCGAGCGTCTCGCCCAGCGCGAGCCTGAACGGCTCCTGCACGTTCACGCCGAACTGCCGCTTGACCGCATCACTCCGGTGCTCGCCGGCTGGCTGCGCAAGCTCGAACCTCTCGGCCACGGCAATCCAGAGCCGGTCTTCGTCGCGCGCAACGTCCGCCTGCTCTCACCGCTGCGCCTCATGAAGGAGCGCCACATCCGCCTCGAACTCTCGCCCGCCGGCGTCACTTCCGCTCCCTGCATCGTCCGCGCCGTTGGCTGGGGCATGGCCTTCCGCGCCAC
>JBBIVH010000294.1:0-3035 GCA_037439805.1 Acidobacteriaceae bacterium
CGGAGTGGCACTTCCACGCGCACTTCTATCCGCCACTGCTTCGCTCGGCCACGGTGCGGAAGTTCATGGTGGGCTTTGAGATGCTCGGCATGCCGCAGCGCGATATCACGGCGGAAAGTGCAGCTGAGCGGCTGCGCGCATGCTCAGAGGTCCACTTCTGGGCGCGAGTCTAAGCCTTGCGCGCCCTCACGTGCAGGAAGAGTGGAGCCACGCGCGTATCGGCGAGTATTGGCTCAGCGGCGGCGAGTTCGGCGCTTGCTGAGGGCTCAGCCAGCGCTTCGAGGGTGAGCCCCGCGCTCAGCACAAGCTCGATCCAACCGCTGAGCGTGCGGTGAAAGCGCGGAACACGGAAGGGTTCGGTGGTTGCGCGCTCCTCTTCGGGCAAAGTGGAGAACCACCACGCTTCTATCTCGCCGCCGCAGGCATCAAAGTAGCGGGCCAACTCAATGGCTCGCACAGCACCGTCTTCTTCGCGCAGAACGCGCCGGTAGGGCGGAGCGAAGCAGGGATGCAGAATAGAGAACTGCAGAAATCCGCCGGGTCGCAGCACTCGCGCTGCCTCGCACAGCGCGCGGCGCTGATCCGGCATGTCCATGATTGACATGAATGCGACAGCGAAATCGAATGAGTCGTCGGCGAACGGGAGTTCGTGCGCGTCGGCCACTTTGTAGTGAACACCCAACGGTTCTCGGTCTTCGGCTGCCTGCGCGTAGCGAATAAAAGTGGGCGCCACATCGATGCCGGTGATGCGTGCCCCGATCCGCGCGAGGCGGCGCGTGTTTTCTCCCTCGCCGCAGCCGATGTCGAGACCAGAGAGCCCGGCCACGGGCGGCAGCAGCGCAAGAAATGCGGGAGTGTTGAGCGTGTCCCGATACCTGTCATAGCCGGCGCGAACATGGCGTGTCCAGGTCTCGGCATTGGCTTCCCAATAGCGTGCAGCCTCTGCTGGTTCCATGGTCGGCTCCTTACGGCAGAGAGGTTGACTGTCGATTGACGAGGCGGGGACGCGGCCGGAAGGAGTGGTGAGCTCGCTGGGATTCGAACCCAGGACCCACGCCTTAAAAGGGCGTTGCTCTACCTGCTGAGCTACGAGCTCGTTCGAGGCCGCTGATTCCAAGCTAACACAGGGCGCGTCGTGGCTCCAGCGGTGCGGAGCAGCGCTAGCCGCGGCGCAGCGGCCTCTGCATTGGCACGACCTGCACGGTTACATCGCGCACCTCGGCGAGGAAGCGATTGAGAACCGAGCCGCGCAGTAAAATATCCCAGCGGGACCGGACGGACTGCCCGAAGATGACGTGCGAGATGCTTTCCTGCTGGGCAAAATGAATCAATGCATCCGAGACATTCTTGTCTGTCAGGTTCACAACCTGCGCGCCGAGATCGCGCGCCATGCGCTGATATTCCTGCAGGCGCATGTGAGCGCCCGGGTCGCTGTGACCTTTGTCCTGCGGGAGCGTCACATAGACCGCATACCAGTTGCTCGCGAGACGCCCCGCAACGCGGGAGCCTACGCGCAGCAACCGTTCGGTGCCGGGGCGCGTGCTCAGGCACACCATCACCTTCTCAGGAATTGGGGCCTGTTCCAGTCCCTGCGTGCGGCGGTAGTCTGAGGCGCTCTTGCTCACCTGCTCTGCAGTAGCCCGCAGTGAGAGCTCGCGCAGCAGGTTCAGATTCCCTTTGCGGAAGAAATTGGCAAGGGACTGCTCTACCTTTTCCGGAGCGTAGATCTTGCCTTCGCGCAGCCGCTGCCGCAGCTCCTCCACGGTGACATCGACGTTCACTACTTCATCGGCGCGTTTGAGGAAGCTATCTGGGATGGTTTCGCGAATCACGGTATTCGCAGAGCGGCTGACTGAGTCGTTCAGCGTCTCCAGATGCTGAATGTTCACGGCCGTCATTACATTGATGCCTGCATCCAGCAGCTCGAGCACATCCTCATACCGCTTGCGATTCTTGCTGCCCGGCACGTTGGTGTGTGCAAGCTCGTCAACAACAACGGTATGCGGGCGGCGCGCCAGGATCGCCTCCACATCCATCTCTTTCAGTTCCACGCCGCGATAGGGAATCACCCGCAGGGGGACAACTTCAAGGTCGCCAATCTTTGCGGACGTCTCGGCGCGGCCATGAGGTTCCACAAGGCCGATGACGATATCGAGGCCCTGCGTGCGCTTCAGATGGGCATCTTCGAGCATGTGGAATGTCTTGCCTACGCCGGGGGCAGCTCCAATATAGACGCGCAGCCGCGCTACTTCGGGTGGGTGCTGAACTTTAATTTCGGCCATCAGTCAGCCCACCTCTACCGGGTGATTTACGCTCTCCACGGTCGCAACCGGGAGCGTGAACCGGAAAGTTGTTCCATGCCCCAGCCGGCTCTCGACGGCGATCTGCCCATCGAGGGACTCCACCAGCCGGCGCACCAGGGCCAGTCCCATGCCTGTGCCACTCTCAGAGAAGGCGTTGAAGCGGTCGAATATGGTGCTCAGGCGCTCGGTTTCAATTCCGCGTCCGGAGTCTCGGACTGAGAACTGCACGTAGTCCTTCATCTCCTCTGCCGCGAGAACGATCTCTCCCTGAGCCGGCGTGTAGCGCAACGCGTTGGAGAGCAGATTATCGAGAATGGAACGCACCGCACGGCGGTCGGCTCGAATCAACGAGAGATCGGCATAGGCGCTGACCTCGATACGAACCTTCTTTTCTGCGGCCTCCTCGCAGAATCGATCGCGCGCTTCTGTCAGAAGAACGATCGGCCTGATCTTTTCAAACTGGATGTCGCGCTTTCCGCTGTCCAGCTCTGCCACTTCGATCAAATCCGACATAAGGACATCGAGCTTTTCAGCTTGAGCGCTGGTCTCGCTCACCAATTCAGTCTGCAGGGGAGTGAGTGTGCCGCTGTATCCATGCATCATGGCATAGATGCCGCGACGAACCTGAAGCAGCGGACCGCGGAGCTTGCTGCTGGCCACTTCGATAAAGCGGGTTTTGAAGCGATCGGTGTCCTGCACGGTGGTCACATCTTCCAGCGTTGTCACGGTGCC
>JBBIVH010000295.1:0-2942 GCA_037439805.1 Acidobacteriaceae bacterium
CTACGCCTATGGCGTTGAGCAGGCGGCCAAAAGCAGGGATAAAGGACTCAAGGTTGATTCCCTCGTAAGAACCTCGGCTCGGAAGCTTCTTGTGGCGCGATAAAAACCGATTCGGCGAACCTCTCGGCATCGACTTGTCGTAAAATCCCGCCTCGGGCTGCGCCTCTTGCCATGCCCGATCCGCCAGGCTGTGGATAGCCTGGATAACTCTCTTCCCGTCTCGAATTGTGGGCCCGACTCGCCGGCGCCGCACCGCGCTTTGGCGCGGGGGCGCCTCACGCAGGTATGGGGATGGCCTCCGCAGACATCGCAAACGTCTGGGTCCAGTACCTCAGCGCTCGCCTTAGATTGCAGCCCGCCGCCTTCAGATGTACCACCAGCCCCACGCGCTGGCTGCGCCTGACCCGCAGCTTGCCCAGACCCTGCACGCGCTTGAGTTCCGAATTCGTCGCTTCAATCCCTGCCCGGATCGCGTAACGATTTTCGAAATCCGGCTGCGCCTCCTGGCACGTGAGCCACGCTCCGGCCTTCGTCCGTCCCGTCGGGCAATCCACCGCCGGCACTGGATAGACTTTGTCCGGCTCGGGTTTGCTCATCGCCGGTGCCGGCGCCAGGAGGTTGACCCCGCGCTGGGCCGCCTCCGCCGCATTAGTCGCGCCACTGTATGACGTATCCGCCGCCAGCTCTTTCGGCTTGTGCCCCGCCTTATCCAGCGCATCGATTGTCGGAATCGTCGCATTCGCGTCGCTGCCGGCTGACGGCGTGTGCTCAACCTGCGTGATGAGCTCCACGGGATTGTCCGGCATGCAGGTTTCCGCAACCTGAACCTCGTAGCCTTTGCCCTTGTGCCCGGAATACGTCGCGTCCGGATCGTGCGGCGTCTGCAGGCTGTCGCTGCGCACGTCTTTGGGGTCTTTCAACTCCACCGGCGCGGACCCGTCGTCCCGGTCATCGTCGTCATCACGCGGCTTGGCGGCTTTCTCGTCGATGACGCATTGCTCGGCCAAAAGCCGCTCCAGCAGTTTGAACTCATCCATCCCACTGACCGCCCGATGTCCCTTGAAGCGCTCCACCAACCGATATAGGTCCCGCGCTACCACCCGCAATCGCCGCGGCCCTTCCTCGCGCCGCGCGTCACGATACCAGCTCTGCTCCCCGTGTCGTTTGAGCAGCCCCGCCGGCAGCCGGCCGTGCAGGTCCCGGTGCCTCTTGCAAAGCGCGTGCAGGAATACCCGGATCGTCTCGCAGAACAGCCCCAGCCTGTTGAGCCGCGCGAAATTCGACAGGATGTGCGTCGAGTCCAGTCTCTGACGGTCCACCCGAACTCCCAGAGCGGCAATCAACTCGTCGGTCAGACGCCGGAATACCAGCCGCCCCTTCTCCTGTGCCATGAGCTTGACCCGGAAGTTGTGCAGCGTCTTCTGGCAGAGGTGCGATTCCTGGGGCTTGAGATCGAAGGCGTAATGCCACCGCAGATCAAACTCCAACGCTGCCAGCGCCTCCTCATCGGTCAGATCGCTGCCTTCCTTCAGGATCAACGTACCCACGACCAGTGCCACAGGTCGGTTCGGCCGCCCCATCTCGTCGTCGTAGAAGTCGGCGAAGTCGGGTTCCGCGCGCAGCAGCATCGGCAGCACCTTCCCCTTAAAGGGCCCCGCCCAGCTTTTTTCACACGCGGCCCGCTTCTCGGGGCTCAGCCCCGTCTTGTCGAAAATCTCCTGTTGTGGGTCCGTCGCTCGGTACATGGTTTCTCCGTACGCGCGCGTACGAGGATTCTAGGAAACTACTCCTTCCGCCGTCAAGCGAGCGCCCGGCGATCCTTCGCCGGGCGCAACCGGCCGAGCGAAGCGAAGGCCGGCAGTCTTCGGCTGGATCGGTCGTGCGCGTCGCCGTCGGCGCCGCGCGATTCCTGCCCTGCGCTTACGCTTCGGGCAGGAATGCCGAGGTGAAGCAGGCCAGCTTGGCGAGACTTTTTACGAGAGAATCATGCTTGAGCAAATCGAGATGCAGAAAGGAGGCCGGCAACCGCAGGAGATTGCGATTGTCCGTGCGGACCCACTGGCCGGGCATGCACCAGAGGTCGCGGCGGAGAGTGCTGACTGTCCATTGCTGGTACTGCTCCGGCAGGCACAGGCGTTTGAAGGCCAGGACAAGATCGTAAGCCCAGAGGGCTACTTCCAGATGAGCTGCATTGGCGAGAATGCTCCGCGCGGGAATCTGCGCCGCAGCGAAGGCGCTTTTGAGTTCCCGGATAACCAACTCCTGGTTGGCGCGGTCGCGGTAGAAGCGCCAAACCGCCTCCGGCTCCATATCCAGACTGGTCACCAATACTCGATAGTCGTAGTCCTTGATCCTGAACAGGAAGGTGCGGGCGTCCTCCTCCTTGAGGAAGTGCCTGATGGCGATGAATCGATGCGGCGTCTTCCAGAAAGTCGGAGTGTATTCGAACTCGGCCGTTTCCCAGCCCACGCGGAACGGTTTGAAACGCGCGCCAGCCACCATGTTCTTGAGGGGTGCGGTCATGCGTGCCGTGATAGCGTATCCGATTCCTTCCCCGTCGAGAAAAAGGGCAATGTCCCTGTCGTAGAACGAAGCGTCGGCCCGAACGCGGGTACGCGAGGATGCAATGGTCGAAGGGAGTTTTGCGAGGCTCTCGCGGAGCATCAGCAGGGCTCCCGTACTGGGATGTTCCTTGCCGGCACGCAGATCGATCCCCAGGCTCATGCCGGTCTTGCCCTCGCTGGCCAGCAGGGCGGAGTAGCATCGCTTCCCCTGGCGGCCGGGGTTGTAGCCCAGCGAAGACCCTTCCTGCTTGCCATAGACCGTCAATGCCGTGGAGTCGATATCCACCACGGCGCTCCAGGCCGGCCCCAACATTTTTCCGAGCCGCTCGCGGACCCGATCGTGCGTTTCCACCACGTCATCACCCGCGCCGACCTCGC
>JBBIVH010000296.1:0-2892 GCA_037439805.1 Acidobacteriaceae bacterium
GTCTGGTCTACCTGGAAGCTCAGCGTGGACTCCGCCGGCACCGTCACCTGCTTGCCGCGCGTCATGTACTGCGTCAGGCCGCCCAGCGCGCCACCGGCCAGCGTGCCAATCCCCGCGCCCTTGCCGCCACCGAAGATCGCGCCCATCACCGCACCCAGGCCCGCGCCGCCGCCCGTGTACTCGGCCGTCCTCTTGTTCAACCCAAATCCAGCCGACCCATTTTCCGCCACGGACGAGCTGTCCACGCGATATTCCTTGCCATTCAGGGTCACGGAGTACAGATCCAGCGCCAGATTTTTACTGCTCGTGGCGCCTGTCTGCGTTGCACCCTGACTCAAATCCACCACCTGCAGCATCGCCGGCGTGCCTGCGGGAATCCCCACCGCTCCCGTGCTGTCCACCACATCCTGCTGGATCTTCGCCGCATACTGCTTGCCCAGCGTGTTCTTGGTGCTGTCGATCGTCTCATCGGTCCGCACCGAAATCTGCGTCCCCTGCGGAATCACGATGGACTGCGTCACGGCTCCCGGCCCAGCCGACGTCTGCGCATAATTCGCCGCTGCGCCCATCCCGCCCGGCGCTGCTGGCACCGTGCCTTGCGTCATTGTGCCCGCCGCCTGCGCGCCATACTGCTGCGACGACTGCTGATACGCCGGGGCAGCCGCGCCCGCGGGCCCTGCGCTTTGCGAGCTCTGATGCGTCAGCACCAGGGACGACACATCCCGAATTGGAAAGACATAGGCAATCCCATTCGATCCGCGGAACGAAATCCGCGTAATCCCAACCCACTGGCCCGTGTACATCTGCCCGTTGCGCAGCGATACGTTGTCGGAAAGATTCGAGAACACCACCGTCTGCACGTCCGTCATCGGAAACGTGTACTGGATGCCCTGACTGTCTTTGAAGGTGAGATTGCCGCCCGGCTCACCCGTGTACGTGCCCGAATAGCTCTTCCCGTCGCGCAGCACCACGATATCCGCCTGCGCCAGTACGGCTGAGAAACACAGCATTGCAGTTGCAAGAACGACAGCCCTCTTCATCTGGATCCACCTTTCCCGGAGCTGCTCGTCGCAGGTCTGCTCCCGCGGAAAACCGGACTGGCTGGCTTGTCCTCGCGCTCCGGACACTTGCTACGTTCTCACATCCGCGCCCCGCCTTGTCAATCGGTCGCGCATCCTTTTGCCGCCGCTCCAAACTTCCGCGCATCCAATCAACAACCAGCCCCGTACAATACAAAGAGAGAGCCCATTCCACCGATGGCCGAAGCAGCGCAAAAAGATCCCCGGAAGTCCAGCAACGCCTCGCAGGCTCCCACCGCGCCACAGCCTGTGCGCAAGGTCGAGGACGACTCGGTCGGCAAAGTCTACGACTCCCGGCTCATCCGCCGCCTTGGCCGCTATCTGCGCCCCTACTGGCTGCAGGCCACTATCTCGTCCATCTCCGTCTCGCTCAAATCGCTCAGCGACGTCGCCGGTCCGTACCTCGTCAAGGTCGCCCTTGATCGCTACCTCACCGGCAGCCACAGCCCGGCCACCAACTGGCTCACCCGCCGCCTGCCGCTCGACCCCATTCGCGGCGTCACCGTTCTTGCCGCCATCTACACCGCGGCTCTTCTCTTCTCTTATCTCTTCGAGTTCATCCAGACCTACCTCATGCAGTGGACCGGCCAGAAGATCATGTTCGATCTGCGCCGCGACATCTTCCGCCACATGCAGCGTATGCATGTCGGCTTCTTCGATCAGAACGCCGTCGGCCGCCTCGTCACCCGCATTACCTCCGACGTGGACGCCATCAACGACATGTTCACGGCCGGCATTCTCGCCATCGTAGACGACTTCTTCAATCTCACCATCATGGCCGTCGTCATGCTCACCATCAACTGGTGGCTGGCCCTCATCGCCTTCTCCGTACTGCCCATCATCCTCATCGTCACGCGTCTCTTCCGCGACTCCGTGCGCGAGAGCTACCGCCGCGTCCGCGCCGCCATTGCCCGCATCAACAGCTTTACGCAGGAGCACGTCAGCGGCATGAGCGTGGTGCAGCTCTTCAACCGTGAAGAGCGCGCCTTCCGCGACTTCGAGGCAGTCAACCGACAGCACATGATCGCGTTCAAAGACACCATCTTTGCCTACGCGCTCTACTACCCGGCCGTTGAACTGCTCTCCACCATCGCCATCGCTCTCGTCCTCTGGCGCGGAGGCTTCAGCGTTATTGCGCATGGCGCCGTCACCATCGGCATCCTCGCCATGTTCATCCAGTACTCCCAGCGCTTTTGGCGGCCGATTCAGGACCTCAGCGACAAGTACAACATCCTGCAAGCCGCCATGGCCGCCTGCGAGCGCATCTTCAAGCTGCTCGATACCGAACCCGAGATCGTCAGCCCCGCTCATCCCCGCACAGGCGACGGCTCCAACCGCGTCGAGTTTCGCCGCGTCTGGTTCACCTACCAGCGGCTCACCCCTGAGCAGCAGGCCGCCGTCGAGCGCGCTGCGCAGTCCAGCGCCACCGCCGCCGAGCTCGCCTCGCTCCAGGACATCGAGTGGATTCTCAAGGATGTCAGCTTTACCGTTGAGCCCGGCCAGACCGTCGCCATCGTCGGCCACACCGGCGCCGGAAAGACCACCCTCACCAGCCTCATGATGCGCTTCTACGAGGTCACCGCCGGCCAGATTCTCATCGACGATATCGATCTGCGCGAGCATGACCTCAACGAACTGCGCCGACACTTCGCCGTCGTCCTCCAGGATCCGTTCCTCTTCACCGGAACCATCGCGGAAAACATCCGCTTTGGCAACGATGCCATCACCGACGCCGATCTGCGCGGCGCAGCGCGCGATGTCAACGTTCTCGACTTCATCGAGAGGTTGCCCGGCGGCTTCAACGAGCCTGTGA
>JBBIVH010000297.1:0-2878 GCA_037439805.1 Acidobacteriaceae bacterium
GAATCATGTCCCACGGGGCGACGAACTGTCCCTTCTTGATGTTGACGGCGCGGCCCGTCTTACCGGCGGCGACGAGCAGGTCGGTCTGGCGGCAGAGGAAGGCCGGAATCTGCAGCACATCGACGGCCTCTGCCGCGACCTCGCAGTGGCCGGGCTCGTGCACGTCCGTGAGCACGGGCAGCCCCGTATCTTTGGCGAGGCGCGCAAGGATGGCCGTGCCCTCTTTCAATCCGGGGCCGCGGAAGCTCTTGACGCTGGTGCGGTTGGCTTTGTCGTAGCTGGCCTTGAAGATATAGGGAATGCCGAGGTCGCTCGTGACGCGCTGGATGGCTTCGGCCATGCGGCGCACATGCGCTTCGGACTCAATGACGCACGGGCCGGCGATGAGAAAGAGCTTCCCATCGCCCACGTGCACGGGACCGATTTCAAAAGTCTGGCTCACGTGTGCGATTCTATCGCGCCGGAGAAGGCGACGGCAGCTCTCCGGCGCGGACTGCATCGGTCGCTAAGACCGGCCCTCGTCGGAACGCTTGCGCGTCCACTCCCAGAGCGCCCGCTCGAGCGTATGCAGAGGTGTTGGACCGGGAAGCTCATCCTGCGCCTGCACCATGCCACCGGCGGCGAGGCGCCCGCAGAAAGAAACATAGTCCGCGTAGAAGTCCACATCGTGCCTCGCGTGACCCAGCGCTTCCAGCGTGCGGAAATCGAGCACAGCATATTTTTCAGGAAAGATAGCAGCCATCATTGCCGAAGCAATGGGCAGATCGACTCCATGCAGGGCGATAAGCGCCCCGACGGCCTCCTGCACCGAAGAGATCGGCGAGGCCGCCACCCTCAGCGCCTGGCGGATCTTCTCCCCGCTGTTGGCGATGAGGTAATGTACCACTCGTTCGGATTTCCAGCGAACGATGGCTTCCAGATTGGCCAACGTGTATTCGCCTTTGCGAATCGACGCGCCGGCCTCATACGCAGCCACTTCCAGTTCCTTTTCCTTCTCCCCTGCTTTTGCCCAATACTGCTCAGCCAGGCCCTGTAGTTCTCCTGCGCCCGGCTGAAGTTCAAAGTGCGTACTCATGTGGAGCCCTCCGTGCAAAAAACGAAGCAACAATAGGCCCGCCGAAAAATCATTGTCAATAGCAAACTTGGGACGACAGGCGGTTTCTCGTGAGTTCAAAGCGCAGCAGGCTGAGGACTTAGATTCGGCGAAAGAAAAGAGGAACGTCGGATGGGGTTGCGCTGACGAAACTGCAACGCACGTGTGCAGAGCCGAGCCTCGCTCTGCACCGTGTCCAACTTCAGGACCGCTAGCTGCGCACTTCTATGGCCTCAGAGGCGGCCTGGTGTCCGCGTTTCACCTGCCGGTTTTTGTAGCTGGCCACGATGAACTCGCGGAAGAGCGGATGCGGCTCGAGCGGCTTGGACTTGAACTCCGGATGGAACTGGCAGCCAATGAAGTAGGGATGGCTGGGCAGCTCAACAATCTCGACGTAGGTGGCGTCGGGCGTGGTGCCGCTGATCTGCAGGCCGCCGCCGGTGAGGAGCGCCTCGTACTCGCGGTTGAACTCGTAGCGATGGCGATGGCGCTCGCTGATCTCGGTCTTGCCATAGACGCGCTGCGCCAGCGTGCCTTCCTGCAGAATGCAGGTCCACGCGCCCAGGCGCATGGTGCCGCCCATCTCTTCCACGCCGAGCAGTTCGCGGAGCTTGTAGATGATGCGGTGTTGCGCCGCTGGGTCGAACTCGCTGGAGTTGGCGTCTTTGAGCCCGCAGACATTGCGCGCAAATTCGATGCAGGCGGTCTGCATGCCAAGACAGATGCCGAAGTAGGGGACATGCTTCTCGCGCGCATAGCGGATGGCGTTGAGCATCCCCTCGATGCCGCGCTTGCCGAAACCGCCCGGCACGAGGATGCCGTCAAAGCCTTCCAGTTGCGCCTCGTAACTGCGGTCCTCAGGCGTCTTCGATTCGAGTCCTTCGGCTTCAATCCAGGTGACCTTGAGCTTGAGCTGCTGTGCGATGGCGCCGTGGGTCAGCGCTTCCTTCAGCGACTTGTAGCTGTCCTCGTACTCCACATACTTGCCGACAATGGCGATGGAGACTTCGTCATGTGGATGGTGGCAGCGATCGACGAGTTCCTTCCACTTGCTCATGTCGGCTTCTGGCGCTTCCCTGTGCAGATACTTGAGAATGAGCGAATCGAGCCCTTCGGCGGCGAAGTGCAGTGGCACTTCATAGATAGTCGGCACGGTGGTAGCGCCGATCACAGCACGCTCTTCCACGTTGCAGAAGGCGGCAATCTTCTGCTTCATATCGCGGCTCAGGTTGCGGTCAGAGCGGCAGAGCAGAATGTCCGCCTGGATTCCGATGGAGAGCAGCTCCTTCACGGAGTGCTGCGTGGGCTTAGTCTTCAGCTCCTGCGCGGCGGCGATCCAGGGCACGAGCGTGAGGTGAACGAAGACAGTGTTTTCACGGCCCAGTTCCTGGCGCATCTGGCGGATGGCTTCAAGAAACGGCAGCGACTCGATGTCTCCGACGGTGCCGCCAATTTCGACGATAGTTACGTCCGCGCCGTTCGAGGCCACCTTGCGCATGGCGTTCTTGATCTCGTTGGTGACGTGGGGGATGACCTGCACCGTCTTGCCGAGGTAGTCGCCGCGTCGTTCTTTCAGGATGATTTGCTCGTAGATGCGGCCGGTGGTGAGGTTGTTATCGCGCGAGAGTGGCGCATGAGTAAAGCGCTCGTAGTGCCCAAGATCGAGGTCAGTTTCGGCTCCATCGTCGGTGACGAAGACCTCGCCATGTTGAAACGGCGACATGGTGCCCGGATCCACGTTGAGGTAGGGGTCGAACTTCATCATGTTGACGCGGAGGCCGCGGC
>JBBIVH010000298.1:0-2857 GCA_037439805.1 Acidobacteriaceae bacterium
GACGAGACGATGATGAAGAAGATGGCCACGCGGTAACAGAACTCAATCTCCCAGAAAAAAGCCGCAAAGAGTTTCTCGGAAGTCTGCGTGCAGACTTCGAGGCCGCGCGGCGGCTACCGGGCTTCGCGATTCGGAGGCAGCGGGCTCACGCAGGAGCAATGTTTGCGTTGAGGTGGAAAAAGTTTTCTGAGTCGTACTTCTTCTTGATTGTGGCGAGCCGCTGGTAGTTTGGCCCAAACACGCCTTGCGCGGCCTTGGGTCCAGTCACGGTCATGTAGTTGGCGTAGATGCGCCCGCCGGAGTACGGCTGCAGAAGATCGGAAGTTTCCTCGACCCAGGGCATGCAGCGGGAAGCATCCGCAGCGTCATTCCATGCGGTCCAAAAGCCGAGCTGCTAGGCACCGGGCCTGCGCAGCGAGAAAGCTGTAGCGTCCACGGGGATGCGGCACACCTGACCGTGCATGTAGTGATCAAAATTAAAGGCGGTCTTGCAGTTCGGCGGCCGTTGCGCGAAGCGCTCAACGATACTGTCGATGACTCCATCTGAAACGCTCTCGATGTACGCTGCTTTCACAAACTGGAATTTCCAGGAGGGCAGACCGGGAGGAAATGCCATCGAGTACAGGTCTGCATAGCGACGCCGCTGGAGCGTGTCCTGATCGGGCGGGTGGAGCTTGCGGAATTGGTTGACGAGGGCTTCGCCTTTCTGCGGGTCGCCGGAATAAACCATTTCGACATGAAACTGCCCATTGTTGTCGGACATCAGGTGGCACTCGGCCTGCAACTCGTCCGGGGCTGCTTCCATCCAGTCGCGAAAGGCGCGGAACATGGTGCGTGCCTTGCTTGCTGGGTAGATGAACTTGCCCGCGAGTACGGCGTTGACGGGATGCAGCTGGTACTGAAACTCGGTGGCGATGCCGAAGTTGCCGCCGCCCCCGCGGATGGCCCAGAAGAGATCGGGATAGCTGCTCTTGTCGAGCGAAAGAATCTTTGCATCTGCCGTGACGATGAGGGCGGAGAGGAGGTTGTCGCAGGTTGCTCCGTACTGGCCGGAGAGCCAACCGAGTCCGCCGCCCAAGGCGAGGCCTGCGCCAACGGTGGGGCACTCACCGAGCACGGGCGCGAGGCCGAAGCGCGCGGTGCTGGCCAGGATTTCTCCGGCGTTGCTTCCGGTGCGAACAACGGCGGTCTTTCGTGCAGGGTCGACGGTTACGCCTTTCATGCGTGAGAGATCGATGACCATGCCGCCGTTGCAGGTTCCCCAGCCGAGGAAGCTGTGATTGCCGGAACGGACTGCGACCTCCAGGTCGTGCTTGTGGGCGAAGTCGATGGAGCGGAGAATGTCCTGCTCGGACCCGGGCTGGACGATGAGGGCGGGCCGCTTGTCGGTTTCCGGATTCTGCGCGGCGACTGCGCGGGCTGCGTCGTAATCGGCATCTGTCGGCAGAATCAGAGGGCCGTTGAGCCTGGTCCGGAAGGATTCAATGGATACAGGGTCGATGGCGGAGGAAAAGGATGCGGACCAGCTTCGACGTGCTGCGCCGATGACGGATGCTCCGGCAGCAAGAGTGGACTGTTGGAGAAATCGGCGTCTGCTCTGCATGGTTCTCCTCGCGCAGATTGATACTAGACGCCAGGCGTGGCGATCCAGAGAATTTCTTCCTGCGCTTTTGGAGAGCTACGGTCAGGAACCGGGAGTCGCGGATGGGTCGGGAGCGTGGATTTCGCAGGAGACGGGCTGGGCGGTGTCGTCGCAGTGGGCGCGGGCGCGCTCAAGAAAGCCGATGAATGTGGCGATCTCTTCGGGCGTGAACTGGTCGAGCATTTCGCTGGGCATGGCCTGGATGACGGGGTCCATCTGACGGAGCAGTTCGAGGCCGGCGTCGGTGATCCGGGTCCAGACGACGCGGCGGTCGCGCGGGTCGCGATGCTGGCGGACGAGCTTGAGAGCTTTCAGCCGTGCGAGGAGGCGGGTGATGTCAGGGACGGCGGTAATGACGCGGTCGCCGATGGCAGAGCAGGTGAGGCCGCCGGGATGTGCGCCGCGGAGGATGCGGAGGACGTTGTACTGCGTGCCGGTAATTTGCCACTCACGGACGCGGCGGTTAAAGGCGCGCTGGAGGCAGTCGGCGGTCCGAAGGATGTTGAGCAGAGCCTCTTCGTGGGGACTGGAGAAGGGCCGTTCCTGTGCAATTTCTCGCTTGAGACCGGCCATGACTGCACTCGCTTTCGTGGGGTTGAGGTCCGGGATGAGGGCGGGGCCGCATCCCGGACGCGGGCGTTACTGCTTGGCGATGTCGAGGTCGATGGTGAGCTGGACATCGTCGCCGACGATGGCGGCGGGATACTTGGAGCCGAGGTCGAAGTCGAGGCGGTTGATGGTGGTGGTGGCGGAGAAGCCTTCATGCGGCTTGTGATCCATCCCGGGGACCGGGCCGGTGGGGCCTTCGACCTTGAGGGTGACGGGCTTGGTGACGCCGTGGAGGGTGAGGTTGCCCTGAATGGTGAGACCGTTGGGGACCGAGGCGACGCTGGTGCTGACGAAGGTGGCGGTGGGGAACTTGGCGACGTCGAACATGCCTGCGCCCTTGAGGTCGGCATCGCGGCCGCTGACGCCGGTGTCGATGGTGGTGACGTCGATGGTGACGTTGACGGTGGACTTGGTGATGTCGGCGTCGTTCAGGACGATCTTGCCGCCGATGTTGCCGAAGCTGCCGTGCACCTTGGAAAGGCTCATGTGGAGGATGGAGAAGTTGACGTCGCTGTGAGCCGCGTCAGGCACCCAGGTGGAGGTTTGCGCGAGGGCGAGGGGAGCCGCGAGGGCGAGAACGCCGGAGAGAAGAGCCAAACGCTTCAT
>JBBIVH010000299.1:0-2765 GCA_037439805.1 Acidobacteriaceae bacterium
ACCACTGAAGCGGCAAGCCAAGCTCGGGTCACCCCTCCGAGGCTTGAACGTTATTTTTCAACCGCGCCTTCTCTAATGGCGTCTGACGCGGACTCCTGCCGCAGTTGCTGACCCAGCGTTTTGGCGACCGTGTTCAGGTCTTTCGCCAGTGCCTGGCGCATTCTTTCCATGGACTGCTGGGCGAGGTCTTCGAATTGCTGTCCGGCCGACTGGAAGGCTTCCTCACTTTGGATTCTCAGCGAACCCGAGAATGAATTTTCGATCCGGTTCTGGATCGTGCGCAGGAGGCCGCAAACCTGGTCGAGACGGGTCTCTACTTCGTTCGAGCCCTGGACCTGGAAATCCTTAAGGGCGACAGCCACGGCGCTCTCAAGTTGAGTTTGGGTGCTGGAAACGATTTCGCCGGCGAGACTTTCGAGGTGCGCGTCGAGTTCCGATTCAAGACGGCGCACAGATTCGTTCAACGTGGCGATCTTTCCGGCGAGGTGAGCCACTTCCGACTGGAGCTGGGATGCTTTTGCGGTGCTATCAGCCTGGACTTGTACGATCTCGCGGCGATGAATGTCATGGGTTTCCGTGAGGCGTCGCTCTAAAGACGTAACCACCTTTTCGCCTTGCGCATTGAGATGGGCTCCTGCGTCCAATGCCTGCTGTTGCAGTTTTTCGATTCCGGCTTGAGTCTGCTGGCGCGCGGCAGCCGCGAGTTCTTTCGACAAAACCTGAGTCTTCAGATCGACAGAGTGCAGCTCGCCGGAAAGCCGGTGCCGGAATTCGGTCAGGGCGGCGCTGATTCTTTGTTCGGTGGCGGTTTTTGCCGAAGCGAGCAACTCGGTGGATTGCTCCCGCGTCTGCTGCAGAACTTGCGCGCCGAGGTCCTGCCGCAGTCGTTCCCAGAGCTTTTGTTCCAGGTCGGCGGGGATGTGCCCTAGTGATACCTCGAAGCGATTCTGGCGAGCATGGCGGTCGAGTTTATCGCGGAGCTCAGTGATTTCGGCCTGATACGGGCGAATGAGTTTGGCGAGGATGCCTTGCAGGCGAACTTCGGAAAGCTGCTCCTCGATTTTGTCGAGGATGGCGCGCGACGGCCGGGATGGAGCTTGCGGTTTGGGCAGCCCGACGGGGACAACGGATAGTGCAGGGCGTGCTGGCAGGGGGGCGGGAGCGGGCAATTCCGGGGCCTGCCGGGCGTTCGCTTCTCGATCCACTGTCCGCCAATCGACAGGACAAGTTTCCAGGCCCCAGAAGTTGTCGGGCTGGTCGAATCTTGCACCCAGTCGCCATCCTTCACCGTCGGAGCCCATTGGCTGGCAGACGACCACGTAGGCCTTGGCCTGGCGGCCTTCCTGGCTGTGCAGGTTCAGCAAGCTTCCGGCTTTTAATTTGATGGGGAAGCGGAGCGCGCAGCCGTGCGCGTTGACAACCAGGGTCTGGCAGACCTCGGAGAATGGGGAGTTTGGCTCGAGGCTTGTCACGTAAACCGGAACTTGGATCGGCAATCTCGAGCTGCGTCGTGAAGTGTGACCTGGCGTAGCGGGCATGTTGGCTCCTCAATAAACGGCCGCGAATCGCAAGCAAATCTGAGTCTTTCTTTGTGATTAAGGTATCGCGAGGTGACCGAGATTACCTGTCTCCGGAGTGCCGCCCGGGAATGTGCGAGCGGGCAGGAGGCAGACTGCCCGTTCGCCAGAACGGAGGTGTACTTTGGCCCAATCCTCGCTGGAACATTCGTGGGTACAAACGACTGGAGACGTTTCTGAGGGGCAGTGAGAGTTAATCGAGGCTTCCCTGCTCGAGCACGACGTTCTCGCGGACGATGAGGCGGTGGGCGGCCATTTCTTTCAGCTTGGGGAGTACGCGGCTGACGTGTTCATCGGTGTCAACGAAGGAGACGATGACGGGCAACTCGCCTCCGGCCTCGACCAGGTGGGCGGTGTGGACTTTACCGCGTCCGAGGAAGCCGGCGACGGCGTGGAAGGCGACGGCTCCGAAGACGTTTTCTTCGCGGAGATATTTCAGGATTTCCAGATGCAGCGGGCGGTGGTGCCAGGAATCGCCTTCGGTGAGATAGAGAGTGACTTGAACGGCCATAACGACGCCAGCTGCCATTCTTGCGTTTTCCATTCTACAACCCCCGGGCGATTGCGGCGCCCGCGAGCACGCCAGCCAGGCAAAGAGCGTTGCTGGCGATGATATTCACACCGGTCAGAAGCCACTGTCCCTGTTCGATCAGCGCGAAGCTTTCAAAGGCGTAGCTGGAGAACGTGGTATACGAACCGCAGAAGCCGACGGCCACGAGCAGGCGCCAGCGCGGATCGAGCAGCACGCGCTCGGTCGAGAACACCAGGAAAAACCCGAGGATGAGGCTGCCGGTGATATTGATCAGCAGCGTGCCAAAGGGAAATGCGGATGAGAAGACGCGGGCGACGAGGCCGCTGAGGAAATAACGGGCGCTGGCTCCGATAACGGCGCCGAGCGCGATCCAGGGGTAGTTGGAGAGATAATTCACGACCGAGTCCTCCTGCAAAAGTTCTGTAGGAGTTATCAGCCCGATGGGCGGTTAACGGCGAACTCCATCGCCAACGGAAACAGTATAACGTAACGAACGCAGCCCGCTTCGCGTACGCTCAGCCGCCCGCCCGTTGCATTCTCAATCACTTTCACCGGTTGGAACTCTTTCTGACTCATCGTCACCATCCTGAAAGGGTGACAAAGTCTCGTTGCAGTTAGGGGGCGACATTATCCTGGAGCATCTACGAGCCCGGGTG
>JBBIVH010000300.1:0-2757 GCA_037439805.1 Acidobacteriaceae bacterium
GCTTCAAGAAGACTGGCACCGGCAAAATCAAGCGGGGCCAGACCAAGACGCGCCACATCCTTTCGTCCAAATCGCCCAAGGTCAAGCGCAAGCTCGGCAAAATCGTGCTTGTCTCCGACGGCGATTACGCAAAGGTCGCGCGCATGATTCCCTACGCCTGAGAGTTTCCGGGCCTCAGTGGAGAGGCCCCCGGCGGCGCAGCATCCCCGCCGAGAAATCAGGCACTGAACGAGCGAGTGAAGAGGCCCGGACCGCCAGCATGGCCGTCTCTCCTGCCTCCAGCCGCGTAACCGCCACCACCACCCAAACGGAGAAACACCATGCCTCGCGTTAAACGCAGCACCAAGCGCCACGACCGGCGCAAAAAGATTCTTGAGCGCGCCAGCGGCTACTTCCTCACCAAATCCAAGCTCTACCAGGCAGCCCAGGAAGCCGTCGAGCGCGGCCTCAAGTTCGCCTACACCGGCCGCCGCCAGAAGAAGCGCCAGTTCCGCTCCCTCTGGATTGTCCGCATCTCCGCCGCCGCCAAGCTCAACGGCACCAGCTACTCCCAGTTCATCAGCGGACTCAAAAAGGCCGGCATCGAGCTCGACCGCAAGGTCCTCGCCGACATCGCCGTCAAGGACGCAGCCGGCTTCACCGACCTCGTCCACAAAGCCAAAGCCGCCCTCGCCACCAAAGCCGCCTGAACCACGGCCCGCGCGTCAGCCGCTTCGCAAGTCAGCAATAAGCCCCGGAACCCTCCGGGGCTTTTGCATTTGCGTCGATACTCAATCGTCCTCCGGCCACTCTAGCCCGACAGCCGCAACCTCCGCGGGCGTTCTCCCAAATATCCAGAAGTCCTCGTGCTCCAGATAAGCCCCGTATCCCAGCACGGGCTCAACGCTGACCGGCCGTGCGCCCATCGCAAACTCCAGGCATCGTGCAACCGGCCAGTCTTCGTCAATCAAAAGGTCGCAAGCCGGATAGAACCCGTAATCGTCGGCGAATTGAACGGAATAGAAGACCTCAGGCCCCCTGATGCGCATGAACATCAGCAACCATCCTCTCCGACTCGATAGACCTCGTATCGCGCACTCCGCCTCATCCCTCTTGGCCACTCGTCTGAAAGGACGAGCTGCGAACCTTCTCGCCCATCTCCGTCAGCCGCACGAATGAACACCGCACTCACCACCGGTAAGCAATCCGGGAAAATCAACGCTGCGTCCTCAACTCCATACATCGTCTCGAAATACTCAATCGCGCGATGCAGGTCCGCCACCGACCGAATCCGTATGGCCTCCCGCGCCGTCTTATCTCTTCTGGTCCGCTTCACGCGCACGATTCCTTTCCGCCGCTTCGAAACAGCGAAGCGATCGACAGAATAGATCGGAATCTCAGAAGGATCAATCCAGAAGCCTGTATTCGCCGCGTCCCTCGAATACCAGCACTCCCAAATCGCGAAGAATCTGAAGCTGCTGACGTATCTTGTCCCGCACATGATGGTTCTGCGGATACGCCCGTCCGAATTCGGCTTCGAGACCGTACATCTCCTGCAGCGTGAACTCCGCCTTGCCAAGTTTGTGAACCATGCCGAGCGTCAGCAGCGTCCATCCTCGCTGCTCCACAGATTTCTTTGCCAGCGGCAGGAACCGTTGGAATCGCCTCCGCACCAACTCAACAGGCTGCACGATTCCCGCATCCACTACAGCAACCTCGGCGCTCGAATCAATACGGTCGAGGCGAATGTTGCAGCCGACCCAGCCACTTCGACGCGCGCTCGGTTGAAGCGGGCGGCGCTTCACAATCGCCTCGGGAAGTACAAAGCTCGAATGCGTCACCTTGAGTCCGCGCACAATCCAATCTTCGGTTCGCTCCAACAGGCAAAGCGCAGGCGCGGTGCCCCCTTGAATCTTCTCCATCATGGTGCCGAATGCACCATCGCTGAGCACGCGCGGCTTGTTTCCTTTGAAGGCTTTCAGTTCGTACCCATGGCCGCACTTCGGACAGACAAAGTCCGTGGCCTTCGTGTTCGCGGGCGTCTTGCGCAACTCATCCGCATCGCACGCCAGGCAGTAGGCGTTCTTTCCGAACCATCCTTCCGACAGCACCCGCGCCCGCTGCGATGGGCTCTTGTACCCTTCAGCGAGAGCCATCTCGCAAGTCAGTTCCATCCCGTCTCCTCAATCCATCGCGCACCAGCATACTGCACCGCACCAGCGAACGACCTGCCCAGCACCATCCCACCCCGCCACAACCACCGGGTGCCCCATCCAAGACGTCTGCGCAGCAGGCGTCTTGGGTGGGAAAGCACGAACCCCATCCCGCCCCAACCTCCGGGTGCCCCCGGTCTCGCCTCTGAGACCGGGGAGAGCACAACCCCATCCCTGCCACCTGCTAGCCCCGCTCACTCCGCCAGCTCCGCGAACCCCGCTGCATTTCCGTCAAGCCCCAGTCCGCAAAATATTTTCTAACTCACTCATTCCACTGCGCAAAATCCCCGCCCCGTTTTGCATGTTCACCCCCTCCAAACGCGCACAATAGATTCATCATGCAATCCACGCCCTCCAACCCGTGCCGCCATCGCCTGCCTCACGCGCAGTGTCAGCCATCTGCCCAGTCCAATCTGTCAGCTATGTCCCCGGTCCGTACCACCGGCACCCCCCCACCCCCCCTAAATTTATTTGTACTTTTCCACATTTTCTTTGCGTGTTTTTGCTCCGTCGTTTTCGCCCTGTGTTCGCCTTGCATCGCCTCGCCCTCCAGCCCGGCCACGCT
>JBBIVH010000301.1:0-2732 GCA_037439805.1 Acidobacteriaceae bacterium
GGATCGACGATGGCGAGCGTGTGGTCCGTCTTGGAGAGAACCAGAAGCGCGGGCGACGGTGTCGATTGCGCCAGAAGACGTGGGACTGTAGAGAAACCAAGTGCAAGAAGAAGAGCAAAACCCACCGCGCGCATGCAGGAGACCTCCACGGCCTCCAGACTACACGAAGAGGTCTTTATCCGCGGCTGCGTGCGTGGGGCGCGGCTGGGCGGGCCCGGAACGCAGCGCGCCGATGGCCGCCCTGGCGAAGGCTGCAATCGCGGAGATCTGGCGAATCGGAATGTTGATCGTGTCTGTAAGGACGTTGCCGGCGCGATCGAACGTGTCCAGAATGCCGGTTATCATCGCGTCGATGCGGCCACTCTGCCGTTGCAGGTGCGCCATGAATTCGCTGGCGGTAATCTGCATCTCCGCGCTCTGCGCGCGAAGGCGTCCGGAAATTTCGGCCAGGTCCTTCGCAACCGACTCCACTTTGGGTCCCACACTCGCAAGGAGGTTCTGCGTGCTGGTCACGACCGGCATCACCGAACCGCGCAGCTCGTCAATCTGCTCCTGCAGCTTGCCGGCGGTTTTGCGGAGGGTGAGGAAAATGGCAAAAAGAATAATCGCCTGCAGCAGCACAGCAAGGCCTGTGACTGCGACAAAGACAAGCAGAAGGGTATCGCGATCGATGCTCATCGTGGGCAAGGCCAAGCACGGAGAGAACCGGGCCACATTTTTTCTCTCCGTACACCTTTCTCTGAAATCCTGAATGAAGACGGACTACGCAATTCTGCTTCTGCCGGCGCGGACCCATGGTTGATCCGCATGGCCCGTGCCCGGATCCGAGCCGGCAAGGAAGCGAAATCGCAATTCTACTCCGGCGAAGGGCCGGGCGTGTTGGCGCCGCGGTAGGCCTCGCGGCCTGCATCAACGGCAGCAGAGACGCGCGAGGTCTGATCGTTGACGAGATTCCTTCCCCGCTCGACAAAGTCCTCCCAGTGCGCGCGCCCGCGGTCCATCGCATCGCGGCCACGGTCCACATAGTCGCCCACCTGCTCGCGACCGTTGTCTACCATCGTTGATACCTGATCCATCGCCTGACGAGTGCGGTTGCGCAGATATTCCGAACCCTCGCGCGCGCCCTGCGCCAGTTCCTCTCTGGTTTCTTTGCCGCTCTTGGGGGCGTAGAGAATGCCGACGAGTGCGCCTACGCCGAGCCCCGCAATGAACCACGCAAGTCCCTGAACCTTATTGTCTTCAGCCATGACGACGTATCTCCTTTCGAGCTTCTCAGGAAAGCCTGAGCGTATCAAATTCTTCCGGGCGCGGCAAATGCGCCGTTCCTGCCACCCTCCTGCGAGGCCAACCCACCAACTGGCAGATTAGACTGCGCTCTGCCGCATCGGAGAGCGCGGTCCTTACCCGGCGCGATCCGTCTGCGATACAAGGCTGTGCGCAATGGCGTCGAGCATGCCATTCAGGAAGTTGATCGATTCGGGCGCAGAAAAGCGGCGGGCAATCTCCAGCGCCTCATTGATGACGATGGGGAACGGCGTGCCCTTGAAGCCGAGCATCTCGCCGACCGCCATGCGCAGCAGGTTGCGATCCACGGCGGACATGCGCTCCAGACGCCAGTGCCGGGAGTTCGCGACGATGAGGTCGTCGATCTTTGCGTGTTCCGTGATGGCGACGCGGAAGAGATCCTCTGCAAAGCCGCGCACCTCGGGCTCGACGTCTCCTGCCGCCTTCCAGAAGGTGGCGCGCACTTGATCTGGCGATTGCCTGCCGACATCTGCCTGGAAGAGCATCTGCATGGCAAGCTCACGGGACTTGCGTCTTGTGCCTGTGGTCAAGCGGAGCCGCCTTTCGCCAGTTTGCGCTGCAGGCTCACCATTTCGATGGCGGCGAGAGCGGCCTCAAAGCCTTTGTTGCCGGCTTTGATGCCGGCGCGATTCAGCGCCTGCTCCAGTGTCTCGCAGGTCAGCACGCCAAAGCTGTGCGGGATGCCCGTCTCCTGCTGCGACTGGCCGATGCCGCGCGAGACCTCGTTGTAGATGGCCTCGTAGTGGGCTGTCTCTCCGCGCAGCAGGCAGCCGAGTGTGACGACAGCATCCACCTTGCCGGCGTTGGCGATGGCGCGCGCGGCGGCGGGCACCTCCCATGCGCCGGGCACACGCACGACCTCGAAGTCTTCGCGCCGTGCGCCGCTGCGGAGCAGCGCGTCGAGCGCGCCTTCAAGCAGGCGATCGGTGATGACGGCATTCCAGCGGGCGACTACAATCGCAAACTTCATCCCTTCGGCGGAGAGATCACCCTCCATAGCAACCGGCTTGCCCTTGAGCGGATCGGTCCACGCCCAGAAGGTGAAGCGATGCCCCGGCTCAGGCTCGACAGTAAAGAGCCGCGACTTCCAATGAGTATCGGTAACAGAGGACAGGCGATTCGCTGCAGCATCGCCGCCATGGGCCTGCAGCCATACGGCTGCAGTCTGATGCGCTGCATCGAGCGAGGTCACCTCGACGAGGACTTCGGCTGTAACGGGCATCGACCCGCGAACAAACTCGAGATTGCCAAGGGGAGCAAGAAATGAAGCGCCCTCGCTGGCGGGCTCTTTCCAGCCCGCTCCGTGCGCAAAACCCAGCGCGGAAAAGAAGTCGGCGAGGCGCTCGTAAGCCGCATCGCTCGCCGCGGGGCGAAGAAAGGAAATTCCCTTAATCATGCTCTGATTCTATCGTGCGAGAACGACCGGC
>JBBIVH010000302.1:0-2690 GCA_037439805.1 Acidobacteriaceae bacterium
GCGGTACGAAAACTGTTCGTGCCTTCGTAAGGAGAATGGAAGGGAAGGTTGCCCTGAAAGATCACATTCACCTGGCCGGAAACCCAGTAGAGCGAGTTTTCGGGGTGCGGAGCCATCGTGATGGGCGAGAGCGATACCGGCTCCAGCGCAGACGGACTGGCATCGCTCGGCTTATCGCTTACGCTGCCATGCTGCGCGCCATCAAACGGCGCGCCTGCCGCGAGCAGGATTGCTTGAGGCTGCGGCGCGACTGGCAACTCTTCCGCGAACGTCTGCGCAAAACAGCCGACTTGCCCCACTTGAGATGCGGCGCAGGCGAGCAGGACGAGTTGGCAGAAGCGGAAGTTCATTGTCAGTTTTTCGATGGGTGGTTCTGAAGATGGATTGCCTGTACAATCGGGGCTATACCCCCATACGGTTTATACAATACCGGGGGTGGGTATAGTCCGTCAAGGAGCAAAGCATGTCTCTTCAGGAACGGGAAAAGGTCAAACTGCTCCAGAGGATACGCAGACTTCGCGGCCAGGTGGAAGCAGTAGAACGCCTGGTGATCGCGGATGATGATTGCGGAGGCCAGTTGATGCTGCTCGCAGCGGTGCGTGGAAGCGTGAATGGTCTGATGGCAGAGATTCTTGAGACACATATCCGCTTTCATCTGGTGGATGGTGCAAAGGAGCGCATTGCTCCCGAACTGGCCGAGGACTTGATCGATCTGGTGCGTGCTTACCTGAAATAGTCAAAAGGCACAGGCATGAAGCAGATACATCTTGTCTTACTGTATTGTTTGCAGCGACTGGATTTGTTAATTGGCCGTTGATTCTTTCCCGCAACGGCCTCTGGCGAGAGACGCGTCGGAGGCTTGTGGCGGGCCGGGCTTCCGGCTATGGGCTGCCGGTCTCAGGGTATGCGATACTCGGAGTGACATGTACAAGCGGATTATTCTCAAGCTCTCAGGAGAAGCCCTGGCTGGGGCGCGCGGGTTCGGCCTGGACGCAGCGAAAGTGGCCGAGATTACCGGCGAAATTGCCGATGTGCATGCGCTTGGTGTAGAGATCGGCATCGTCGTGGGTGGCGGCAATTTTTTTCGCGGCGTGGCCGAGCAGGCAAAGCAGATGGATCGTGTCTCAGCTGACAACATGGGCATGCTCTCGACGGTCATCAACGCGATTGCCCTGCAGGACGCGCTGGAGCAGCGAGGCGTGCAGTGCAGGGTGATGACGGCGGTCCTGATGAACCAGGTTGCCGAGCCGTATATTCGCCGTCGCGCCGTTCGCCATCTTGAGAAGGGCCGGGTTGTCGTCTTTGCTGCCGGAATTGGGAATCCTTTCTTTTCAACCGATACCGCCGCCAGTCTGCGCGCGATGGAAATCAAAGCGGACGTGCTGTTGAAGGGCACCAAGGTTGAGGGCGTTTACAACGCGGATCCGGTGCTGGTGAAGGATGCCGTGAAATACGATGAGCTGACGTACATGGATATTCTGCAGCAGGGCCTCAAGGTGATGGACCTGACGGCAGTAAGTCTCTGCAAGGACAACAACCTGCCCATGATCATCTTCAACATGAACCAACCGGGCAACATCCGGCGGGTCGTCCTAGGCGAGAAGGTCGGCTCGCTGGTGACAGCTTAGCGCGGGTAGAAATCGTCTATCTCTTGTGGAACAACGCAAGCCAGCCCCGCTGATGGCCCTTACAGGCCTGCGCTGCTTTGCAGCCGTCAACATCGTTTTTTTTCACTTTTCCGATCCGCGATGGTTTGGATGGCTGGCGCCCATCGTAAATGCCGGCTTTGCCTCGGTAAGTTACTTCATCCTGCTCTCAGGCTTTGTGCTGGGCTATAACTACAACGCCCGCGCGCGCGCCGGGGAGCTGGATGTAGCGCGCTTCTATAAGGCGCGCTTTACGCGGCTCTACCCGATCTATCTGCTGAGCCTTTTGCTGGCGTGGCGGATGGTCCGGCTGGAATGGAGTGCGCATACGCACGGAATGTTCTGGACCGGTATGGCGCTTACTCCGTTGCTGCTGCAAGGCTGGATCCCGTCGCTGGCGACCTTTCTGAATACGCCTGCCTGGACGATGTCTGCGGAGTCGTTCTTCTATCTCCTATTCCCGGTGATGGCACGCTGGAAGAAGCCAGTCCACCTGGGGCGCCATGTGGCCAGTATGGGCGGGGTGTGGATGCTCGGCCTGGTGCCGGGCGCACTCTACATGGCGTTCAACCCCGATGGAATCGCGCACCCGGATCGCTGGAGCTATGGCCCATGGCTGCAGGCATTGAAGTACACTCCATTGCCGCATCTGGCCAGCTTCGTCTTCGGCGTGCTGCTGGCGGAACTGGATGAGCTCATGCCGAGGAGCGGCAGGCGAAGGCTGGCCTTTGGCATCTTTGGCTTCGCCGCTGCATTTGGGTTGCTATCTCTAGGCCCCAGGGTGCCCTACGTGCTGCTGCATGATGGGCTCCTGATGCCGCTTTTCGGCTGCATGATCCTGGGGCTGGCGGGGACGAATCCCCTTGCTCGAGCGCTGGGAGCCCGTCCTCTGGTGTTTGTGGGCGAGGCAAGCTACTGTCTCTACCTGCTGCACTTCAACATGTGGAATCTGATCCATGACTCGCATGTACTGAACCGCCTGGGCCTGGCACGGTTCGATCCCTGGATCAGTTATGTGCTTCTGATCCTCATGGCCGTTCTCGC
>JBBIVH010000303.1:0-1180 GCA_037439805.1 Acidobacteriaceae bacterium
GGCAAAGTCTTGCGCGCCGTGTTCTGGAGCGGCTCGCCGACGGGCAACCGGTGCGCGTGTCCACGCTAAGGACGGCGACGTCGGCAACGCTGCCGGTGCTGGCGTCGATGGTGCGCAAAAAGTGGATTGCGCGCGAAACCAGTGCCGTAGAGCGCGATGCACGACGCACGGAACGGTTTGCCGTGCTGCTGCCGGAGGTGCGGCTGCCGGCTCTGACGGGAAAGCAGCAGGCTGTGCTGGCTGAACTGGCAGCCTGCGGAGGCGAGATGCCGCTTTCGGTTCTGCGCGGCAAGAAACTGCCTGCATCCACTCTGCAGACACTGGTGCGGCGCGGCCTCGTGCGCATCGAAGAACGGGCCGCACCGTTTCATCTTGGGGGCATCTCCGCGCAGCGTGAACCGGTGCGGTTGAATGAGCCGCAGGTGGATGCGCTAGCGGCTATCTCCTCGGCCCTCGGCACCTTCAAGCCTTTCCTGTTGCGCGGCGTTACAGGGTCCGGCAAGACGGCAGTCTATCTGGCAGCCATGCAGAGGGCGCTCGATCGCGGGTTTGCCTCCATCCTGCTGGTTCCTGAGATAGGCCTGACGCCTCAGATGGCGGGCCTGCTCGACGCGGCGTTTGGAACGCAAGTGGCGCTGCTGCATTCCGCGCTGACGCCAGAGGAACGCAGCGAGCAATGGCGCCGGATTCATCGTGGCGAGGCGCCCATCGTGGTGGGCACGCGCTCTGCGGTCTTTGCTCCGCTGGAAAATCTCGGCCTGATTCTCGTGGATGAGGAGCACGACCAGAGTTACAAACAGGAGGAAACGCCGCGCTACAACGCCCGCGATGTTGCGGTGATGCGCGCCAAACTGGCAGGGGCGGTGGTCGTGTTGGGCTCTGCGACGCCCTCGCTCGAGACCTGGCAGAACGCAATGCAGGGCCGCTATACGCTGATCGAGATGCGCGATCGGGTGAATGCGCGACCGCTACCCGAGGTGGAACTAGTGGACATGCGGCGCGAGTTTCAGGAGACCGGGCAGGAGAAGCTCTTCTCTCGCGCGCTGGTCGAGCAGACCCAGGCTGCGTTGGATCGGGGTGAACAGGCGATGATTCTGCTCAACCGCCGCGGCTATTCCTTTGCCGTGATCTGCCGGGCCTGCGGCAAGAAGCTGGAGTGCCAGAACTGCGCGATTGCCCT
>JBBIVH010000303.1:1280-2688 GCA_037439805.1 Acidobacteriaceae bacterium
TTCCGCGCGGCGGAGCGCGTCTTCCAGTTGATTACCCAGGTCTCCGGCCGGGCAGGCCGCGGGGAGCGGTCAGGCCGCGTGGTGGTGCAGACCTATTACCCGGACCACTACGCCGTGGTTTCCGCCAGCCAGCACGACTATCTGGCATTTGTTGAGAGGGAGCTCAAGTACCGGCGCTGGATGCACTACCCGCCCTTTGGCGTGCTGGCCAATCTACTCATTCAGTCGGAAAAGCTCGAAGAGGCGGCGGGATGGTCGGCCGAGCTGGGCAGATGGCTGCAGGGGGCGGTGAAGGAGCGTGTGCGCGTACTGGGCCCCTGCACCGCGCCGATTGCCCGCATCAAGGGCATTTACAGGTTTCACCTGATCCTGAAAGGCTCGTCCCGCCAGGCGTTGAATGCGCTGCTGCGCGGCGCAGCGGGGTTTGCCGAGCAGGAAGGGATTCCCCGCCGCAATCTGGTAATCGATGTAGACGCACAGCGGCTCATGTAGGCACTGCGACGAGCGCACGCGGTGAGCTATTCTGCAGGCTTGGCCGGACTGGAGTTGTTGGCCAGCGTGTGAAGCTCTTTGCCGGGCTTGAACCGCACGGCTTTTCCGGGGGTGATGCTGACCTCGGTCCCGGTGCGCGGATTGCGGCCGATGCCGGTCTTGCGGGCGCGAACGCTGAAGACTCCAAAACCCCGCAGTTCGATGCGCTCCCCTGCGGCTAGAGCCTGCTTGAGACCCTCGAAGACGGTATCCACGGCTGCCTCGGCTTTGGTGCGCGGCAGGCCCGTGCGCTCGATTACATGATGTACGATGTCCTGCTTAATCAATGCGGTTACCTCGCATGCGCAACTGGATTTGACTGTACCACGCCCTGCAAATCAGATAGTACAGATTTTAGACGGAAGTTGAAAATGTTCGGGTTGAGATCCAAACGACGAAAAGCCTTCTGGGGTGCCGGCGGGCGGAAACTGACAAAACTTCGGCCGGGGAAGCCGGAAACGACCGAGTTTCTCACAGGTTGTCATGGTGCGGCACGTTCCGTAAGATGAAGCTTTCACACGGCCAATCGGGCCAGCCCGAGAGAAGCCTGCCCAAAGGGCGGCTGTGACAGGAGAATCATGTCAATTCAGAGCGACCGTTGGATCAGAGAGCAAGCCCTCAACCACAGGATGATTGAGCCGTTCAGCGAAAAGCAGGTGCGCGAGGGTGTCATCTCCTACGGTCTTTCTTCTTACGGCTATGACCTCAGGGTGACGGATGAGTTCAAGATCTTCACCAACGTCAACTCCGCCATCATCGACCCGAAGGCCTTTGACGAGCGGTCGTTTGTCTCGGTGCAGGCTGAATCGGTCATCATCCCGCCCAACTCCTTCGCTCTGGCCCGCTCGGTTGAGTACTTTCGTATCCCCAGAAACGT
>JBBIVH010000304.1:0-2687 GCA_037439805.1 Acidobacteriaceae bacterium
CCTGAAATCCCGTCGGCACATTCTGAAAGGTCATCGGCGCGGGGGTCGTCTCATCCGCCGGTCCCAGCACAACGGCGGCTCCGCCATTCAGCGCGCCCGGCACCGCCTGACTCGCGAAAGCACGCGCCGCCAGCACCTTCCCAAAGAATCCGCTCGACGACGCCGATGCGAAGACCTCAACCCGGTCATTCCCCAGCGGCGCTGCGAAACTCCCGATGGTATTCGCCGTGCTCGAGGGCCATCCCGAAGTGTTGCTCCCATTTTCGGCAACAAAATACAGATTGGACGCTCCGGAAACACCGGCCGCATTCACATTCACTGCGAGCATCCCCGTCTGCCCGGGCGAGAAGCCGGGAACGCCGAGGGGACAAGGCAGTTGGAACGACGTGCCGTCCGCCGTGCTCGCTTCCACCACATACTCATTCGGTGAAAGAGACTGCTGGCCGCCAACCGGCACTGCTGGTGGGCTGCAAAGATAGGCCACCGCAAACGTAGTCGTGGCGCTGGGCAGGGAAAGACTCAGCTCATTGGAGCTCACCGTTTGCATCGAGAAAGTCCCGGACCCAATCTGCGCCGCTACCACCGTGGGCGTCGCAGGCGAAAAAGTGAAGTTGATCGTCGCAGGACCGCTCCCCGACGATCCGGAACCGCTGGAACTGCCGCCGCAACCGGAAACCAGCACAAGAGCCAAGGAAGGAAGAATAATTCCACGAGAGCCCGAAGACATGGCAAGTCCCTTTCAAAAATGGAGCACTTGCGATCCAACTCGGTGCCACCGTCGCCGATTCACTCGACGCTGCAGCATGCCGTTCAAATGTTTCCGCCCCTGCAAAACCGGCGTCCATCCGTTTCAAAGCCGCACCGGTCGAAAGTTGAGATGCCGCACGGCGCCTGTGCGGATGTCAGGCACTCTCCTTGGAAGCGGAAAAACCGCCTCTCTCTGTCTCTCTGCAAAAAATCGACCCCGGTGCCGACCGGTCTTTGCAACCGATTCAGCTCCGGGGTCGTCGAGTCATCTATGCTGCAGGTTCTGCCTGTCCTGGTCCGCTACACGATCCCGTGCAGCACCCAGGCGCCGTTCTCCAGCGAGAAGTCGGCGTGCCGCTTGCTCGAGAGCTTATTGCCAGGGTTGTGCGCCAGATCCTGCAATCCCTGCGGAACACCCGTCAGATCAACACCTTCCGTAAAGTCGGCGCCCTTCGCCGTGGACACGCCCGGCAAAGTCTCATCCGCAACCTGCTGCAGATCCCGCGCTTTCAGGTGGTTGGTCGCCGCCGTCTGCAAGGTAATCGAATACGTAGAATCCGTCATGCTCTGCGGCCGCCACTGGATCGTGTCGCCGCCACCGGTCAGCTTCACCGCCTTCTTGCCATCGTCCGTCAGCGTGTAGTCGGCCCAGAACTTGTTGGGGTACACCTTGGTCAGCTTCCAGTAGCCCGCCGTGATGCCCTGCCCCATGCCGTCCTTGCTCAGGCTGACCGTGATGCTGTCCGCCGGCGTGCTGTCATACTTGGCCTGAATCAGCGTCAACGCCTGATCCTGCGTCAGCTCCGGGGCAGACTTGCACCCGGCCAGCGCGAGGCCGGCCACCATCAATCCCACAGCTCCCAAAGCCTTCCATTGCATTGCGTTTCTCACTTTCCCTCCATTCACCGTTCAAATCGGTCAAAACCCTTCGACCCGAATTTTTCTCCTACTTTCGCCCGCTGTCAATCTGCTTGCCTGTGACCGGGCGCACATTGTGCAACGCGCCCTGTGGAAACCTACTTTCCCGGCGCCAACTTTGTCCCCGTCGAGCGCCCCGCCAGCCGCTTCCCCAGCACCGCCAGAAACCCCGCCTCGTCCGACTTCATGCAGACTTCCGCGTTCGCCTTCCCATCCGTCCGCCGCGTGAATCCCTTGTCGTCCACCTCAAGATGCATCGGCGTCGCCGGGCACAGCTCCGGCCGAAAGCTGTACGTCACCGCCACCGGGTCAAACAGCGTCGGCGTCGGCGAATGGCTCCAGTTGTCCACCTTCCACTGGTGATAGAGCAGCGTAATCTGGTCCGTCACCGGCGACCCATGCGCAAAAATCGCATCCCGCTCCGGCTCCTCCAGGTGAACCTGCGTCGAGTCCAGCGGCATCATGAACACCGGCACGCCCGAGGCCAGCAGCGCCTGCGCGCCCTTCGGATCCTGCAAGATGTTCCACTCCGCGTCCGGCGGCCTGCGCGCGCCCGTCTTCGCGTCGTCATACCCACGTGCGATGCTGCCGCCCATCATCACCACCCGTTTCAGCTTGCGAAAGGTCGCTGGATCTCGTTGAATTGCCGCCTGCACGTTAAACAGCGGCCCAATCGCAATCAGCGTCACCTCGCCCGGATGCGCCCGAATCTGATCCAGCAGAAACTCCACCCCATCCGGATACGCCTTTCCCGGCCCGCGCCGCGCATAGGCCGCCTGCGTCATGGGATTCGCCGTCTCCGTGTGCACGCCCGCCGCCGCCGGAATCTCGCCGCGTCCTGCCGCCTCCAGATACCGCTCCGCCAGTTGCGCGCGCAGTTCCGTATTTCCAAAGGCCGTCGTCACCCCCAGCACCTTCAGCTCCGGACTCTCCAGCGCCAGCCCCAGCGCAAACGCATCGTCAATGTCATCGCCAATGTCGGTGTCAATCACCACCAGTTGCGGCGCAGTCACGCCCATCTG
>JBBIVH010000305.1:0-2661 GCA_037439805.1 Acidobacteriaceae bacterium
GATTGTTGAAGCTGAAGAGGCGCGGCTCGGGCTCCTTGCCGGGGCGATGGCAGACAGTGCACTTGTATTCGCCGGAGAAGCGGTGCCGCGGGCGCTCGGTCAGGTCTTCACGCGGGACTTCTTCAAAGATGACTTCGCCGGCTTCGCGGTAGGCGATTTCGGCGGCGTCGACGATGCGGGGTCGATTGTCGGCGCTGACGACGATGCGGTCGAGGAGGACGAAGACGGGGAGGGTGAAGTCGAGGTCGAGGAGCGACTCGGGCGCGGAGAACTCGAAGATGCGGCCGTGCTGGTAGAGGCGGTTGAAGCCGGCGGCGCGAAGGTCGTTGAGGCGGGCTTTGAGCGCGTCCGAGATGGGGTCATCTGCGGCGGTCGCGACGGGCGGCCTGGTGGCGGCTTTGGCGGTGCGGCGCGCGGGCTTGGCAGGCTCGGCGGCGGGGTGCTCGTCGTGGCGGACCGGGAAGAGCGCGTGGAGGCGCGTTCCCTCCCCCAGTGCGAGGATGGCGGCGGCGACTTCGTCGATGGAGTCGCGCTTGACGAGGCCGTCACAGTGGACGCAGTGGACCTGACCGCAGCGAGCGTAGAGCAGCCGCATGTAGTCGTAGATTTCGGTGGCGGTGGCGACGGTGGAGCGGGGGTTGCGGGTGGTGTTCTTCTGCTTGATGGCGATGGCGGGGGCGAGGCCATCGATTTCGTCCACGTCGGGTTTTTCGATGCGTTCGAGAAACTGGCGGGCGTAGGCGGAGAGCGACTCGACGTAGCGGCGCTGGCCCTCGGCGTAAATGGTGTCGAAGGCAAGCGAGGATTTCCCGGAGCCCGAAACGCCGCTGACGACGGTCAGCTTGCCATGGGGAATCTCGCAGGTGAGATTCTTCAGGTTGTGGGTCCGCGCATGGCGGATGATGATGGCGTCGTTCAAAGGGAAGGCACCGGATGAAAGTTGGCCAGCCGCGCCTGTGAGCGCTCAGAGCGGTTCAGGACAAGGACGGCCATTCTTGATTATAGGGCGCTGGCCGGTTGGGCGTGCGGAGCCGGCGAGACGCGCGGGAAGTAGACTGAAGAAGAGGTAGGGTGTGCGTACTTTTCTAATGGGTTTATGGATGGCGGTGGTGAGCGTGGGGGTGGCGCAAAACGCGCCGCCGCCGGGAACCACGGTGCCGGGGATGGACGACGGCGCGGGGTCGCAGGTGGCCGAGGCAGAGGCGGCGATTGCGAAGTCGGACTGGAAGACGGCGGAGACGAAGCTGGACGCGTGGCTGGCGGGAAATGCGACGGATGCGCGGGCGCTGTTTGACGCGGGCTATGTGGCCGATGCGCAGAATCGGCTGGATGACGCAGCGACGCTGTATCAGCGAGCGGTTGCGGCCAATCCCAAGTCGTTTGAGGCGCGGGTGTCGCTGGGGTTGCTGCTGGCGCGGCAGGGCAAGCTGGCCGAGGCTCGGCCGGAGCTGCTGGCGGCGACGACGCTCGATCCTGGACCGGCCGGACCGGCGCTGAAGGCGCGCGCGTGGCGGGCACTGGCGCAGATTGACCGGGAGAACGAACCGATGGAGGCGTCGGATGAGCTGCTGCAGGCGCTGAAGCTGACGCCGGAGACACCGGACGATACGCTGCTGGCGGCGCAACTGGCGGAGTCGTCGGGGCAACTGGATGCGGCAGAGGCGACGTACAGACGGATTCAGGCGGCGAATCCAAAGTCCAAGCCTGCGGCGGATGGCCTCGCACACGTTTTGATGCTGCAAAAGAAGTTCCCGGAAGCGGAAGCGGTGCTGCGGAGTGCGTTGACGACGTGGCCGGATGACCCTTCGCTGACGGCGCAACTGGCAGGAGCGCTGGCGGCGCAGGACAAGGCCGAGGCATTGCCGCTGCTGCAGAAACTCCACGCGGCGCATCCGAACGATAAGGCAATCAGCCGGATGCTGGCAGATGTGCTGTACACGGCAGGCGACTCAGCGGGGTCGGATGCGCTGTATACAGAGCTGCTGAAGCAGGACCCGTATGACGCCTCGATGTGGGTGGCGCATGGGCAGAACCAGACGCGCCTGACGAAGTATCAGGGGGCCTATGAAGCGTTCGCCAAGGCTGCGCAAGTCGATCCTGCAAATGGAGATGCCTGGGCGGGACTGGCCTTTGCCGCGCTGAAGCTGGGAAGGCCGGAAGACACGATCCACGCGCTTACCATGCGGTCAAAATATTTGCCGGAGGTCCCGGCAACCTACTTCCTTTGGGCCACGGCTTACGATACGCTTCACGACAAGGAGCAAGCGGCGGCCTATTACCACCACTTTCTGGACGCGGCCGCTGGGAAGTTCCCGGATCAGGAATGGCAGGCGCGGCAGCGCCTCGTGCTGCTTGAAAAGAAGACGCACTAAGGGCTGATTGATCCGGACGCCAGGGGAGTAAAACCCGCCGAGCGAGAGCGGGCCGGGCCGGTAGAGAACGGGTGCGGCTGCAAGTTTTCTGTTGCATCGGCTGCCTGAATCTCCTATAGTCACGGCTTAAAGCAAGAAGGTTCCCATTCGCAGAAATGGCGGTTCATCCGCTGAAGCGGAGGTTCCTCATGCGACGCACGAGCTTATGTCTGGTTCTCGTTCTTCTCGCAGGCGGCAGCGCAAATCTCAATGCGTTCGCCCCGGATGAGCATGCCACCAATCCCGAGGA
>JBBIVH010000306.1:0-2594 GCA_037439805.1 Acidobacteriaceae bacterium
CGCCTGCGGCGCCGTCGCGGCGCAACCTGCCTACGCCAACGACGACGGCGCGACGGACGGGCTTCACCATCTGGATGCCCGAGTAGCGGTAGATGCCGGTGAGGAACGAGGTGCCACGCTCCATCCAATCGAGGATGGTCTTAGTGTCGGGGACGGTCCTGACGTGGAAAATGCCGGGGAGATCGATGCCGGGCAGGGGAGGGTGAACCGAGGAGCCGCCGGGGGAGAGGACGAGCTTGTCGTAGGACTCGGTGGTGACCTCACCGGTCAAGACGTTGCGCAGGTCAATCGTCTTCTGTGTGGGCGAGATGGAGATCGCCTCACAGTTGGTGCGTGCGTCGATGTTGAAATTCCTGCGGAAGTACGGCTCGCTGGCGACCAGCAGGCTCGATTCCTTCTGGATCACTCCGCCGACGTGATAGGGCAGTCCGCAGTTCGCGTAGGAAACATAAGGCCCTCGTTCGACCATGATGATCTCTGCTTTTTCATCCAGCCGGCGGAGGCGTGCTGCACACGACGCACCGCCCGCTACTCCACCAACAATAATGACCTTCATGATTCGGCTCCTTCTACCAATTCACGCTGCGCAACGCTCCTTTGCGCGTTCGACTAGCTATCGGCTCTTCGGCAGCACCATGCGCTCGGGAGTTAGTTTGTACGTCCACGGGCATCCCGAGTTCTTCCAGCCGTTCTTTAACCGCTGACCCGCGAAGACGCTGCCAGGATCCTCAACCAAATCGCCCTCCATGCCGTCCACGATGTTGTAGACATGCTTGAAGCCTGCCTGGGCCAATAGGTTGACGGCGATGGCGCTTCGCCCACCCGATCGACACATCAACATGAGCGTGTCATCCGGCTGAGCTACCTCAGTGCAGCGTGAAACAAAATCCGCGAGCGGCTTCATGGGGAAGTTCTTTTTCTCCGAGTCCCACTCATAGATTTGGACGGCAACGGGAATCTTCCACGCCACGGTGGGATGGCCGACAAATAGGTATTCCTCGGGCGTGCGAACATCGACGATCTTGACCTTGTCAGGGTCTGCCCGCCACTTCTCGTAGGCCTCCCAGGAGGTCGCATACAGGCCTAAGACTGTCTGTTTGCCTTTAGGAAGATTTGTATTTAGATCGGTCATACTCACTCCTTTGGTTTGCCGCGCCGTCACTCACCTCTCCTCTTCTAAGTCCGCCTTCACCTTGCCCTTGTTAACCGCGCGCTTGAGAGCAGCATGATCGCTCTCGTTCTGATCGGCGTAGGCACGTGAGAACGCCGCGATGGCCTTGTCAAATGTGTCGCTCTTGCCCAGGTACCCGCTAATCACCGCCGGTTCCCCGGAGCGCGCGTGGGATAACGCCAGCGATTGGCCACACCAGTCGACGAACAGGTCCATCTCGGTCTTGCCGAACGTCTCGACGGCAAACTTGATCTTGACGTCCCGGAGTTGGCGCACATAAAAGTGCCGTCCTCTCCTGCCCTCCGTCCACCCGAGAAAGATGTCGCTGGACGGTTGCATGAGCCGGATGCCATTCACCACACGCTGTCCGTGATTGGGATAGACGCTCTTTCCCGCAAAGCCCTCCAGCACCGAACCTCGCGCCTCTTTGATTTGGAGAATGAGGGGATCTTTTCCACGAGCCATCAACAGGATCACAAAACAGGCGGTGCCGACGCTCCCGACTCCGACGACCTTAATCGCCGCGTCGACCATCTCGTAATGATCGAGCAACATGCGATGGCTCGGTAGCATGGTCTCGCGGTACTGGTCGAAAGCTTCCTTGACATCCCGATGAATCGCCCCCGCGGTGTGTCCTTCCGCGTGGAAGATCGCCGGAAGTTGGTCTTTGAAGTGCGTCAACCCGTCCGCGTCATCTACGAGTTTCGGGAAAAGGCCTTCAGAGGCGCTGCTCTCACGGGCCTTTGCCAAACGCCTGATCGCGCGGCCGAGGAGCGCGGGATCTTTGATTTCGGAGATCAGCATGTTGGCATCGATCGCGAAATACCATAGGTCCAGCACCTTCATTTCGCTGAATTCGGCCATGTGCTCTCGGTAGGACCGAACACAGGTGAGGACCGCATCCTCAGCGCCGGATTCGCTGAGGCCGTTGTCGCGACAGGCGACCACAATACTCGCCGCGAGACGCTTGAGGTCCCACTCCCATGGCGCCGGAAGGGTCTCGTCGAGATCGTTGATGGCGAAGATTACATTCCGCTCTGGAGTTCCCAGGCACCGAAAGTTGACCAGATGCGAGTCTCCGCCGCATTGCACGCGGATGTCGGCAGAGGGAGTACCTGCCAAATCCTGCGCCATAGCGAACGCCGATCCCCTGTAGAAGGTGAAGGGAGACAGCACCATACGCCCGTGGCGCAGGGGTAGCAAATCGGGGAGGCGCCCCTCATCAGTCTTCAGCGCTACGCGGACCGGATCCGGCCGGTCGTGCGGCGGCTTCCATGCAGCGTGCGACGCTCGCGGACACTTTTCGCGCAGTGCCTTGCCCGCTGCACGAAGCTCGTCGTGTGAAAGATGCGCCGCAAACGCGGCAGCCTTTGAATCCATCTTGATTGGAACAACCTTTGCAGTGGCGGTCATGACCTTCGCC
>JBBIVH010000307.1:0-2592 GCA_037439805.1 Acidobacteriaceae bacterium
CCGTTCAGCCCGCCGACGTTGGGATAGAAGACGTCGGAGCTGGTGCGGCTGTATCCGAAGAACAGGTCGCCTTTGGGCAGTTGAGCCTTTGCGGCGGGCAGGATGGCGAGGACGAGAAGGACAGCAAGAAAAATCGGGCGGATGAAGTGAAGACGATGGGGGAAGAGCACGGATGAGGACTCCTTTCGAGGGTTCGGGAGCCGGCGATTCGGCATGGATTCAATGATGGCGGAATCGAAGTACCGGTTGTATGAAAACTGCGAAGGCGGAGTGATCGAAAGAGTACTTTCGATTGGCCGCGTAGAATCAGTTGCCGGGGGAGTTGCTGAGATGAATCGGTTGCGATCGCGCTGGATGTTCTGCATTAGCCGCGTGTTGGGATGTGCTGTACTGCTCGTTCCGGGGATGGTTCCCGCGCAAGGCGCCGGCGCGCCGCTTCGCGTGGCAATTGTTGGGCTGGAGCACGGGCACGTCGAGGGATTTCTAGGGCAGCTGCCGCAGCATCCCAACGTCGAGCTGGTTGGCATTGCAGAAGCCGACCCGGCGCTTGTGGCGAAGTATGAGAAGAAATACGCACTCGCGAGCGGGCTGTTTTATAAGGATGCGGCGAGCATGATCGAGGTGAAGCATCCACAGGCGGTGCTGGTGTACACGTCGATTGCGGAGCATCGAAAGGTGATTGAGACAGCGGCGCGCTACGGAGTGTCCGTGATGGTGGAGAAGCCGCTGACGATTTCGCTGGACGATGCGCTGGCGATTCAGCAGACCGCGCGGGAGCACCACATTCAGGTGCTGGTGAACTACGAGACGACGTGGTATGCGAGCAACAAGGCGGCCTATGACGCGGTGGCGTCGGGTGAGTTGGGACCGATTCGTCGCGTGGTCGTGCATGATGGGCACCAGGGTCCGGCGGAGATTGGCGTGCCACCGGAGTTTCTGCGCTGGCTGACGGACCCCGCGCAGAACGGAGCCGGCGCGCTGTACGACTTTGGATGCTATGGCGTGGACCTGATGACGTGGCTGATGCACGGCGAGACTCCGCTGACGGTGACGGCGGTGGCGAATCAGGATAAGCCGCAGCTCTACCCGAGGGTGGATGACGACTCAACCATCCTGCTGACATATCCGCACGCGCAGGCTGTGATCATGGGTTCATGGAACTGGCCGTTCGCGCGCAAGGATATGGAGGTCTACGGCGCGAAGGGCTATGCGATCACGGTGGCGGCGGACCAGGTGCGTCTGCGGCTGGAGAAGGATGCGACGGAGCGCCTGGTGGCGGCGCCGGCGTTGATGGCGCCGGAGGACAACTCGCTGGATTACCTGGCTGCAGTCCTGGAAGGCAAGTTTGCGCCGCGGGGGGATCTCACGTCTCTGGATACGAACGTGACCGTGATGCAGATTCTGGATGCCGCGCGCGAGTCTGCGAGAACGGGGCGTACTGTGAGGTTGACGAAGCTGCAGGAAGAGTGACCCTATAAGGCCCGCCGGAGGAACCGCGCAATAGGAAATCCCTGCGCGGTCCGCTGCAGCTCATGGGACAAAGACGTGCAGGCGCACGTGCCACTTTGTGCTTTGGCCGGGCTTGAGCGTCACCATGCCGGTGTTCATCTTTCCCCACTCTTTGCCGAAGGGGTCGGCGAAGTTGAACTGGTCTTCGACGGCGACGAATTTGGCGGTGGGCGGCGCGTAGGCCTGGATTGTTTTGATCTCCTGCGAAATCCCTTCGATATCGACGGCGTAGTGCGCTGCTGGATCGATGACCTGCACGTTGACAGCGCCGTTCTTCCAGTCGAGATGGCTCCAGTTATCGTCGTAGAAATTCTGCGCGAGGACCTTGCCTCCGGGTGCGCGCAGATCATATTGCCCGCTGACGGGAATGAGCTTGCCGGTGGGGAAGACATTATCGTAGTTGTCCACCTCGGCAAGCATGGATGCGGGGACGTGCAGACGGGCCTGCGTGCGATCTCCGGACGGCAGGTTGAAGTAGGGGTGCCAGCCAATGGCGATCGGCTCTTCTTCACCCCCGACGTTCTTCGCCACGATGCTGGCGTCCACTGCCTCCGCTGTGAGCGTGATAGTGAAATCAAGATCGGTGCTGGAGAGCCAGTGGCCGCCGAAGTTGCCCGCGTGGATGACGCCGGTGACTTCCTGGCCGCCGGGAATGTCCTTCACGCGAACGTCATCCGTCCTTGCCTTGAGGATGAGACCGTGCATGGCGTGACGCTCGGCGCCGGGCTTCTGGCCGATATTGTTCGCTGGAAGAGTGATAGTGTGGCCCTGCCACTGTGCAGTGAGCGTTTTGCCATCGGCGGAGAGGGTGCCACGAATGCGGTTGGGATAGGGCACGAGGAATGCCGAGCCGAGACGGTAGCCAAGGTCGCCGTTGGCGTCATCCTTCACGTCAAGCATTTCCTTGGCCTGAGCGAGGCTGGGCGAGGCCAGCACATCGACGTTGCCCTTGCCGGGGAAGTTGGCCGTAATCTGCAACAGCTCCATGCCGCGGCCGGGAGCGAGGGTGATGCTCGTGAACTCCGGATGCGCCTGACTGGTCACGGCGCGGTGGAGGGTGACGAGCTTCTGGCCGTTGATTTC
>JBBIVH010000308.1:0-2588 GCA_037439805.1 Acidobacteriaceae bacterium
ATATGCCAGGAGGAGAAGATCATTTCCATGGGCTCCAGTTCTACATCTCAGCCGAAAACCGAGCGCACGGTGTTTTGCGTCAAATTTCGAAAGGAGATGCCCGGCTTGGACGAAGTGCCTTTCGACGGGCATCCGCTCGGCAAGCGCATCTACGACAACGTCTCCAAGGAAGCCTGGCGCATGTGGGTCGAGCAGATGAAGATGATCATGAACGAATACCGCCTCAACCTCGGTAATCCCGAAGCGCAGGAGTTCCTCCTCAAGCAGATGGAGGAGTACTTCTTCGGCGAAGGCGCCGCTCTGCCGCCCGGCTACGTCGCCCCGGGCCATCATTGAAACCTGCGTCCCCATGGCCGCTCCCGCCTGCCGCGATGCAGGCCGCAAGCCCACGCTTGGCCCGCTCCCTGCGTCACTAAGATATGCAGCCTCGCTCAGCAGGTAGAACGCCGCGGCTCGCTCCGCGTACCTTGCTTGCCGCCGCCCTCGCCGCGCTCATGCCGCTTGCGCCCGTCTGCCTCTGCGCCGCCGCCGAACCGACTCCCGCGCAGCTCGCCCGCGCCGGAGCGAAGGCCCGCAACTCCGGCCTCGTCGTGCGCGCCTGGATGCTCTTCTCCGAAGCCGCGCGGCTCGATCCCTCGAACGCGGGCTATCGCGCCGCCCGCGATGAACTCGCTCCCTTTGCACGCATGCTCTCGGAAACCAAAGTGCAATCCGAGCCGGCTCCGCTGAGCGAATTGCGCCTGGGCGCCGCCGCCGAGCCCCTCGACGTGCCCGGGTTCGAATATCCCGCGCGCGGCGAATTGGACCGCCTCGCCGCCCTGCGCCCCCCGCCCGAACTCAAGCCTCTCGATGCGCGCCTTTCCTTCGAGCTGCGCTCCGATGAGAAGACCCTCTACCATCGCGTGGCCAATGCCTATGGCGTCAACGTCGTCTTCGATGTCAAGCTCGATCCGAAAAAGGACCTCCGCTTCGCCGTCGACTCGGCCGGCTTCCGCGAGGCGATGGAAGCCCTCACCGCGCTCACCGGAACATTTCTCTTTCCCGTCGGCGAGCACACCATCTTCGTCGCCCGCGATGAGAAGCTCAAGCGCGACCAGTTTGAGCCCGAAGTGGCGCTCAGCGTTGTGCTGCCGGATGCGCTCGACTCCAAAGAGCTCAACGATGCTTCCACTGCCGTGAAGAGCGCGCTCGAAACCCAGCGCCTGCTGCTCGACGGCGCAACCCGCACCGTGGTCATCCACGATCGCTACTCGAAGGCCAAGCTCGCCCAGAGCCTGCTCCAGGCGCTGCTCCAGCCGAGAGCGCAAATCGCCGTCGACTTCGAACTGCTCTCGCTCGATGAGTCCGTCGACCTTCACTACGGCCTCAGCCTGCCCACTTCGTTTCCCATCATCAGCCTCGGTCAGCTCGGCGGGCTGCAGAACCTCGTCTCCGCGCCCAACGGCTTCACCCAGTTCCTCACCTTCGGCGGCGGTGCCACTTTGTTCGGCATCGGCGTCGCCAGCGCCACCCTCTTCGCCACCACCTCCAAATCGTGGACCACCACCATCTACCGCGCGCAGGTGCTCGCCGGCGACGGCCAGCCCGCCACCCTGCACGTCGGCGAACAGTACCCGATTGCCATGGCCCTCAATACCGGCTTGAGTAACGCCAACGCCTATACGCCGGTGCCGCAGACTTCGCAGGAGGACCTGGGGGTCAAACTCAAGGTGACGCCCCATGCGCTCGCCGATGGCGCCATCTCGCTCGAAGTCGAAGCCGAATACCAGACGCTCGGGGCCATGTCTCTCAACTCCGTCCCCGCCATCAACGAACGGGCCTTCAAAGGCACCGTGCGCCTGCTTCCCGGCGAGTGGGCGGTTGTCGCCGGCATTGATGCCGTCACCCGCTCCGTCTCGCGCACCGGCATTCCGGGCCTCGTCAACCTTCCCTTCTTCCATCACGTCCTGTCGGAAAACACCCACTCCGATCAGAACTCCCGCCTCCTCGTTCTGCTCAAGCCCCGCCTCACGCGCCTTCCCGCCACCACCGCTTCTTCGCCCACGTTCGTGTTCGGCACCGAGAACGGCTCCCGCGTCATGCTCTGAGTTCACCGGCCATCCGCCATCGCCCGCTTCCCCCATTTCCGGCGTTGCTATTCTCAACCTATGTCCACCATGCGCGATGAGATCCGGCAGCAGCCTGCCGCGATTGAGCGCACCCTTAAAGCCGAGTGGCGAAAGGTCCGCCGACTCAAGGAGCATCTCTCGAAGAATCGCCCGCGCCTGATTGTGCTCGCCGCTCGCGGCACTTCCGATAACGCCGCGCAGTTCGGCCGCTACCTGCTCGAGATCAGCACCGGCATTCCCGTCTCCCTCGCCGCGCCCTCCGTCTACACCCTCTATGGCGCGCACGTCGATCTGCGCGATACCCTCGTCGTCGCCATCTCTCAGTCCGGCGAATCCACCGACACCAACCTCGTCCTCGAACGTGCCAAACAGGCCGGCGCTCTCACCATCGGCATCACCAACGAAAGCGCCAGCACTCTCGCCCGCCTCGCCGCCGACACCTTCCTCGTCCGCGCCGGCAAGGAGAAAAGCGTCGCCGCC
>JBBIVH010000309.1:0-2565 GCA_037439805.1 Acidobacteriaceae bacterium
CCGCTCAGGCCCAGCAATTGGCCCTTGGCTACGCGCTGACCCTCGCGGACACGAATGCGGCTCAGATGCATGGCCATGGTGAAGAGCCCAAGCCCGTGGTCGAGGATGACGCAATTGCCTTCGTAGTAGAGCGGGCGCGCCAGCACGACGATGCCCGCATTGTCCGCGACGACCGGCGTACCCGAATGCGCCCTGAAATCCATGCCCTTGTGAATGCTGGCCAGTTCGCCGTTGAAGACGCGGCGCGTGCCGAAGCTGTCTGTAGGCTCCGCGCGAACCGGAGCGCGAAAGCCTCCATGCCAGAGGCGCTCTGGAGCGCTCGCAGCAAAGACGGCCGCCTTGAGCTTCTTCTCGTCGTCGATCTGCCGGAGTTGCTCCCCGCTGGGCGCAATAAAACGCGGTGCCACGCTGAGCGTGCTGGTGCGGTAGTGAGCCGGATGGATGAGGATGGTCTGGCTCAGGTCCTGCGTGACGGAACCCGCTGTGACCGAGATCTTCAGTTGCGAAGGACCGGAGGGCGCTTCGACATCCACTCCGCCCAGCGCGTACCAGGCGTTGCCCGTGCCTGCTCGGAAGAAATCGAGTTTGCGGCCCACCCATTCTCCCTGGGGTTTTGCCTCAGCTGGCCCCGCAACGCGAATGATCTCCGGTGAGCCGGCTTCCACATTGGAAGGCGTGAGCGTGACGACCGGCGTGGAGGCTGGCTGCGCCGATGCGGCGAGCGATCCGCAAACGGCGGCAAGCATCAATGCACAAAAATGGCGAGAGCCGGCCATGCGTTCAGCATACCGGCTCTCGCGGTTGGAGTGGACGTTCGCAGTTAGCGGGCCTGATGTGCGCCGTTGTGTTTCTGGCGATAGATCTGCCGGCTGGTGCTGTTCTGGCGCTGATTGATGTTCTGGTGCTCCTGCTGGGTGAGCTTGCCGCCGTTGGCCGCGCGGTCCGCAGCGACACTGCGGTTGATGTTCTGCTCGCGTCCCTCAGTACGCGCCGCTTCACCGGCGGTCATCTGGCCGCTGCGGATGCCCTGTGCGATGCGATCCTGCTGGTTTTCGCGGCGCTGTCCTACTTCGTTGTTGCCAAAGTGCGCCTGAGCGGCGTTGTGCTTATCCTGATAAATGGAGTGGCTGATGTTATTTTGCCGGTTGTTGATCTGCTGGCGCTCCTGCTGCGTGAGCTTGCCGCCGTCTGCGGCGCGGTCGGCGTGAATCTGCTGGTGCAGGTTCGCCTCACGGCCTTCGAGATTCTTGGTTTCGCCGGCGGTCACCTGGCCGGATTGCACGCCATTGGCAATGCGGTCCTGCTGGTTCTCGCGGCGGCCGTTCACAGAGTTCGGCGCGGGAGTGGGCTGTGCGGGAGGCTGCGGCGCGGGTTGCGCCTGCTGTGCGAAGGACGGGGCCGATACGGCAAGGGCTACTGCGAACATCAAAGACACTTTCGACATACTGTTCCTCCAAGAGATGTTCAACTTGAATTCTTGCGGGATTTCGGCCCACGGCCATCTTAACCCCGGGTTTCGCGGGAAAGTTGCGAGCGAACGAAAACTTTAGTTGCAGGATGCTCACCTGCAGGAAACAAAGATCGAATTCACGTAACGCAAACTGGCTGCGGATCATCCTATGAACCATATGGGTCTGACTGTCTTCGATCGGGCTGCTATTGCGAGGGGTGCGCTCTGGCTGTTGATGGGCGCGGCACTGACCACGCTGCTTGTCTTCGGACAGACCGTGCCACAGGTGCCACGAACAGCCGTTCTGGTGGAACTGTTCACCTCAGAGGGCTGCTCCGATTGTCCGCCTGCAGACGCTCTGCTGGCCCGCCTTGACCAGGAGCAGTTCGTTCCCGGCGCGCAGGTCATCGTTCTCAGTGAACATGTAACCTATTGGAACCATGACGGCTGGCGCGATCCGTTTTCGATGCCGGAGATGGACGAGCGGCAACGCGACTACGTCTATCGCTTCGGCCTGCAGGACAGCTACACGCCGCAGGCTGTCGTCGATGGGGCGCAGCAGCTTGTTGGCAACGCCTCCAATGCGATGGTGCAGGCCATCGAGAAGGCAGCAGGCGTGCCCAAGCAATCTCTGACGATCGAGAACGCCCACTGGGACAATGGTGGCGTGGAATTTTCCGTGCATGCCCCTGCAAACAGCGGCGCCATACTCGAAGCTGCTCTGGCTGAAGATGCCACGCAGAGCGAGGTGAAGAGCGGCGAGAACGCGGGACGCACATTGCACCATGTCGCAGTCGTGCAGGTGATGAAGGACTTCGGCGCAAAGGGCCTCAACGGACAGCCTCTGCGCCTTGCGGATTCAGGCCTGATGCACGGCGACGATGTGAAGGTGCCGGTGCGCCTGGTGGTTTTCGTAGCAGACCGCAAGAACGGCCACGTGCTGGCCGTGGCTGAGCAGACGCTGACCCGCTAAGAGGGCAGGAATCGCAAGAAACAAAAGGGCTTGCAGCACCTCGCATCTTCATCCACCGCCGTCGCATTCAGATGCCCTATCATCAACCTATGACCGACCGCATGGCTCTTTCTCTTGCCCAGGCTGACCCCGAGGTCGCCGC
>JBBIVH010000310.1:0-2561 GCA_037439805.1 Acidobacteriaceae bacterium
GTCGGGCTTGCAATTCCATAAAGCGGAATGTACTCTTTTCGCCGTCATGAAGAAAGATCGCAAACCGCCCATCGATCCCGGCCCGGATGAACGCGCCGGTGAATCCGCCACCAACGGCGACGCCCGCCGCAATGGAGACCGCAACGAGTCGCAGACCGTGCTGCGCGCCTGCGAGGTTCTCAAGGCGTTTCACCACCTTGACGAAGAGCTCGCGCTGACTGAGGTCATGGAGAGGACAGGCCTTCCCAAGACCACGACCTTCCGCCTGTTGCGAACGCTCATCCATGGCGGACTCATCGCGCGGGTCGGCGCAGGCGTCTACCGCAACAGCTTCGGCCCCATCGCCGAACGCCCCTTCCGCATCGGCTTTGCTGCGCAGGGCGACACCGAGTTTGCGCGCGAGGTGACGCGCGGCGTGGAAGCAGTAGCCGCACGCGAGCACGTGCAGCTCATCACGCTCAACAACCGCTACAGCGCCCGCGAGGCGCTGCGGAATGCCGATCTGTTCATCCGCGAGCGCGTCGATCTCGTGCTGGAATTCCAGACCTACGAGCGCGTCGCATCCACCATCGCCTCCAAGTTTCTCGCGGCGAACACGCCAGTGATCGCCATCGAAGTGCCGCACCCCGGCGCCACCTTCTTTGGGGCGGACAACTACAAAGCCGGCCTCATCGGCGGGCGCGCGCTGGGCCGCTGGGCGCGCGAGCACTGGAACGGCGAGGTGGAGCAACTCGTGCTCGTTGAGCTGCCCATCGCCGGCTCGCTCCTCGAGCTGCGCCTCGCCGGTTTTGTCGATGGCCTTCGCCAGGAGCTGCCGCAGATTCTGCAGCTCCCGCTCGCGCGCCTCAACGGACGCGGCTCCTTCGAGCAGGTGCTCGATGTCATGCGCAAATACCTGCGCCGCCGCGGGCTGCGCCGTACCCTCATCGGCACCGTCAACGACATCTGCGCCCTCGCCGCGCTGCGCGCCTTTGAAGAAGCAGGCGCTGCCCAGGAGTGCGCCGTCATGGGCCAGAACGCCCTGCGCGAGGCGCGCGCCGAGCTGCGCCGCCCCGGCACGCGGCTCATCGGCTCCGTCGCCTACTTCCCAGAGCGCTACGGCGAAGAGCTGATTCCCCTCGCACTCAACATCCTGCGCAAGAAGCCCGCGCCCTCCACCGTTTTCGTGAAACACCAGCTCCTGACCCCGCGCAACGTGGACCTGATCTACCCCCTCGACGAGCGGTTGACCGGCCTGGCCGATGCGGGAAAGGTCTCGCCGGTGCGCGCCGCTACCCGGCAGCACAGTTCCGCAAGTCGGAACCAGACCATGGAAATCTGACGGCCTGCGCAATCCGCCTCATCCGGATTATGGTGCGGATGAGCGGCGCTTCCACCCGATGCCAACGAGAACTGAACCCACACAAGCCCCAACGGACATCACCGTGAACAACGAATCCCCCAGTCAGACCGCAAGCCCCAGCCGCATCCAGGCCCGCTACTGGATTGAGACCGCCTACCCGCTCGACGAAGCCGCCGCAACCATGGCAGGCGAGCAATCGACCGGCACCTTCGTCCGCACGCCCGGCGAGACCGACGAACTGCGCGCCCTCTATGCCGCGCGCGTCGAAAAGATTGTCGAGCTCGGTGTCGTCGATGCGCCGTCGCTCCCCGGCTCCGGCCTGCCGAAGAAGCACACCGGCCCCATCGTCCGCCGCACAGCAGAAGTCACTCTCTCGTGGCCGCTCGCCAACATGGGCCCGTCGCTGCCCAACTTGCTCGCCACCGTCGCAGGAAACCTCTTCGAGCTGAAACCCTTCTCCGGCCTCAAGCTTCTCGACGTTTCGCTGCCGCCAGATTTTCTCTCTGCCTATCAGGGCCCTCAGTTCGCGGTCGAAGGCACGCGCCGGCTCACCGGCGTCTATGGCCGCCCCGTCCTCGGCACCATCCTCAAGCCCAGCGTCGGCATGACGCCGGAGCAGACCGCGGCGCAGGTGCGCATGCTCGCCGAGGCCGGCGTCGACTTCATCAAGGACGACGAACTCCAGGCCGACGGCCCCCATTGCCCCTTTGATCAGCGCATCGCGCAGGTCCTCCGCGTCCTCAACGACCACGCAGATCGCACCGGCAAGCGCGTCATGTACGCCGCCAACATCACCGGCGAAATCGACCAGATGCTCCGCCGCCACGATGCAGTCGCAGCCGCCGGCGGAACATGCGTCATGGTCAGCCTCAACAGCATCGGCCTGCCCGCGCTCGTCGCTCTGCGCCGCCACGCGCAGGTGGCCATCCACGGCCACCGCAACGGATGGGGCATCTTCAGCCGCTCCCACGCCACCGGCATGAGCTTCATCGCGTATCAGAAATTCTGGCGTCTCGCCGGCATCGATCACGTCCACGTCAACGGCTTGCGCAACAAATTCTGCGAAGACGACGCCTCGGTCATCGCCTCCGCGCGCGAGTGCCTCACGCCCATGTTCCCTGCGCCGCACAAGGGCTGCACCATCATGCCCGTCTTCTCATCCGGCCAGTCCGCGCGTCAGGCTCCGGACACCTACAAGGCTCTCGGCAGCTTGGACCTG
>JBBIVH010000311.1:0-2558 GCA_037439805.1 Acidobacteriaceae bacterium
CGACGGCCTTGGCCATTTCAAGCTGGCCGGGGCGGTATTCGTAGGGCAGGGGCGACCGCGCGAGGATGCCGCCAGGCGAGAAGAACTCGTGGAGCGTGGGCAGCGTGCGGGTTGTGGTGTCGGTGGAGGACATGGGGCCGGGTGCTGTCTCCATCATAGTGAGGGAATGGCCAGTCCGTGGGCTGTGGGGCAAGGGCGAGCAGACTGTTCTGAGGGCAAGGACAGCTTATGCCGAGGCTGGAACCGGCAGGGCGGTGCGGGTGACGGTGATGACGCTGATGTCGTCTTCCTGGCCAAAGGTTTGCGCGGCGGCGGCAACTTCGGCGGCGGATCTGGCGGCGTGCAGCAGTTCCTTCACGCGGTCGAAGCCGAAGAGGTTGCCATTCACATCTGTCGCTTCCGCGATTCCGTCTGAGACGAGCGCCAATTTGTCGCCTTCCCTGAGCTGGAAGTTCACAACCGAAAGGGCCGCCCCATCGATGATGCCCAGAGGTAGCGCGCCCTCCATCGCAATCGGTTCGCCGTTCAGGTAGGGCGGCAGGTGGCCGGCATTGGCAAGAGTGACTGCGCCATCGTTGGCAATGCGGAGCGCGAGACACGTCGCCTGGGCATCGCCGCGACCCAGGAGCCGCCTGTTGAGCGCCGCCAATACATCTTCAGGAGCGGCGTTCGTTTCGGCAGTGCTGCGGATTGCACCTACCAGCAAAGCCACCAGCATTCCGGCTTTCAGGCCCTTACCTGTGACGTCGCCAGCCACCACTAGCAGGCTGCCGTCGCTCTTGTGGGGAATGATCTGGAAGAAATCTCCGCCGACCTCGCGGGCAGGTCTGTACTCGCATTCGATCTCCAGCCCCGGCAGGTTCATCTGCGCTTCAGGCAGAATCACCTGCTGTACTTCCTGTGCCTGTTTCACATCCAGGGCCATGAGGCGCTGACGGCGCAAGGACTGCTGTAAGCGTCGAAGAAGGAGGATGAAAACGGCAACCGATACGACCGCGCTCGCAACGTCGTAGAGGTAAACCCCCACGCCGAAGGGGTACCACTGGGTACGAACATGGAGCACAACCAGATCGATTTGAAACTGCGCGATCCCCACCAGAACGACCGCCGGCAGAGCCAGCCAACCCTCGCGCCCCTGCTGCCGGATTCCTCGTACAACGATGAGGATGAGCAGGCAAAGGATGGAAAGACGAATTCCGATCGATGCCAGATGAAGCGCCGCAGCCACCTGGTGCGGAACCAGCGGGGCGAAGAGGTCTTCCCCCAGAGAGAACGAGATCCCATACAGCAGAGTGAGTCCCACGACCGCTTTAGGTATCCATGATGGACGATGCAGTCTGAACCAGAACCACCACGTCATCACCCATCCACCCAGAATGCATGGGGTGAGGAAGGCATCCATGATCAGGTACATGGTCACCTGATCTGCGACGGTGGTCCATGCAAACAGGCAACTGCAAGCCGCGTTGACGGCCGTTAAAAGAAAAACGCCGGCCAGCCACAGGTACACCCGATCGGAGTGATCGAAGAAAAGGAGACTGCATGCAGCAATGGCGAGAACCAGATAGATCAGTACTTCCGCCGCAATGAATCCGTAGCTTCGGATGATTTGGAGCCAGGCACTCTGATATTGCGCTCTCACCGCGGCAGCGTTGCCGATCACGGGCGCGATGTGGATGCCTCCGCCGTCAGGGTTTTGCGTCAGGGTGTTCGGTCCACACCAGATGCGGAGCGCGATGACACGCGTAGCGGAGACGATTTCAGAGCCATCCTTCCCTTGTTGGTGCGGCAGATTGAAGGCTTCCGGTTCATTCCAATAGGTCAAAGGCGGCTTTCCGGGCCTGAATCCACCGAATGCTCCAATCAATCTTCCATCCGCGAAGAACTGGTAGGCATCATCGACGTCCCAGATGGCCAGCGCCTCCGGCTCTTCGCCCTGGAACTCCTCCTGCTGCACGCGAATGCGATACCACGCGTAACCCCAATAGCCGGGATGCCCCTTGGCCGTCCAGCCGGGGACATAGCCGGTCCAGCCCGAAGTCGGGTCGATGGCGGTTGTCTTCGATGTCAGGTCGACCGTTTCCCAGCCGGAGTCGTCGAAGTCCGGCTCTGCCCAGAGCGGTCTGCCGGTTGCCGGGTCGATGGGCGAGTCGCCAACGGTGAACTTCCACGGCCCGTTCAGCATAGACACGCTCGTGCCGATGCGTATGCGCATCGCCGGCTGGGTTGCGGGTTGGTTGCCTGCGGGAGTGGGTAGTTCGGGCAAGGATTTCGCATGCCCGCACGGATTGAAACACGCCAGGATCAGTACCAGCAATGTGCAGGGAAGTGTCCGATTCAAGGCGCGAACCCCTCTGCTCGAAACATATGAAGCACTATAACGATTCGGCAACAAGGGGAAAAGCCTCTGTTTCCGTCGCCACAGCTTTCGCCCGCAAACCAGCCATGCATCACGATGCGCCCTGCTGTGCCGAAAGGCTCCGCGGAGCCGTGGTAAGTGGGACTAGCCTTCCGCGGTGGTCGGGTCAATCACCATCTTGACCTCCGCCACGCTGTTG
>JBBIVH010000312.1:0-2536 GCA_037439805.1 Acidobacteriaceae bacterium
CCCTAAAAGCCCATGATGTTGTAGCCGCAGTCCACGTAGGTCACTTCGCCGGTGATGGCGCTCGACAGATCGCTGGCGAGAAACAGCGCTGCTCCGCCCACTTCCAACTGATCCACATTGCGATGGAGCGGGGCGCGGTCTGCGTGCGACTTCATCATCTCGCTGAGGTCGCCGACTCCGCGCGCGGCGAGCGTCTTGATCGGGCCTGCGGAGATGGCGTTGACGCGGATGTTCTTCGGGCCGAGGTTCCAGGCGAGGTAGCGCACGGTGGATTCAAGGCCGGCTTTGGCAACCGCCATCACGTTATAGTTGGGCACAACCTTCTCTGCCGCGTAATAGCTGAGCGTCATGATGCTGCCGCCGTCGGTCATCAAAGGCGCGGCGGCGCGGGTAACTGCGATGAGCGAGTAGACGCTGACATCGAGCGCGGTGCGGAATCCTTCGCGGCTGGTGTTGATGAACTCACCGCGCAGGTCGGCGGCGGGCGCAAAGGCCACAGCGTGCACAAGGATGTCGAGCTTGCCGTACTTCTGCTTCAGCGCCGCAAAGACGGCGTCAATCTCGCTGTCGACGGATAGGTCGCACTGGAATCCGCTGGCGCCGGGAAGATCCTTGATCAGCTCTTCGGCTTCCAGCTTCATGCGTTCATTCTGGTAGCAGATGGCGAGCGTCGCGCCTGCCTCGTGCAGTTTTTGCGCGATTCCCCAGGCGATGGATCGCTTGTTGGCCAGCCCGAAAACGACAGCCGTTTTACCTGCCAGATTGATCATGCGAATCTTCTATCCTTCCGTATCAAGCAACATCTGTGCGGGAAGACCCGCGGCCAACCGTCTTTCAGAATAGCAGAGCGTCATTCCCGGATCTGAGGGAATCGCGGCGCACGCATTGCCTCAACCGCCGAGATCGACCAGCCCGACTTCTCCGACAGGTCTGCCGAGAAAGCGCGAGCCGAGCCGCTGGAACTTCTCAACGGAGTCTGTAGCGAAGCAGCGAATCTCTGGTTCCCGCGCCTGGTGCGATGCAATCGGCAGGGCAGGGAAACTGCGCGCGGCGGCCTCCGCCGCTGCCGCTGCCGAGTCGATGACCTGAACCCCCGCAGCGACGGCCGATTCAATCAAGGGACGCAGCAACGGGTAGTGCGTACATCCCAGCACTAGCGCATCAGGCTGCATCTGCTGGACTGCAGCCGCTGCGTTCAGCTCGTCGAGATAGATGCGAATGACTTCGCTAGTAACGGGGTGGTTTGTCCAGCCTTCTTCCACCAGCGGCACCAGCAAGGGGCATGCCTTTTCCAGTACGCGGAGTCCGCGCGCATTCCCTGCGGCGGTGTAGGCATGGCTCTGGACGGTCGCATCCGTCGCGATGACGAGTACGTCGCCAGTGTGCGAAGCGGCGCGGGCCGCTTCTGCTCCCGGCTCAATCACGCCGAGTACAGGCACTGGGACCGCATCGCGGATGGCATCGAGCGCGAGGGCGCTGGCCGTGTTACACGCGATGACAAGGAACTCCGCTCCCTGTTCGCGCACGAGAAACTGCGCGCTCTCGATGGCGTATCGAGCGATGGTTCTGCGCGACTTGGACCCGTAGGGCAGGCGAGCAGTGTCACCGAGAAAGGCGTAGCGAGCGTGAGGCACGCGGTCGATGAGAGCTCGCAGTACGGTGAGCCCTCCAAAGCCTGAGTCAAAAACTCCGATGGTCGGCGACGCGGGTGCGCCTGTCACTGGCTTGAACCTCCACTGGGAACGGCGTTGGCGGTGAGATAGGTGCGGGTGAGATCGGCATGGCCTGCGAGTGTGGGGCGCTCTTGCCCATCCACAAGAAACCGCACCGACGCGACCTGAGGAAGATTCGCCCGCAGCGTGGCGCAGATGGAAAGCACGGTCAGCGTCTCCGTCTCAATGCCCGAGGGATGGCCGCCGGCAAACGATCCGGTGAGGTTGACCACGGCCATCTGCGCGTCCGGAGCCGCCTTCGCGGCATCCCCGGTGGCGGGCAAGAGAAAGACCTGGGCAATTCCGGCTGCCCCGCCTCCTACCGGATGGGCCGCGTCCGGGGCCGCGTACACGTCGAGCAGCTTGCCGAGCAGCACGCGGGCGCGCGTGCCGGGATCGGCGGGCAGCGGCAGGGCGCGATCCTGGGGAAGCAGGGAACCGTCGACGTCGCTGGCGACGACCAGCGTGGCAGGCTCGGCGGCGGTCACGTCCGGCGCCTGCGTCGGCACGGAGTCTTCACCGGCGAGCAGGCGTTGATGGGCACGAGTGCGGAGGTGCCACAGAATCCCCACCATCGCCAGCGAAGCCGCCAGGAGAAGCAGAAAAAGAACCTTCTGATAACGGGGAATCATGGCTCACTCTTCTCCGACCGGAAGGCCAGCATGCCAGCGGCTAATGCGGATGCGACTTTGGCCTGATAGGCCGCGTCGTCCGGTTCTGCCGTGACGGAGCCATCCTGCGCGCGGTCTGGCGCCAGTTCCACGGCGACTGCTGGGCAGGTCAGGCTGTCGAGCCCCGGCAAAAAAGTGCGCTCGATGGTGACG
>JBBIVH010000313.1:0-2529 GCA_037439805.1 Acidobacteriaceae bacterium
CCGGCGTGTTCTTCGAGACCGCCAACAACCGCACCTACTTCCTGGGCAAGATCATTCCCTACCGCGGCTCCTGGGTGGAGTTCGAATACGACCAGAAGAATGCGCTGTACGTGCGCATTGACCGCAAGCGCAAGTTCCTGGGCACGATCTTCCTGCGCGCCTTGGGGCTGCGCTCGGGCGAGGATATTCTGCGCACCTTCTACACCGTCGATCGGCTGGCGATCCGCGACCAGAAGCTGTTCTGGACGCTCGATCCCGCCAGTGACAAACCCACCAACCTGCTGGGCATGAAGCTGGCCCACAGCGTCAAGTCGAAGTCCGGGGAGGAGGTGGCACACTCGGGCCGCAAGATCAGCCCCATGATTCTCAAGGAAATCCAGAAGGCGAAGATCGGCGAAATCGAAGTCGATGCGACTGACCTGGAAGGCGCGTGGGCGGCCAGCGACATCGTGGACACGACGACCGGCGAGGTTCTGCTCGAAGCCAACTCGGAAATCACGGCCGGCAAACTGGCGAAGATTGTGGAAGCCGGCGGCGTGGTCGAAATGAGCGTCTTCTTCCCGGAGCGCGACGACGTGGGCACGGTCATCAGCCAGACGCTGCGCCGCGATTCGGTCAAGACGCCCTCGGAGGCGCTGATCGAGATCTACCGCAAGCTGCGTCCGGGCGACCCGCCGACGCTCGATACTGCGACCGCCCTATTCCAGGGCATGTTCTTCGACCCGCGCAAGTACGACTTCTCGCGCGTGGGCCGCATGAAGTTCAACATCAAGCTGTTCGATAAATCCGACGCCACCAGCCTGGACAAGCGCACGCTGGATTCGGAAGACTTCAAGGCCACCATCAGGTACCTGCTGAAACTGCGCCGCGGCATCGGCGCGGTGGACGACATCGACCACCTGGGCAACCGGCGCGTGCGCGCGGTCGGCGAGCTGCTCGAAAACCAGTTCCGCATCGGCTTGGTGCGCATGGAGCGCGCCATCAAGGAAAAGATGAGCGTGTACCAGGAAATGTCCACGGCCATGCCGCACGACCTGGTCAACGCCAAGCCGGTCATGGCGGCGATCCGCGAGTTCTTCGGAAGCTCGCAGCTCAGCCAGTTCATGGATCAGACCAACCCGCTCAGCGAAATCACCCACAAGCGGAGGCTTTCCGCTCTTGGTCCGGGTGGTCTGTCCCGCGAGCGCGCTGGTTTTGAAGTGCGCGACGTTCACCCGACCCACTACGGCCGCATCTGCCCCATCGAGACGCCGGAAGGCCCGAACATCGGCTTGATCAGCTCTCTGAGCTGTTTCGCCCGCATCAACGATTACGGGTTCATCGAATCCCCCTATCGCCGCGTCAAGGGCGGCCGCATCGTCGATTACGTCCAGATCGTCAATGCCGGCGACAGCGAATTTAAGGCTGGCGACATCGTCGAACACGACCGCGTGGAAGAGCTAAACGAAGAGTTGAAGCGCCGCAAGGTTGTCGACGAGCCCTACTGCTTCTATCTTTCGGCTTGGGAAGAAGACAAGTACGTTATCGCTCAGGCCAACGTTTCGCTCGACGAAAAGCTGCGCATCACCACCGAACTCGTGAACTGCCGCCAGGCCGGCAACTTCGTCCTGAAGCATCGCGACGAAGTGGACTACGTGGACGTTTCCCCCAAACAGCTTGTTTCCGTTGCCGCCAGCTTGATCCCGTTCCTCGAGAACGACGACGCTAACCGCGCCTTGATGGGTTCCAACATGCAGCGCCAAGCCGTTCCGCTGATCCGCGGCGAAGCTCCGCTGGTCGGCACCGGCATGGAGCGCGTCACCGCTCGCGATTCGGGTGCCGTGGTGCTCTGCAAGCGCGACGGCATCGTCGATCAGGTCGATTCCGAGCGCATCATCGTGCGCGTCGAAAGCGACCATTCCGGCGTGCTGAGCCGCGAAGTTGGTGCGGACATCTACACTCTGACCAAGTTCAAGCGCTCCAATCAAAACACTTGCATCAACCAGAAGCCGCTGGTTCGCGTGGGCGACCGCGTGAAGACCGCTCAGGTGCTGGCCGATGGGCCTTGCACCGATCGCGGCGAACTCGGCCTTGGCCGCAACGTACTCGTGGCCTTCGTGCCATGGCGCGGCTACAACTTCGAAGACGCCATCCTCGTCAGTGAAAAACTGGTGAAGGATGATTACTACACCTCGATTCACATCGAGGAGTATGAAATCGAAGCTCGCGACACCAAGCTCGGCCCCGAAGAAGTTACCCGCGACATCCCCAATATCAGTGAATCGTTCCTGCGCAACCTTGACGAAAGCGGCGTGATCCGCATCGGCGCGGTCGTGAAGCCCGGTGACATCCTCGTCGGCAAGGTTACGCCCAAGGGCGAAACCACGCTGACGCCGGAAGAGAAACTGCTCCGTGCCATCTTTGGCGAAAAGGCCGGCGATGTTCGCGACGCCTCCCTCTACTGTCCTCCGGGCATCGAGGGCACCATCGTCGACGTTAAAATCTTCACCCGCAAGGGCGGAGAGAAGGACGAGCGCCACAAGGCCATTG
>JBBIVH010000314.1:0-2514 GCA_037439805.1 Acidobacteriaceae bacterium
GGTCATGGTGTAAACCTCGCGGCGCGCGTCGTAGCCTTCTTCGACGAGTTGCTTGAGGTAGCGGCCCGCAATCTGCGCGGCCAACTGGTCGGTGATGACCTTGCCGGAGCGCTTCTTCTGCTCCACCCAGGCCACGCTGGGCATGGCGATCCACATGGGGCGGCCGTTTACATCGAAACGCACATCGACGGCGTCGGCGTGGCGAGTGGCGATGGCGACGATGTTGGCCTTCCAGCAGCAGTGCAGGTCTTCGCCGCTCCAGCGGTCGGTTACGTGAAAGTCTTCGTACATAGGACTAGCCTATCGCTCCGCTCTTGACCACGGCAAGCGCATGCATCCATTGTGGCTTTGGCTGGAAGACGCCGGCCGTGTGGACGCGCTTCAGGAGGCGCTGATAAACTAGCAGGGTTGCAGTGGCAGTGCCCAACCTGTAAGGACCCGCCTGCAAGTTCAACGAATCACGAAGGACAACGAGAAGCCGTGGATACACAAACCCGTCATGCCCTGAAGGGCGATAAGTTTGCCGAAGCAACGAAGACCGGCGTCAGCTGGGTGAGTGGTCATCGCGAGGGCGTGGTGCGCTGGGTGGTTTCAGCCGGCGCGGCGGTGCTGGTGGTGGTTGCGGCGTGGGTCTTCTGGAATGTGCGGACCACGGCAGCCGATGCGGCTCTGGGCGCGGCGCTCGATACCTACACGGCTCCGCTGGCCATTCCAGGCGCGCCGCCGCAGAAGGGCGTGTATGCGACGGCAAAGGAGCGCGCGCAGGCTGCGAATCAGCAGTTTGTGGCGGTGGCCAACCAGTATGGCTGGCTTCCTCAGGGCGCGCGGGCACACTATTTTGCGGGCGTCACGTACGCCGACCTTGGCCAGACCAGCCAGTCGGAGGCGGAACTGAAGACTGCTTCCGGCTCGTGGAGCCGGAACCTGGCGAACCTTGCCAAGCTGGCGCTCGCCGGCCAGTATCGCCAGTCGGGGCGCGAGAATGACGCCATTGCACTGTACAACGAGTTGGCCGCGAAGCCCTCGACGACGGTGCCGGCCACGGTGGCGCAGCTCGACCTAGCTGACCTCTACTCCGCGACGGGGAAGACGGACCAGGCGCGGGCGCTCTGGGCCAAGGTGAAAGATGCCGACAAGGATGGCATGGCGGGGTCGATTGCGGCGCAGAAGCTAACGCCGGGGCAATAGGCGCGGCACTGCGGGGTTCAGGTCCACGTTCAGGCCCAGGTCCAGGTTCAGGTCAAGGTTCAGATGAAGGGCCTCCTCTGTGGATGAGCGCCCGGCGAACCGGATGCGTCCAGTTGAAGTATGAGCGCCGGTTCAGCATCCCTTGCAGGATGGATGGAGATCGTTCCAATCGCCATGCGTGACGAGGCGCGGGAGCAGGCCCGAGAGCAGACCGGCGAGAGCGCGGTGGCTGCGCTGGTGGATGAATACGCCTCGACGCTGTACCGCGTTGCCTACTCGGTGCTCAAGAACGCTCATGACGCCGAAGATGCTGTGCAGGAAGCCTTTCTGCGCGTTCTGCGGCATCGAGACACGCTGCACGAGGTGCGCGACCGGCGGGTGTGGCTGGTGCGCATTGTCTGGAACATCGTGCTGGACCGCAAGCGGCGCGCCAAGACACGGCCGGAAACCGATGACATTGCCGAGTTGGCCCGCGTGCTGCCCGCCAAAGGCATGACGGCGGAGGAGCGCGCCTCTGCCGCGCAGCACCATGCGCACGTGCTGGCGCTGGTGGAGCGGCTGCCGGACAAGGAGCGCGAAGTGCTGCTGCTCTCCGCGTTTGAAGAGTTGTCCAGCGTTGAGATCGCCGAGGTGCTCGGGATCACGGAGTCCAGCGTGCGGTCGCGATTGTTTCGCGCGCGCAACCTGATGGCGGAGCTGCTGGAGCACCAGAGGAGCCTGCGATGAAATCACCTGAACCGGTTCGGCTTGCGAATGGCGCCGCGGGCGTGGCCGAAGTGGAGCGCGTGCTGCGCCTGAGGGCCGAAGCGCCTGCTCCGGAAGGACTGGAAGACCGCATCAAGGTTGCCTTGCTGGCTGCTCCGCAGAGTGGCAAGGTGCTGGCGTGGCGCGGAGCGCCGGTTTCCGTTGAGACGGGCAGCCTGCAAGCCATGCTGCGCGGCGCCGCTGCAGCGGCCATCGTGCTGGTGGTGGCGGGCGGAAGCTGGGGGATTTTCTCGCGGGTGCAGCCGACGAGGCCGGCCATTCCGGGACTGCCGCGGGTGGTTGCTCCAGAAGGGTTTTCAAGCGCGGGGGCGATCCGGACGCCGCAGACGCTGGTGCCGCCACAGGTCGATGCGGGTGACGGTAAACGGGAGGCGCGCCAGGCGGCTATGCCGCGCGCAGGCTCTCCCGTCGAAGAAAACCAGCAAAAGCCGGACAGGATGAAGCGCAAAGCTGCGCGAGCCATTCGGCCTGGCCCGAAGCAGAACTGACTGGATTGCTACTCGTCCTGTGCGACAGCGCGGATGATCAGGCTGAGGGTTGCCAGAGCGGCGCCCGCCCACA
>JBBIVH010000315.1:0-2509 GCA_037439805.1 Acidobacteriaceae bacterium
AGATCTTTCATCAGCAGCATTAGATGAAGTTCATCGTCCGGACACGGCTCGAAATCGAACTTCTCATAAAACGCCCTGGCCTTCCGGTCGATCGCGTGCACCAGAACCGCCCGAATCCCGAGAAGATCCGCGGCGCGCTCCACCCGCAGCAGGGCATCCTTCAGCAGCGCCGCACCCAGGCCGAACCCTTGCTCCTCCCGGTGCACAGCCAGCCGCCCGAGCAATGCAATCGGTATGGGATGCCGCGCCAACCCCTGAGCCGATCGCGGCGTCGCGCCTTCCCTGGCAATGCTGCCAGCGGCGATGGAATAGTAGCCCACGACAACATTTGCGCGATGGACAACATAGGTCCGTGCGCTGTCGTTCATCTGGTTCTGCAGGGCGTATTTCTTCAGCCACAGATTCAGTGACTCATGCGTGCCGCAATCGAAGGAAGTCAGATCATGGGTCCTGCTCAACGGTTCGACCTGCGAGAGCCGGTCCATCCTAGCGCTGTTCCAGAATACTCGGCTTGCGCAGCAAGGCTCTCAGCCGCGGCTTGTTCTGCGCAGGACGATCCATCGCCGCCGTGAAGGCATCCCACTGCTTCGCGGTATAAACCAAGTGCTGCTGCGAAGCCAGAGCTTCCTCGGCGCGCAGACAGGCGCTCTCCACCAGAAAGCTCGACAGGTTCGCCTTCGTTGCCGTGGCCGCCCGGCGGATGAGGCGCGCCTGATCGGAAGTGACGCGCACGTTCAGCCGTTCCGTTCTGGTCTTCTCCGCGGTTGCGGACATGGGGAAATCTCCTGTACATACAACGTATGACATCGTGCGAGTTCCGTCAAGTGACCGGCGTTTGTGTCTGGTTGAGTGCGAAGCGTACCGGCCAGCCCGCGACTTCACCCGCACCCACCCGCCCCTCATGTATCCTGCCCCCATGGCCTGCTTCCTCTTCAAGACCGAGCCCGATGTCTACTCCTTCGACGACTTTCTCCGCGATCGCGAGACCATCTGGGACGGCGTCACCAACCCCACCGCCGTCAAGCACCTGCGCGAAATGAAGCCCGGCACGAAATGGATCTTCTACCACACCGGCGACGAGCGCACCGCCGTCGGCACGGGCTCCGTGGTCAGCGTCGACCCAACCGACCCCAAGGTCCCCATCGTCAAGGTCAAGGCCGGCAAGCGCCTCAAGCATCCCAAAACCCTCGCCGCCATCAAGGCCGAGCCGCTCTTTGCCGGCTCGCCGCTGCTCGTCATCGGCCGCCTCTCCGTCGTGCCGCTCACGCCCGAGCAGTGGAACTGGTTCCTCGCCTGACGCTCTGCACCGCCACGCGCCTGCTTCGCCCAGCTCGCCTCCGACCGTCGCGCATCGCCCCTCACAGCCGCATCTCACCGCACCGCGCTATGCTTTCTCTTTGAGGTGCAACGCCATGCCTGAGACCGCTACCCGCCCGCAGCTCGCCTATCTCACCGCCGCGCTCGACGAACTCAAGGCCAAAGGCACCCACTTCCGCCTGCGCGTGCTCGACGATCAGCAGGCCCCGGTCTGCCACTACGACGGCCGCGAGGTCATCAACCTCGCCAGCAACAACTACCTCGGCCTGGCCAACCACCCCAAACTCATTGAGGCCGCCATCGTCGCCACGCGCACCTACGGCGTCGGCTCCGGCGCCGTTCGCACCATCGCCGGCACCATGCGCATCCACATGGAGCTCGAAGAGCGCATCGCCCGCTTCAAAAACGTCGAGGCCTGCGTCGTCTTCCAGAGCGGCTTCGCCGCCAACGCCGGCACCGTCAGCGCCATCCTCGGCAAAGAGGACTTCATCCTCTCCGACGAGCTCAACCACGCCAGCATCATCGACGGCGCGCGCCTCTCCCGCGCCAAAATCAAAGTCTTCCGCCATAAAGACGTCGCCCACTGCGAAGAGCTGCTCCAGGAAATCGCCAGCGAGCCCGGCCACAAGCTCGTCATCACCGACGGCGTCTTCTCCATGGATGGCGACATCGGCCCCGTGGACAAGCTCGCCGCACTGGCCGAGAAATACGGCGCCATCATGATGGTGGACGACGCGCACGCCTCCGGCGTCCTCGGCCGCAATGGCCGCGGCAGCATCGACCACTTCGGCATGCATGGCCGCGTCGATGTGCAGGTGGGCACGCTCTCCAAGGCCATCGGCGCGCTCGGCGGCTACGTCTGCGGCAGTCACGATCTCATCGACTACCTCTACCACCGCGCCCGCCCGTTCCTCTTCTCTACCTCCCATCCACCCTCAGTCGCCGCCACCTGCATCGCCGCCTTCGACATTCTGGAGAACGAGCCCGAGCGCATCGAGCGCTTGTGGGCGAATACGCGCTACTTCCAGGGCGAGCTGCGCCGCGCCGGCTTCAACATCGGCGGCGTCACCACCCCGGCCACGGAGACGCCCATCACCCCCATCATCATTGGCGAAGGCCGCGCCGCCATGGAGTACTCGCGCGCGCTCTTTGAAGAAGGCGTCATGGGCACCGGCATCGCCTTCCCCACCGT
>JBBIVH010000316.1:0-2498 GCA_037439805.1 Acidobacteriaceae bacterium
TGGGCAGGCTGCTCCAGCCGTAAAGCATCGCGTTCATGTGGACCATCATCCAGCGGCCGTAGGTCCACTCGCCGAGCCAGGGATTCAACTGCGGCAACAGAAGCAGGATGGCGATCATCACTCCGAGCGCGTTGCCGAAGACGAGCCAGCCGAGCGCATGCTGCACGGCAGCAGTCACGCCGGCGGTGCGGTCTGTTTCACCAGTCTGTGCGGATTCGGCCATCGTGCATCTCCAGCACTCTATCGCAAGCGGCAGCAAGGCTGCGGTCGTGCGTCGCCATCAGCAGGGTCACGCTCTCAGTGTGCGCCAGTTCGAGCAGCAGATTGAAGACCGCGCTACTGGCATTCTCGTCGAGCGAGCCCGTGGGTTCGTCAGCCAACAGGATTCCCGGCCTGTTCATGAGGGCTCGGCAGATCGCGGTGCGCTGACGCTCTCCGCCGGACAGCTTCTGAATTCGATGCTTCAGCCGGTGTCCGAGGCCGGTGCGCTCAGCCAGTTCCTGCAGGCGGCTCAGGGCTGCGGCGTGTGATGTGCCGGCGGCGACAGCCGGCAGCAGACAGTTCTCTTCCATGGTGAGATCGGGGATAAGGTTATGAAGTTGAAAGACGAACCCAACTTCGTGGCGCATGAACTGGACCATGTCGCGGCTGCGGCCGAGCTTCTTGCCGTTTACCAGCACCAATCCCCTTGTGGTCTCATCGAGGCCGCCAATCAGGTGCAGCAGGGTACTTTTGCCGCATCCCGAGGGGCCGCACAACGCAATCGCCTCGCCCTTGCGTACTTCCAGATCGACGCCGTTGAGCACCGAGATGGTGCCCTCGTCATAGCTCTTCCACACGCCTGAGGCGCGGATCACAACGGGAGCTTCCCCGGATTGAAGAGGAGCCGTCATTCGAAACGCAGCGCCTCCACCGGCTTGATGCGCATGGCATACGCGGCAGGATAGAGCGCGCCCGCAAGTCCCGTGAGCAGAGCGAGCAGCACGACAATCAGCATCAAGCCGGGATGAATCGTCACATCCACATAGCCGTGCAAAGCTGGTACCTCTTTGAGCCCATAAAGAGCGATCGCTCCGACGGCGAGCCCAGCCAGCGCCCCAGTGAGGGCCACAATAGCCGATTCGCCGAAAATTGTCGTTGCGATCTGACTGTTTGCGAACCCGTTCACACGCAGAATTGCGATTTCGCGAATGCGCGTGAAGACCGACATGATCATGGTGTTGGCGACGCCTAATCCGCCCAGAGCGAGGCCGCAGCCTCCGACTGCCCATGCAGTCGCTTTCAGGATCTTGAATTGCGAATAGGAGCGCGAGAACTCTGCGTCCTCGAGCGCGATGAGACTCGGAAACTGCTTGTGCACCTGCGCTTTGAATGGCGCAGCATCTTCCTTGTTGTTCAGTTTGATGGTGATGACTGAGGAACCTTCTTTGTGGAAGAACTTCTGCGCGGCTTCGAGCGGCATGAACACTCCGCCGTCCTCGAAACCGTTGCGTGTGCGGATGACCCCGATAACGTGAAATGTTCCGTGCCCGATCGGTACATCTTTACCAGTGGCGGCTCCGAGGAATTCCGCCGCACGTTCGCCAAGCACCACCACGTTGCCGCCGTTTCCGAATTGATCGGCATTGCCCGACACCCAGGTTGCTTTGCGGATGCGCGCGTCTTCGGCGGTTACACCAAAGCACGTGATGATGGGATGATCGGCACTCGAAACCACGCCGAACAGCACCGCATCGGCATGGCTCACCATGGGCCATTTTGCGATCGCGTCTTTCGCGCGTTGTGGCACATCGCTGAAGAACAGGTCGGAGACGTTGCGCTCAAAGACGATCAACTCCGAGCCGCTGGACAGAATGCTCGAAAACATCCCCACAGCTCCCTCGAGCACCGTCACCACGGTGATCATGGCGGCCACGCTGAAGGCGATTCCGGCGATGCTGATGAAGGTGCGGATTTTGTGCCGCAGAAGATTGACCAGGATCAGTCGAAGAAAGATCATCGTTTCTTGTCGATCGGAATGGCGCCTGCACCTTCGATGACGCGGTCCAGCTCGTCTTTCAGAGTCCCGCGGAATTCCCCGAGGAAACTCAACGAGGGGCGAAGCTCTATCAGCATTCTCAAGCTCCAGTCGCCCAGATGCAAGAGACGAAGAAGGCGGCTTATGGCTCCGCCGACTCCTATCGCGAGAACCATGTTTGGACGGCCCAGAAACGCGTCACGCGCGGCAGTCTTGCCCGAGGATGCGGAGCTCTCGAGAACATCCTTCAGGTCGTCCACGATCTGATAACTCAGCCCCCAGCAGGCGCTGATCCGCTGCAGCAGTTGCAACTCGCGCGGGCTGGCGCCTCCTGCCATGGCAGGAAGTACAAGAGTCACCGAAATGAGAGAAACGGTTTTGCCCTGGGCGACGCGCTCGGTGCTGTCTACCGTGTGCGGGAGCTTGAAGTAGTTCAAGTCGAGGCTCTGCCCGTTGAGCAGGCCCTCGGTGCCAAGATGCT
>JBBIVH010000317.1:0-2488 GCA_037439805.1 Acidobacteriaceae bacterium
CTTTGACAGCTCGTTTCCTGAGACGGGGCCGCCGCCGGTGTTGACCGACGCGGGCATCGTGATGCTGTACAACGGCAAGAACGCCGCGACTGAAGGCGACCCAGCACTGGGCGTGGGCGCGTATGCGGCGGGCGAGGCGCTCTTTGATGCGAAGAACCCGGCGCTGCTGCTGAACCAGACAGACCAGCCGGTGCTGAAGCCGGAGTTGCCGTATGAGAAGACGGGGCAGTACGCGGCAGGGACGACTTTTGCCGAGGGGCTGGTGTGGTTCCACAAGCGGTGGTTCTTGTATTACGGGTGCGCGGACTCGCTGGTGGCGGTGGCTACGGCGCCGGGGGAGTGACGGGGGTGTCGGGTTCGGCGTGAGGTTGAACCGCCTGAATCCCGGGTGCCCAGCTTCGACGATGCACGTCTTTGGCGCAGCGACTAAGGTGGGAGGCGAGTCGTTGGGCATCTGGTGTGGTTCCGGTCCTCCGCCGCTTCAATTCTGCATGTGACCCGGGCCTCAAGCGTTATTAATCCTCAGGCGATCTGTATTTTGTTACTTTCAGTTGCTATCACCGACAGCTCTATCTCGCATCGGTCGCGGTGCGTGCACGTTTTGAAGAGGCGCTGGAGCGGACGCGCGTGCGCTATGCGCTTTGTGTTATCGGCTAAGTGGTGATGCCCGAGCATGTGCATCCGCTCCTCAGCGAGCCGCAGCAGGGAACACTTGCGACGGCCTTGCATGCGCTCAAGCTGTCGGTGTCGAAGCTTTCGCGCGAGCGGCCCCGGTAATCGAAGATAGCCATCGATTTCCTCTTGACAATCAATAACTAGATGGTTATGGTTCTGACCATGAAGCGGGCCAGTGCCAATCCGGTTTTCCGGGCGCTTGCCGACCCGACGCGCAGGGCCATCTTTGAGGAACTGTCGCGGCGAGGCGAGCAGACCGTGCACGCATTGACGCAGTATGCGGGCGTGTCGCAGCCAGCTGTCTCGAAGCATCTGACGGTGCTGAAGCGGGCGCGGCTGGTGCGGCATCGGCGCGAGGGACGCGAGACGCACTATCGCGCGCAGCCCGATGCGCTGGGGCCGATGGTGGACTGGCTTGAACACTACGGCGCCTTCTGGCGCGACCGGTTTGATCGTCTTGAGGCATTGCTCGAAAGGATGGAACCATGAATAACTCGGCAGAATGTCCCCGCAGCCTGGTGGTCGAGAGGGAGTTCACGCACGCGCCGGAAAAACTGTGGCGCGCGCTGACGGAGAGTCCGCTGCTGGCGCAGTGGATGATGAAGAACGACTTTGAGCCGGTGGCGGGGCGGAGGTTTCAATTCAGGGCTGACCCCATGCCGAACTGGAGCGGGATTGTGGACTGCGAGGTGCGCATCGTCGAGCCGATGCAGCGCCTGTCGTATAGCTGGGGCGTGGGCGGAAGCGAATCAGGGCTGCAGTGGCTGGTGGAGTGGACGCTGACTCCGACGGAGAGCGGCACGCATGTTCGGATGGAGCAGTCCGGCTTCCGGCCCGATCAGATGGCCGCGTACCAGGGCGCGCAGTACGGCTGGCAGAGATTCATTGGCAATATGGAACGCGTGGTTGGAGGGATGGAGTGATGAAAGGCAGATCCGTTGTGTACTGGACGATGACGGTGCTGGTCGCTTTCCCGATCGGCAGCGGCGGCATTTCGCAGGTCGTGCAATACCTGGGCAACCCGCATGGCGTGGTGCCCGTGCTTGGCTACCCGATGTACTTCTTCGCCATTCTCGGCGTGTGGAAGGCGCTGGGAGCGATTGCGATTCTGGTGCCGGGCTACCCACGGTTGAAGGAATGGGCGTATGCCGGGATCTTCTTCGACGTGACCGGAGCGGCGGCGTCGTGCGCGATGTCGGGCGACGCTGGCGCGTATGGATTTCACGTGATTGCTCCACTCATCATCACCGGCTTTACGGTGGCGTCATGGGCGCTGCGACCGCAGAGCCGCACCCTCGGCGTGCTCTTTGCTGAGACGGGCGTTGCGCAGGCATCCACAGAGGGAGCATGACAATGGCTGACGGGAAAGCAGACAGAAAGAAGAAGAGCAGGAGCACGACCGCGACGGCGTCTGTGAGCAGAGCCGCCAAGCGGGCAGCTAAAGAGGCCGCGAAGAAGGCCGACGACGAAGCCGCGGCGGTGGCGAACATTGCTGCGATGCCGGCGCTGGATCGCAGGCTGGCCGAGCGGCTGCACGCAATCGTTCACGCCAGCGCGCCGCTGCTGGATGCGAGGCTCTGGTATGGGATGCCCGCGTATGCAAAGGACGGCACGATCGTCTGCTTCTTTCAGAGCGCGCAGCGATTCAAGACGCGGTATGCGACGGTTGGCTTTATGCATGCGGCGAACCTCGATGATGGTGCGATGTGGCCGACGGCGTTTGCGCTGACGGAGTTGAACGCCGCTGTAGAGGAGCGGATCAGCGCTCTGGTGAAGAAGGCTGTGCGCTGAGGGATCAACGGCGCGAAGCGAC
>JBBIVH010000318.1:0-2480 GCA_037439805.1 Acidobacteriaceae bacterium
TTCAGGCTGATCTGCGGCTGGTAATAGTTCACAAATTCATTGCGCTCGAATGCTGCCACCAGTTCAGAATTGTCAAACTCAACCGTCGGCGCCTTTTCGCGCAACAGTGAAAACTCCGAGGGTGCAAATACGCCGAGCGTGGCTTGAAGATTCTCGATGCCGAAGGGCTTCCGCAGGTGGCCGATAACCGAGAGTCCGAGTGTCCGCGCCAGCTTCTCGGCCGTCTCAATCACCCTCTTGTCCATCCCGCTCATCAGCACGATGCGCGCCGCACACTTCTGCTCGCCGAGGAGGCGCAGAACTTCCACTCCATCCATTCCTGGCATGATCAGATCAAGCAGAATCGCCGCCGTGTCTGCCGTTACCAGCTTGTGACAATTGGCGGCGTCTTTCGTAACGATGCAGCGCAGACCCAGACTGCTGGCCATAGAAGAAACCAGCGACCCTACGACTCCATCGTCATCGACGACCAGAATGTGATTGGCGGCCGCCATGCATACTCCGTTGCTTCCTGGACGCGTTCTCTCATGCGCCACGACCTCCCGCCGCTTGAACGGCGGAAGCACCTGTCTCTTCGCCAGCTTCCCCACTCGCGCTTTTCTCGCCCCCGCCCGCCACCGATCGATCGTGTATCCCCCACAGCCAAAGTCGCGGATTAGAGAAAGCTTAAGCCTGTCGAGAGTGTAGCTTACTGCAAGGCCCACCGTTCGCCTTTGCCGCGCATTCTCCGCCAAAGCAGTAACTAAATCGGTGCATCCTTTGGGGCATTGACTCCAACGCGCTACCCCTTTCCTCAATACGACTGCAGAATCGGGAAGACGTCGCTTACGAAGGTGTGAGCGGCCTGCTTGACGACTTTTCCGGGCGGGACCTAGACTCACAACGGCTCAAACAGGGCTTGGGCCCTGCAAGGAGTGAGCCGCTGAGCCCCGAATCCGGCCCCCAAAGAAGCACGGCAGCGAGCAGACGCCCGAAGCCGAATGCGCATCGAACAGAGGGCCCGGGATTATTTCGGGGTGGACGTTGCCACGGAATGGCAACTTGAATTGGAGAAAATGTATGTCGATCGTTCCACAAGCCGTCACTCTGGATCAGGAAATCAACCCCTGGGAAGCCCAGAGTGCACGGTTCGACTTTGCCGCACGTAAACTCAACCTCGATGAGGGCCTCTGGAAGCTGCTGCGCACGCCTGCGCGCGAAATTATCGTCCACTTTCCAGTGACCATGGATGACGGAAGAATCGAGATCTTCACCGGCTTCCGCGTCCAGCACAACATCGCCCGCGGGCCCGCCAAAGGCGGCATTCGCTATTCGCCCGACGTGACCCTCGACGAAGTCCGCGCCCTCGCCAGTTGGATGACCTGGAAGTGCGCTGTCGTCAACATCCCCTTCGGCGGCGCAAAGGGCGGCGTCATCTGCGACCCCAAAGCCATGAGCCAGGGTGAAATCGAGCGCATGACGCGCCGCTACACCTCCGAAATCATCGACTTCATCGGGCCCGAGAAAGACGTTCCCGCCCCGGACATGAACACCAACGAGCAGACCATGGCCTGGATTATGGATACCTACTCCATGCACATGGGCCGCACCGTCACCAGCGTCGTCACCGGCAAACCCCTCAACATCGGCGGCTCCCGGGGCCGCATGGAGGCCACCGGCCGCGGCGTCATGGTCGTCTGCGATGAGAGCCTGCGCTACCTCAAGCAGCCGCAGGAAGGCTGCCGCGTCATCATCCAGGGCTTCGGCAATGTCGGCTCCAACAGCGCCCGCCTCCTCATGGAGCACGGCTACAAAGTCATCGGTATCGCCGAAAAGGATGGCGGCCTCTTCAACGCCTCCGGCATCGATATCCACCAGCTTCTGGAGTATCGCTACCGCAACAACACCACCCTCGGTTTCCGCGGCGCAGAGGCCATGCCCAGCGATGAACTCATCTGTGCCGATTGCGACATCCTCATCCCGGCCGCGACCGAGAACGTGATTACCAGCAGGAACGCCGACAAGCTGAAGGCCCGCATCGTCGTCGAGGGCGCCAACGGTCCCACCACCGCCGTCGCCGACGAGATCCTCGCCGAAAAGCGTATCTTCGTCGTGCCCGATATCCTCGCCAACGCCGGCGGCGTCACCGCCAGCTACTTCGAGTGGGTGCAGGACCGCCAGGGTTACTTCTGGAAGGAAGCCATCGTCAACGAGCAGCTCGAAACCATCCTGCGCGACAGCTTTGAAGACGTCGTCCGCTACGCTGAAGCGCACAACGTCAACAACCGCATCGCCGCCTACATGCTGGCCATCGACCGCGTCGCCTTCACCATCAAGCAGCGCGGCATCTACGCCTAGCTACTTCCTGTGCCGGGTGCCCCATTCATGCGCGTCTTTTGCGCATGAGTGGGAACCCACAAACCCCACCCAGCCACCAATGCGCTCGAAGCTAGGAGCTAGCAGCTAGAAGCTGCCTTACTCTTACTCGTCAAGCCCCGCCG
>JBBIVH010000319.1:0-2454 GCA_037439805.1 Acidobacteriaceae bacterium
GCCGGATACCTGCTCGCCGCGCTCGCGGGGCTTGGCGCCAGCGGCATCGCAGCCGCCAGCTTCTATACAGCCGCTTACGCCGCCATGAACGTCGGCATCTTCGCAGTCATCACCCTGGTCAGCGGATATGACGATGAGCGGACCCTGATTGCCGACTATCGGGGACTGATCTACCGAGCACCCACCCTCGGAATTCTTCTGATCTTTTTCCTTACCTCGCTCGTTGGCATTCCTTTCACGGCCGGCTTCTTCGGCAAGTTCTACGCCTTTGCAGCAGCGATGGGAGGAAACGCCAACTGGCTGGCGCTCATCGGACTTCTCAACTCCGGCCTGGCAGCCGCCTACTATCTCCGCCTCGCTTTCGTCGCCGTGCAGGCCCCGGCAGAGGAGACGCGCCAGCGCCTCGCCCTGCCGCGCGTCGGCGTCGCCGTAGCAGCAGCGTTACTGTTCACCGTCGGAGCCACCTTCCTCCTCGGCGTCGTTCCCACAAGGGCGTTGCAGGCGGTCGAAACCGGCGCGCACACGCTGCAGGTTCCAACCCCCGAACCGGCTCCGGCAGCAGTCAGCGCAGCGACACAACAGGTTCCGTAACGCCGGCCTCAACCTCATCCCTACCCACAAGGCGGCTGTAGAATTCGCACGTCGCCTGTAACACGTCCTTGTCCGGAAAATACTCAAGCACCCACCGGCGAGCCTCGTGCCCCATCCTTCGCCTGCGCGCTTTGTCGCGAATCAGCTCCACCGACGCCGCGCAAATCGCCGCAGCGCTGCCTTTTGGAATCAGAAGCCCGGTCAGCCCCGGCACCACGGCATCCCGTGCGCCTGTTGCAAAGGTGCTGATTACAGGCAGCCCGCTGGCCGCAGCCTCCAGCACGGCATTGGGAAATCCCTCGCGCCGCGAAGGAAACACGAGAAAATCCATGGTGCGGTAATACGGCGCAGCGTCCTCCACAAATCCCGTGCAAACGATGCGAGGATGATTGCGAATCTGTTCCGCGGTCTCTTCACCCAGTCTGTCTTCGGACTCGTCCAGCCACCCCACAAGTAGCAGATACGTCTCCGGCTCTTCATCGAGCAGCCGCTCGAACCCTGCAATCAGCTCCGGAATCCCCTTGTCGCGCGTCAACCGGCCCACATACCCCATCACCGTCACCCGCTCCGGAATTCCGAGTTGCCACCGAAGATCGCTCGGCCCCGGAGAGAACCGCTGCCCATCGACGCCATGACTGCTTCCATGCTTCAGCATGTAGAGCTTCGACTCCCGGGTCACTCCCAGTCTCAGGCACTCGGTCCGCAGACTCTCGCTATTGCACAGCACATGCCGCGCACACGCTGCGGCCGCCATCTCAGCAGCCAGCAGAATGCGGCCCTTGATTCCATTGCTCGTCTCAAGCCGCAGCCCGCGCAGTACATACACTCGCTGCGGCACGCCTGCCAGCCGTGCGGCCAGCGTTCCCAGCAGACCGGCTTTTGGCGTGCTGAACTCCGCAACGTCCGGCCGCAGGCGACGCAACAACCGGAAGAGTCGAAGCAGCGCGATCAGATCGCGCACCGGCGAGATGCCCCGCTCCATCGCCAGCCCGGCAAACTCCACATCTGCGCTCCGTGCGGTTCTCTCCAGCAGCGGCCCTGGGCTGCTCACCAGGGTCACGCGAAAGCCGGCCTCGCGCAGTGCTCGCAGCTTGTCTCCAAGAATCAGGCAGGTCTGCTCATGCGTGACCCCGATGACAATATGTGGCTGCTCTCCCTCGTCAACGCCTGGTTGCATCTCTGCCTTCCCCGATTCGGAAACCCACATCGCGCAACTTCGCGCAGGTCCCTGTCCCCTGTCTCCACCAAATCAGCATTTCTGGGAATAAATACCGGAAGGCTCTGGGATCTTTGTCCCTTACGTGCGTGCCGTGAGTTCTCTCGCAACTCCAACCGCACGAATTCGGAAATCGTACTCTACTGTTCACTTTCCGCGTTCCGCATGCCAATCCCACTTTTAGTATCAAAAGATACAACCCAATCTAGATGTGACCTGAATCACTTGTCTCTTGGATTTCCACCCTATACTGATTCCATTGCCCGCCACCCCTGAAATCGCCGCGCGCCCGCGTTTGCTCCTGCTCATGCCCCACCTCGGCGGCGGCGGCGCAGAGCGCGTCATTCAGATCCTCGCAAACTCCCTCAATCCCCTTCGGCATGACATTCATCTCGGGCTTTTGGCGTCGTCCCAGTCACCGCTCACACCCGGCGCTCTCTTGCCCCACGTCACGGTCCACGCCTTTCCGCACCGCAGGATCCGCCACGCGCTCCCCGACCTCATTCGCCTCGTCTGGCGCATTCGCCCCGATGTCCTGCTGTCCGGTATCGCTCATCTCAACTTTATGGTTCTTGGCGCGCGGCCATTCCTGCCCCGTTCCACGCGGATCCTCATTCGCCAGAACGGAACCATCACCAGCATCCTGC
>JBBIVH010000320.1:0-2454 GCA_037439805.1 Acidobacteriaceae bacterium
GGGCCTGTAGCTCAACGGTTAGAGCAGGGGACTCATAATCCCTTGGTTGGGGGTTCGAATCCCTCCGGGCCCACCATTCCCTTCACTGCGTCGCATACTCCCACTCGCGTGCGCCCAGATCGAGCAGTGCCTCCCGGTCTTCCGGCAAAATCCACCGCTCGGCGACGAGCTTGTCCACTGCCTTTGCGTAACGGCTCATGTAGTCGTCGCGCCCCGCATACCGCTCGGCAATCGACTTGCGCGGATCGCCTTTCGCGATGCGCTCAGTTGCTGTGCGCGGAAACGGAATGTACGAAAGTTCAAAGCTCACCCGCTGGTCGGGCGCGCCAATCGAGGGGTCGCGCAGGCTCCAGCTTGCATAGGTCGCCAGCGGAACCGTGATTTCCGGTAGCCGCACGCCATCATGCTCGTTGCCGTCGGCATCCACTTGCGGCACAAGCACAGGAGACGGCTTGCCAACCCTGGGCGGCTGCGCGCTCAGGATGCCGCGCGTCCAGTCCGGTCCGAAGTCCAGCCGATAGGCCCGGTTCGCCTCATGCGACAGGTTGACTCCGGGAATCTTAGGAAAGGCATACGCGCTCAGGGGCACCAACGTGCCGTCCGCAATCTTCGGATAGCTGTTCGGCGGCGGCGGTGTTCCCGCGCGCACCCACGCATCCATATTGGTAATCATCGCCCGCCAGAAGAAGCGCACCGGCAGCGGCGACTGCGGCTCCTGACCCATCAGTTCGCCCATCCCCTTGCGCGGCGGGAACGGCCCAGAGAAGTGTTGCAGCCCGGTGAAGTGATAGATGCGGACTGCGTCGCTGATGCGCACGTCGCGCTTGCCGTCCGCGCTGGTGTGAATCAGCGATGCCACCCGACCCCAATACTCAAAGGAAGTATTGGAGAAAAAGATCTTCGGTACCACATGCTCAGCCGTCGCCCGATCGAGCAGCCCGCCCGTCTCTCCCGTCACCGGATCGCGTTCCGGCAGGTCGGTAAACGGAAAAATGTCCGTGGGATAGAAGACTGAAGAGGTCGGCTCTGCATCGCGTGAGGGCTGCGCAAAGCGGTAGTTAAAGCTGCCGCGGCCCGCTCCAGCCACATGCGCCAGCACGCCATCCAGAGCCATCCTTCCTTGCTCGTCTGCGTTGAATCCCTGATAGAGAAAGTCACGCAGAAAGCGCCCGTCCTGCGAGATGCCCTGCCCATAGACGCGCGCCGCCGGCGCCACTGCATCGGGCGCATGCTTCGCGTAGGAGGCAAAGTCACGCACCGCGGCAAAGCCCAGCCCTGCAACCACCGGATCCGCCGCCACGTAGACATACTCATACAGCTTGCCCGGCCTGAAGCCCCCTTTCAAATGAATGAAGCGATCGCTCGGCGCCAGCTTGCCGTTGACGGTGTGAGCAAACTGCCACTGCGCGCGCGGAATCATCGTGCGCTCGCCCTCGCGCGAGTTGCGCACCGTCAGCACATTGCGCGGGTCATCCGGCTGGGCCACCGGATACTCCGTGCCGCCGATGTGTCCTACGATCAAGTGTCCAAGCGGAATCTCCGCCATCACCTGCGACGGCATCAGGTCGCCACGCACCAGGCCGGTAATCGTCCTGCCATGATCTTTCGCGATGGGTGCAGTAAGCGCCAGCGCATTGGCTCCCGGAGCATCCCACTGCCATCCGATAGCGGCCACCGTGTACCCACTTCGCAGCAGCCAACCGTCCCCCGCATCGTCGGCGAGATTCCAGTCGCCGGCGTCCACCAGCGAGAGCAGACCGCTGCGGCCCCGGTTCGGAATTTCCAGCAGCATGGTGCCGTTGCCCTTCTTCGCGTCCCTGGGCTGCACCGCAATGAAGTTCGCAGAGAACGCTACCTCGCCATTCTGCAGGTTGACGGCGCCATCAAGATCCACGATTCCCTGATTGTGGGCATTCGCAACCGGCACAGAAAAATAGACGCGCCCCGTGATGCGCTCATAGGCTCCCGCCGAGCCAAACGTCGCGCCGCCGAGCACGTCCGTTCGGCTCTGCACCTCGACGCGCACTACCCGTCCCGCAAGCGGCGTGGCCCCCGACGCGAGCACGAGCAGAACCCCCAACAGCGCGCTCATCCCATGCATCCTCCTGACCACAACGCAGCGTCGGTCAGTCGGTTTCTCCACTGCTTTCACGCGTCTCCTCTGCATTACGCCACAATCATCCGCACTCCGGAGGCGTGCGGCACAGTCACGGCGAACCTGCCCTGTTTCAGCACGCCTTTGGGAGCACCTGGGCTGATCCGCACCTCACGGCTCTCCAGCGCGGGCGCATGCAGCGTCTCTACTCTCACGCTGCCGGCCTTACCGCTGCCAAAGTCCAAGGTCAACTCAAGGTCGCGCGACGCATCTTTATTCAGCACAATCACCGCCGTCTCGCCGCCGGCCAGCTTCGCGGCGTAGGCTGTTGCGTCCACGCCCGTCGCCTGCAAGGCCTG
>JBBIVH010000321.1:0-2403 GCA_037439805.1 Acidobacteriaceae bacterium
GAAGGCACGATTCTCATCCGCGAGGGCGAAGGCGACGAGGCCAAGCTGACGGTGATGTTCAATCGCCACGGCATGAAGAAGCTGATGGAAAAGTTTGCCAATCTGCAGAAGATTTAGCAGCGTTGCGGCGCAGACCGGCTTTCATCGCGGCGCACAGCCTGATACCATAAAGGTCGCGTCCTTGTGATGGACGGACAGATTGCAGCAGTCGTTTGAAAGAGGTTTAGCGTGGCAAATACCACCAAGATTGAAGACAAGCAGGAACGAAAGAAGCTGAAGCGCGCCGCCCGCAAGAAGGCCGCTCCCAAGGCCAAGCGGACGACGCCGCGCGGCTCCAACAAGCAGAGGGTAAAGAAACTGGCGCGCGGCCAGTCGAAGCGCTAGGCCGCCGGCCAGACCAGCAGAACCTGAGGGTCAGCCCACACGGGCTGGCCCTTTTGCTTGCCTGTAAAACCGAGCCCGGCCAGCCCGATTCGCGCGGCGCACGGCATCTTTGCCCCCAGGGACTTCCATAGTTCAATCCTGACTTTGTACACTGCGACGAAGGCGCTCTTTTTTTTAGAGCATTCCAGTCCATCGCAGCAACAGGAGAACCGCCCTGCCCAGCCAACTGTTTGCGTGCAAATCGATCGACAAGCTGATTCGCGAATCAGAGGACCCCGAGCATTCGCTGAAAAAGACGCTCGGGCCGTGGTCGCTCACCGCGCTCGGCATCGGTGCGGTTATTGGCTCGGGCATCTTTACGGTGATTGGCACGGCGATGGCCGGTCAGCAATTTGACACGCCGGAGATCAGCAACACGCCGCTGCTGCACTACCTTCTGACGCACACGGCCATGGCGGGCCGCCCCGGCGCCGGTCCGGCACTGGCGCTCTCACTTGTGCTGGTTGCGATTGTCTGCGTCTTCACGGGCCTCTGCTATGCCGAGCTGGCGTCGATGATTCCCATCGCAGGCTCTGCCTACACCTACACCTACGCCACGCTCGGCGAACTGGTCGCGTGGATCATCGGCTGGGATCTGATTCTCGAGTACGCCTTCAGCAACATGAGCGTGAGCGTGGGCTTTGCCGCGCACACGGTGGACCTGCTTGACTGGTTTGGGCTGCATCTGCCCCTCATGTGGATCTCACCCGCGTATCTGCCCACGGGGCTGCAGGATTTTGCCGGGCACGATCTGTATCCGCCGGGCTGGCACTACGGATTCAACGTACCGGCTTTCCTCATCGTGATGATTCTCACGGTGATTCTGGTGCGTGGCATTCGCGAGTCGGCGCGCACCAACAACATCCTGGTGCTGGTCAAGATCTGCGCGATTCTCGTCTTCATCTTTGCGGCGGCCAGCTTCGTCAAGCCGCACTACTGGCATCCCTTCATGCCCAACGGCTGGACAGGCGTGCTGACCGGCGGCTCCATCATCTTCTTCACCTACATCGGTTTTGACTCCGTCTCGACCGCCGCAGAGGAGTGCCGCAATCCCCAGCGCGACCTGCCCTTCGGCATCCTCGCGACGCTCATCGCCTGCACACTGCTCTACGGCGGCGTGGCGATTGCGCTCAGCGGCATTGTGCCGTGGCACTCGGTGATGGGCGATGCCGCGCCGGTGGTGAACGCGCTGAAGCGGCTCTCGCTCATGCCCGGCGGCGAGCGCCTGCACTGGGTGCGCCTCTTCGTGCTCATCGGCGCCATGCTGGGCATGGTCTCTTCAATTCTCGTCTTCCAGCTTGGCCAGGCGCGCGTGTGGTTCGCCATGTCGCGCGACCGGCTGCTGCCCACGGTCTTCAGCAACATCCATCCGCGCTTCCGGACGCCTGCGGTCGCCACGTGGGTGGCAGGATTTGCTGTGGGCATTCCTGCGGGGCTGCTCGACATCGGCACGGTGTCGAACCTGTCGAATATCGGCACGCTCTTCGCCTTTGTGCTGGTCTCGATTGCCGTGCTGATTCTGCGCTACCGCGAGCCGGAGCGCCACCGCGCCTTCCGTGCGCCGCTAGGCCCGCTCTTCCCGGTACTGAGCATCATTTTCTGCGTGGTGCTGATGATGGGGCTGGAAGTGCTGACGTGGATGGCCTTCTTCGCCTGGCTCGTCGCGGGGCTGCTGATCTACTTCTTCTACAGCCGCCACCGGTCTGAGTTTGCGGGGATGCGGTAAGCGCATCATGAAGGTAATGCTCACAGCGCCGCGATCAGGCAGGCGGGGCAGCATCGAAACTCTATAATTGAGTCGCGATGGATGGAGACATCACTCAAGGACAAATCATCTCCTATACCGAGATGACGGCCTTCGTTGGCGTCAGCTTGCAGCAGGGGATGAACTTCCGGCTGCCTGGTGGCCCCGTGCTGCTCATGAGTCGGAGGCCGAACGCTCCGTACAATGACCAGATTGAGGATGAGGGCCGCGTCCTA
>JBBIVH010000322.1:0-2400 GCA_037439805.1 Acidobacteriaceae bacterium
CTGACTCACGTCGCATGATGCAGGCTGCAGTCGGCCTGCGCCTACACAAGCCGGCGGCGGAATCGTTCCTCTTCCAGCAGGGCGCCCCACATCACTTCCACCCGTTGAGCGCCATCCCGTATCCAGCGGTCCCGCACATAAAACCGGCCCGCCCGAAGATTGCCCGCCAGCAGCCAGAGATGAGCATTGCGATAGCCCAGTTCCATGAGCCGCTCACGCCCGGCCCGCACCAGCGCCGACCCATAGCCCTGCTTCCATCGATCCGGATCCACATACAGCGCGCACATCTCGCCAAAGCCCTTCATGTCCACATCGCGGGAGGGCGCGACGGTCACAAATCCGCAAATCTCCGTGCCCTCCACCGCCACTGTCGTGTGCGGCTTGAGCGGATCGACATGCAAGAAGTCATAACGCGGCGCGCGATCCTCCGGTTGCAAGCGGTCAAGATAATCATCGGAAATCAATCCGCGATAGGCCGCCTGCCACGAGCGCACATGCACTCGCGCCACGGCCATGGCATCCTCTGGTTCAGCCGGTCGCAGTAACATGCCTGCAGTATTCCACGTCTTTCGACGGAAGTTGAGATTACCGATGGCGGTTACAATCAGGGAGCATGCCGGCGCGTGAGAGAACAAAGGAGTTGGGACGCCCCCAGTCCGGCCATGGCGCAGGAGGTTCCATGCACAAAGCGCGGCTTGAAGCATTCAGCGACGGCGTGCTCGCCATCCTCATCACCATCATGGTGCTCGACCTGCACATTCCCCGCGGCGCACAGCTCAGCGCGTTACAGCCTCTGCTGCCGGTCTTTCTCAGCTACGTGCTGAGCTTTGTGTACCTCGGCATCTACTGGTCGAACCACCACCACATGCTGCACGCGGCGCGGCGCGTCTCCGGCGGCGTGCTCTGGGCCAATCTCCACCTGCTTTTCTGGCTGTCTCTCTTTCCGTTCGTTACCGGCTGGATGGGCGAAAACTGCTTCGCATCCGTCCCTACGGCGCTCTACGGATCTGTTCTCATGATGGCCGGCATCGCCTATTGGATACTGGCCCGCGTGCTCATTACAGTCGAAGGCAAGCAGTCGATTCTGGCCCAGGCTATCGGTGCCGATCGCAAAGGCGTGGTCTCCGTCGTACTCTATGCCGCTGCCCTGCCGCTCGCCTTCGTTCATCGGCTGCTCGCGCAGGCCATCTTTGTCGGCGTAGCCCTCATCTGGCTCGTCCCCGACCGCCGCATCGAGCGCGTGTTGCCGCACGAATCGGATTGACCTCCGCACCAAAAAAAGCGGGCACACCCCGCAATGGGACGTGCCCGCCAGCCCTGCAAGCGCAGGATGTTTGTTGCGAAGGCTAGAGCTTAAGCGGCCTCTTCGCCGCCCTCTTCCTTCTTGGATTCTTCGAGCTGCTTTTCGAGCTCGGCGCGCTTCTTCGCTTTCACGTCGGCGCGCTTCTGCCGCTTCTCGTCGAGCTGCTTCTCGGCGCCCAGCAGTTCGATGAATGCCTTCTCCGCCCCATCGCCCTTCTGGAAGCCCGTGCGCACAATGCGCAGATAGCCGCCATTGCGGTCGCCGTAGCGCGGCGCCACGGTGTCAAACAACCGCGCTACCGCCTGGTCCGTCTGGAGGAAGCTCAGCGCCTGCCGCCTTGCATGCACGTCGCCCTTCTTCCCCAGCGTAATCATCTTCTCCACGTGCGGGCGCACCGCCTTGGCCTTGGCCACGGTCGTCTCCACGCGGTCTTCCACGATCACGGACGTCACCAGGTTCCGCAGCAGCGCGCGGCGATGGCTGGTGTTGCGTCCGAGTTTGAATCCTGCATTGCGATGGCGCATGACTAACTAGCTCCTGGCTTCTAGCTTCCAGCTTCTAGCCGTTTCCTGCTTGACCGAAGGCCATGAATTCAGCCTTGCCGCGATCAAGCTGGAAGCGAGTGGCTAGAAGCTGGCAGCTCTCTTAAAAGTTCTCTGTTTCCGTAGGCAGCTGGAGATCAACCGAATCCAGCGGCTCGTCCTCGTCGTCAAAGTGTCCGTAGCTTGCGGCCAGCGCCGTTGCCGGGGGAATGCTCGTCGGCCCCGGAACCGCATTGCCGCTCTCATCAATCTTCATGCCGAGCGAGAGACCCATCTGCGCAAGAATCTCCTTGATCTCGTTCAGGCTCTTGCGGCCAAAGTTCTTCGTCTTCAGCATCTCCGCTTCGGTCTTCTGCACCAGCTCGCCGATCGACTGGATGTTGGCGTTCTTCAGGCAGTTGTAGCTGCGCACGCTCAACTCCAGCTCTTCCACCGAGCGATTCAGATTGTCATTGCGCAGCATCACGCGGCCTTCCTCGCCGCGCGTCTCCGCTTCAATCTCTTCCTCGAAGTTGATGAAGATGTTCATGTGGTCCTTCAGCAGCTTCGCGGCCA
>JBBIVH010000323.1:0-2378 GCA_037439805.1 Acidobacteriaceae bacterium
CGGAGATGGTGGGCAGCGCGCCACCGGTGGACAAGGCGCTGTATGTGGCGAAGGACGGGACAGCGGAGTACACGACGATCCAGAGCGCAGTGGATGCGGTGCCGGAGGGCGGTGCGGAGATTATCGTGGCGCCGGGCACATATCGCGAGGTGCTGACGATTGCGAAGCCGCACATCACTCTGCGGAGCGCGCACACGGATGCGCGGGAAACCGTGGTGGTGAACGACCGGAGCGCGGGCACGAGCGGCGGGACGCTGCACTCGGCGACGGTGAACGTGACGGGGGACAATTTCTTCGCGGAGAACATCACCTTCCAGAACGACTTCAACAGGACACATCCGCAACTGCCGGAGGGCTCGCAGGCGCTGGCGCTGCTGGTGCGGGGCGATCGGGCGGAGTTTCACAACGTGCGGCTGCTAGGCAACCAGGACACGGTGTTTGCGGGGAGCCGCGACTGCAAGGACGGCGACACGGCATGTCAGCCGGCGCGGCAGTATTTTTCCGATTGCTATGTGGAGGGGAATGTCGATTTTATCTTCGGCGATGGCAAAGCGCTGTTTGACCACTGCGAGATTCACAGCACGCCGCACTACGGCGGATACATCACGGCGCAGTCGAAGCACTTTCCGGGGGAAGACTCGGGGTTTGTGCTGAACGGGTGCACGTTGACGGGCGATAAGGCGGAGACCGGCGCGGTGTATCTGGGGCGGCCATGGCGGCCGTATGCGACGGTGGTCGTTTTGAATACCGAGATGGGCGCGCAGATTGCTCCGGCAGGATGGAGCGAGTGGCACGCGGGCGAGACGCATCGGCTGGAGACGGCGTTCTTTGCAGAGCACGGGTCGACTGGGCCGGGGGCCGACCGCGCTGCGCGCGATCCGCATACGAAGTTTCTGACGGCGGAGCAGACGCAGCAGTATGCGCCGGCAAAGTTTCTGCGCGGGAAGGACAACTGGACGCCGGCGACGCCGCGGGCGGAGATGAAATGACGCAGCGACGGTGATGCGCAAAGAGTGGGGCGGAAAAGCAGAGGGGATGCAGCGAGGCTGCATCCCCTCTGCGCTGATGTGCAGCGCGCGACGCGCTACACGTTGTAGGTGGTGGAGGCGACGCGCCCGCCGCGGCCGGTCCAGTTGGTGTGGAAGAACTCGCCGCGGGGCTTGTCGACGCGCTCGTAGGTGTGCGCACCGAAGTAGTCGCGCTGCGCCTGGAGCAGATTCTGAGGCAGGCGGGCGGTGCGATAGCCGTCAAAGAAGGCGAGCGCGGTAGCGAAGGCGGGCGTGGGGACACCGAGCTTGATGGCGGCGGTGACCGCCTTGCGCCAGGAGGCCTGATACTTGTTGACGGCGCGCGAGAAGAATTTGTCGAGGAGGAGATTGTCGAGGTTCTTCTTCTTATCGAAGGCAGCCTTGATGTTGCCGAGGAACTGGCTGCGGATGATGCAGCCGCCGCGCCACATGAGAGCGATACCGCCCATGTTGAGGTTCCAGCCATTCTCTTTTGCAGCGGCCTTGAGCAGCATGTAGCCCTGCGCGTAAGAGATGATCTTGGAGCAGTAGAGGGCGCGACGCACGTTCTCAATGAACGCGGCGCGGTCCCCGACGGCGGGTTTTGCCTTGGGTCCCTTGAGGGCTGCGGCGGCAACGGCGCGCTCCTCCTTGAGAGCCGAGAGGCAGCGCGCGAAGACGGACTCGCCGATGAGGGTGACGGGCTGGCCGGTGTCGAGCGCGCTGATGACGGTCCATTTGCCGGTGCCTTTCTGGCCGGCGGTGTCGAGGATTTTGTCGACGAGGGGCTGGCCATCATCGTCCTTGACGGCGAAGATGTCGCGTGAGATTTCGATGAGGTAGCTGTCGAGCTCGCCCTTGTTCCAATCGGCGAAGACGTTGTGCAGTTCGTCGGGGGTGAGGCCGAGGCCGTGCCGGAGCAGGTCGTAGGCCTCGCAGATGAGCTGCATGTCGCCGTACTCGATGCCGTTGTGGACCATTTTGACGTAGTGACCTGCGCCGTCTTCGCCTACCCAGTCGCAGCAGGGGGTGCCGTCTTCAACCTTGGCGGCGATGGCCTGGAAGATGGGCTTGACGTGCGGCCACGCGGCTGGATTGCCGCCCGGCATGATGGAGGGACCGCGGCGCGCGCCTTCTTCGCCGCCGGAGACGCCGGTGCCGATGAATAGGATGCCCTTTTCGGCAAGGGATTTGGTGCGGCGGTTCGAGTCCGTGAAGAGCGAGTTGCCGCCGTCGATGACGATGTCGCCGGCTTCAAGGTAAGGAAGCAAGTGGTCGATCATCTGGTCGACGGTATCGCCGGCTTTGACCATGAGCATGACGCGGCGCGGGCGCTTGAGCAGGCTGGCGAGCTCCTGCGCGGAGTGCGCG
>JBBIVH010000324.1:0-2376 GCA_037439805.1 Acidobacteriaceae bacterium
CGGAGATGGTGGGCAGCGCGCCACCGGTGGACAAGGCGCTGTATGTGGCGAAGGATGGGACGGCGGAGTACACGACGATCCAGAGCGCGGTGGATGCGGCGCCCGAGGGCGGCGCGGAGATTATCGTGGCGCCGGGGATGTATCGCGAGGTGCTGACGATTGCGAAGCCGCACGTCACGCTGCGCAGCGCGCGGGAGGATGCGCGGGAGACGGTGGTGGTGAATGACCGCAGCGTAGGCACGAGCGGCGGTACGCTGCACTCGGCGACGGTGAACGTGACGGGAGATGATTTCTTTGCGGAGAACATTACTTTCCAGAACGACTTCAACAGGACGCATCCGCAACTGCCGGAGGGCTCGCAGGCGCTGGCGCTGCTGGTGCGAGGCGACCGGGCGGAGTTTCACAACGTGCGGCTGCTGGGCAACCAGGACACGGTGTTTGCGGGGAGCCGCGACTGCAAGGACGGCGACGCTGCGTGCGAGCCAGCGCGGCAGTATTTCTCTGATTGCTATGTCGAGGGGAATGTCGATTTCATTTTTGGCGACGGCGAGGCAGTGTTTGACCACTGCACGATTCACAGCACGCCGCACAAGGGCGGATACATCACGGCGCAGTCGAAACATTTTCCTGGGGAAGACTCGGGCTTCGTGCTGAACCGGTGTACGTTGACGGGCGATCCAGCGGAGACGGGCGCGGTGTATCTGGGACGGCCGTGGCGGCCGTATGCGACGGTGGTGGTTTTGAATACCGAGATGGGCGCGCAGATTGCTCCGGCGGGCTGGAGCGAATGGCATGCGGGCGAGACGCATCGGCTGGAGACGGCCTTCTTCGCGGAGTATGGATCGACGGGGCCGGGCGCGAACCGCGCTGCGCGTGACTCACATACGAAGTTCTTGACCGCGGAGCAGGCGAAGGGGTTCGCGCCGGCGGAGTTTCTGCGCGGGAAGGACAACTGGACGCCGGCGACACTGCGGGCAGATGCGAAGTGAGGATGCGACGCCGATGCGCAGAGAGTGAGGCAGAAAAGCGAAGGGGATGCAGCGAGGCTGCATCCCCTTTGTGCTGATGTGCAGCGCGATGCGCTACACGTTGTAGGTGGTGGAGGCGACGCGGCCTCCGTGGCCGGTCCAGTTGGTGTGGAAGAACTCGCCGCGGGGCTTGTCGACGCGCTCGTAGGTGTGCGCACCGAAGTAGTCGCGCTGCGCCTGGAGCAGATTCTGAGGCAGGCGGGCGGTGCGATAGCCGTCAAAGAAGGCGAGCGCGGTAGCGAAGGCGGGCGTGGGGACACCGAGCTTGATGGCGGCGGTGACCGCCTTGCGCCAGGAGGCCTGATACTTGTTGACGGCGCGCGAGAAGAACTTATCGAGGAGGAGATTGTCGAGGTTCTTCTTTTTATCGAAGGCGGTCTTGATGTTGCCGAGGAACTGGCTGCGGATGATGCAGCCGCCGCGCCACATGAGGGCGATGCCGCCCATGTTGAGGTTCCAACCATTCTCTTTTGCGGCTGCCTTGAGCAGCATGTAGCCCTGCGCGTAGGAGATGATCTTGGAGCAGTAGAGGGCGCGGCGCACATTCTCAATGAACGCGGCGCGGTCTCCGACGGCGGGTTTTGCCTTGGGTCCCTTGAGGGCGGCTGAGGCAACGACGCGCTCCTCCTTGAGAGCCGAGAGGCAGCGGGCGAAGACGGACTCGCCGATGAGGGTGACGGGCTGGCCGGTGTCGAGCGCGCTGATGACGGTCCATTTGCCGGTGCCCTTCTGGCCGGCGGTGTCGAGGATTTTGTCGACGAGGGGCTGGCCATCTTCATCCTTCTTCGCGAAGATGTCGCGGGAGATTTCGATGAGGTAGCTGTCGAGCTCGCCCTTGTTCCAATCGGCGAAGACGGTGTGCAGTTCGTCGGGAGTAAGGCCGAGGCCGCGCTGGAGCAGGTCGTAGGCTTCGCAGATGAGCTGCATGTCGCCGTACTCGATGCCGTTGTGGACCATCTTGACGTAGTGTCCTGCGCCGTCTTCGCCGACCCAGTCGCAGCAGGGGGTGCCGTCTTCAACCTTGGCGGCGATGGCCTGGAAGATGGGCTTGACGTGCGGCCATGCGGCGGGATTGCCGCCGGGCATGATGGAGGGGCCGCGGCGCGCACCCTCTTCGCCGCCGGAGACGCCGGTGCCGATGAAGAGGATGCCTTTTTCTGCGAGGTACTTGGTGCGGCGGTTCGAGTCGGTGAAGAGCGAGTTGCCACCGTCGATGACGATGTCGCCGTCTTCAAGATAAGGCAGGACGTGCTCGATCATCTGGTCGACAGTGTCGCCGGCCTTGACCATGAACATGACGCGGCGCGGGCGCTTGAGCAGGCTGGCGAGCTCCTGCGCGGAGTGCGCG
>JBBIVH010000325.1:0-2348 GCA_037439805.1 Acidobacteriaceae bacterium
CACCGACGAGCTGCGCATGGAGATCAACCTCATCGGCCGCACCGTCGACGAGGCCGCCGACGAGCTGGAAAAATACCTCGACCGCGCATTCCTCGCCGGCCTGCCGCGCGTCCGCGTCATCCACGGCCACGGCGCCGGCATCCTCCGCCGCGGCGTCCGCGACTTCCTCAAGTCCCATCCTCACGTCGCCCACATCGAAGAGGCCCCGCAAAACGAAGGCGGCCAGGGCGCCACTCTCGTCGACCTCCGCCAGTAACCTTCCCCACCTGCATCAACCGGCGCGCACCAGCGGTACCCGCCCCCCGGCCTCTTCTCAATCTCCCCATTGCTGGTGACACGCCAACTTTTGGCCGCTTTGAAAGGGCACGGCTTTAGCCCCTGAGGGACGTAATTTTCGCAGAGTCGATGATACGACTTAAACACTCGAACATCGAATCGGGACTCTACAATTTCGGTTCAGTGAACAACGTGGAAAGTGCGCCTCCAGCGCGTGTCTGGAAAGAAATGCATCAGAACGTGGCCGAACCACCCGAGCTTGTTACCGATTCCTGTCTGTTCAAGTTGTCCATCAGCGGCCTTGAACGACCAATAGTTGAACAGCGGACGGCCGATTATGTTGGCGCGCGGCACGAAGCCCCAGTAGCGCGAGTCCAGGCTGTTGTGCCGGTTGTCGCCCATCATGAAGTACATGCCGGGTGGAACCACCAGGTCGCCATCGCGCACATAATTTGAGAAGTTCACGGCCCACGACTCTGTGGACCCAGTCGCCTCCGACGGGGGAACTGCGGGAAAATCATCGAGGAATTCGTTGAAGTTATCCGTCGTCGTCGGTTGCGCAAATCCAACAGGCTGCGCGACGCCATTCACAATCACAACGCCGTCGCGCAGATGAATGTGATCGCCGGGCACGCCGATCAGTCTCTTCACCAGGGGAGTGTACTGCGGCGTCCCATCGGCGTCAGTCGCATCAATCCCGGGTTGATAAACGGGCTTGTGGAAGACCACTATATCGCCGCGTTTCGGCTCGCGATACCTTATGAGCGGCATCCACGAAGCAGGCGGCATGAGCGTGATCTGGTCGACGACCAGGTGATCGCCTACAAGCAGCGTGTTCTCCATCGACCCTGACGGAATGACGCGGTTCTGAGCTAAGAAGGTCAGAATGAATAGGCCCACCACTAGAACTGAACAGATGCCGGCCAGCGCCTCGAAAGGAGTCTCTTCCCGATTGATGTTGGCGGAAGCTGCGGGCTTGGTTAAAACAGGAGAAATCTTCATCGCTTGACTCATCCAAAGGCACCTCAGAAAATACTCGCGAGCCGCAGTGCGTTCGCCAGCGGTCACTTCAAAAGGGTTGATTTCATGCACGTTCGACTGTGGTCGAGCTCACGTCTTTTCGGAGTCTATCAAATCCATTGCGTGCAGAATTTCTCCGAATGACTCGGCATTGCGAGCGGTTGGTCGGCAAACCGGAAGTTACCCGATTCGCGTTCTTCCCTCAACTTCCCCTGTCAACCCCTCCACCCCCCGCGCCCTCCCGCGGATGCCCCCGGTCTCGCTTCTGAGACCGGGGAAAGCACGAACTCAACCCAACCATAGAAGAGCTGAAAGCTAACGGCTAGGAGCTGCTTTTCCCGTCAGCTCCCGCAGAATCTCCGCCTCGCGCTCCCGATACGGCCGGCCATCCGCATAGAACACATCGTGAAACCAGATGGGCGGCTGCTGCAGCACATACGGCCGTTGCCATGAGTCCCACGGCAGGTACGTCTGGCTCTTGCCCGCCACGAGTCCCCAGTTGATCGCGCCCACGTGGTACTTCTTCGCCACCGGCAGCACCGTGTCAAACGTGCTGCCCGCCCCGCGCGCCATGTACTCCGTCGCAATCAGAGGCCGGTGAAACTGCTCCAGCAGCTTCACGTGCGCCTCAAAGTCCTCCGGCCATCCGTAGTTGTGAAAGCTGATCACATCCGACTGCTCAATCTGCACCCGCGCCATCGGCGGCATCTTCTCCAGCGCGCTCCAGTCGCCGTGCCACACGCCGCTCGTCAGCGGCTGCGTCGGATGCTCCGCGCGCGCCCACGCAAAGACCTGCGGCAAGAGCGCCAGCACCAGCGCCACCTTGTTCTTCGGCTCGTGAGCGTTGTAGGAGCCCTCATTCGTGTTGTCCGGCTCGTTCCACACATCCCACGCCAGCACGCGGTCGTCGTTTGCAAACGCGCCCACCACGCCCTTCACGTACTTCTCCAGCCGCGGGTATTGCGCTGCATCGCTCAGCATCTCGGCGCCCGGTGCCTGCACCCACCCCGAGTTGTGCACCCCCGGAATCGGCGGATGCTGCGGCCCCAGCT
>JBBIVH010000326.1:0-2339 GCA_037439805.1 Acidobacteriaceae bacterium
GCCCAGACTTCCATTTCGCCGAAGCGCTGGCCGCCGAACTGCGCCTTGCCGCCCAGAGGCTGCTGGGTGATGAGCGAGTACGGCCCGATGGAACGTGCGTGAATCTTGTCGTCCACCAGGTGCGAGAGCTTGAGCATGTAAATGTAGCCCACAGTGACAGGCTGCTCGAACTGCTCGCCGGTCATGCCGTCATAGAGCAAGGTCTTGCCGGAACTGGGCAAACCTGCCGAGGCCAGCAGGGCCTTGATCTCGCCTTCTTTGGCGCCGTCAAAGACCGCGGTGCCGAACCAGATGCCGCGCTCCATGCCGGCGGCGACGCGGAGCAGCATCTCATCGTCGAGCTCGAGCAACTGGCGCAGCGTGGCGGTACCGGCGAACTCCTTCTTGACGGCTTCGCGAATGTATTTCGCGTCGCTGTTCTGGTGGACCAGAGCGGCGACCTTCTGGCCGAGCGCATGCGCGGCCCAGCCGAGATGCGTCTCCAGAATCTGTCCCACGTTCATACGCGAAGGCACGCCGAGCGGGTTGAGCACAATCTCAACCGGAGTGCCGTCGGGCAGGTAGGGCATGTCTTCCTCGGGCAGAATGCGCGCGATGACGCCCTTGTTGCCGTGGCGGCCGGCCATCTTGTCGCCGACAGAGAGCTTGCGCTTCATAGCGACATAGACCTTGACCAGCTTGATGACGCCCGGAGGCAGCTCATCACCCTTCTGCAGCTTGGCCACCTTTTCGTTCGTAATCTTGCGCAGCACTTCAATCTGACGCGAGGTCATCTCTTCGATCTCATCGATCTGCTCGTTGACGCGGGGATCCTTGTCTGCGTAGCGGATCCGCTTGAGGTTCTTGGTGGAGATGCGCTCGATGGTTTCGCGGTCGAGGATGGCTCCCTTGGTGAGCAGGCGCTTGTTGGTGCGCTCGTCATGCAGGTCAGCCAACACTTCCTTGCTGCCAAGAATCGCTTCGAGACGCTTGAGGCGCTCGTCGGTGAGAATGCGGATCTCGTCGCCGAGGTTCTTCTCAAGCTGAGCGACGTACTCGGCTTCAATCTGCTTGGCGCGCTCGTCCTTCTCCTGGCCCTTGCGGCTGAAGATGCGAACGTCCACCACCGTGCCTTCGATGCCCGGAGGGCAGGTGAGCGAGGCATCGCGCACGTCACCGGCCTTCTCACCGAAGATGGCGCGGAGCAGCTTCTCTTCAGGAGTCAATTGCGTTTCGCCCTTGGGCGTGACCTTGCCGACGAGGATGTCGCCGTGGCCAATCTGCGCACCGATGCGGATGACGCCGCTCTCGTCAAGATCGCGCAGCGCATGCTCGCTGACGTTGGGAATGTCCCGGGTGATCTCCTCTGGCCCGAGCTTGGTGTCGCGGGCTTCGATTTCAAACTCCTCGATGTGCACCGAGGTGTAGTAGTCCTCGCGCACCAGCTTTTCGCTGATGAGGATGGCGTCTTCGAAGTTGTAACCGCGCCACGGCATGAAGGCCACGAGGACGTTGCGGCCCAGCGCCAGCTCACCCTGCTCCGTGCAGGGGCCGTCGGCGATGACCTGGCCCTTGATGACCCGCTCACCCTCGCGTACCACCGGCTTCTGGTTAATGCAGGTGTTCTGGTTGGAGCGCTTGAACTTGATCAGCGTGTAGATGTCGGAACCGACTTCGCGCGAGAGCTGCGTGGGATGATGCTCGCCCTCGACGCGGATGATGATGCGTTCGGAGTCCACCGAATCCACGATGCCGTTGCGCTTGGCGAGAATCACGGCGCCGGAGTCGCGTGCGGTGACGCCTTCCATGCCGGTGCCGACGAGCGGCGCCTCCGCGACGAGCAGCGGCACAGACTGGCGCTGCATGTTGGCGCCCATCAGCGCGCGGTTGGCGTCGTCGTGCTCAAGGAAGGGCACGAGCGATGCGGCAACCGAGACAAGCTGCTTGGGGCTGACGTCGATGTAGTCCACATCGTCGCGATTGACGAGCACGAAGTTGCCCTGACGGCGCGCATTGACGAGGTCTTCGGTGATGCGGCCGTTGCCGTCGAACTCGATGTTGGCCTGCGCGATGGTGTGCTTGTCCTCTTCCCACGCGGAAAGATAGAAACTGTACGGAATGTGGTCGATCTGGCGCTTGCCCTGCTTCTTGAGCGAAGCATTCAGCTTGATCGCCTCCTCCTTCTCGATGTGGTCGCCCACACGCAGGCCGCTTTCGCCGGCGTTAGTCACTTCCACGTAATCGAGGATGCGCGAGTCCTTCACCTTGCGGTAAGGCGACTCGATGAAGCCGTACTCGTTAATGCGGGCAAAGCACGAAAGCGAGCTGATGAGGCCGATGTTCGGGCCTTCCGGCGTTTC
>JBBIVH010000327.1:0-2280 GCA_037439805.1 Acidobacteriaceae bacterium
TTGAGGACGCCGGGGGTGTTGGCGGCGTAGACCTTGAGCGCGGTGTGGTGGGTGGAGATGAGCGACCAGGCGCCTGCGGAGAGGAAGAAGCTGGCGACGGCGACGGCGAGCGCGGAGCCTTCTTCGGGGTCGGTGGCGGAGCCGAGCTCGTCGAGGACGACGAGGGAGTGCGGGCCAGCGAGTTGCGCGAGTCGGTTGAGGTTGACGATGTGGGCGGAGAAGGTGGAGAGCTCGGCCTCGATGGACTGGGCATCGCCGATGTCGGCGAGGAAGGCAGTGAAGACGGGGAAGCTGGCGGCCTGCGCGGGGACGGGGATGCCGGCCTGGGCCATCATGGCCAGCAGCGCGGAGGTTTTGAGGGTAACGGTTTTGCCGCCGGTGTTGGGGCCGCTGATCATGAGCTGGCGCGTGGCGCGGGTGAGCTCAAGTGTGAGGGGCACTACACGACCGCCGGTGGCGCGGAGATGTTTTTCAAGCAGCGGATGGCGGGCGGATTTGAGTATGAGCTCGTCGGCGGTGATGCGCGGCTCGATGCAATCGTAGCTGCGGGCAAAGCGGGCGCGGGCGAGGAGCGAGTCGACGAGGGCGAGGATGCGCGCGCCCTCGGTGAGCGGGAAGGCGACGGTGGCGACCTGGCGGGTGAGCGCGACGAAGATGCGATGAATCTCGGCCTGCTCCTCTTCCATGAGGCGGACGAGCTCGTTGTTCTGCTCGATGGTTTCGAGGGGTTCGACGTAGACGGTCTGGCCGGAAGAACTGGCGCCATGCACCACTCCCGACACGCGGCGCTTGAGCTCGCTGCGGACGGGGATGACGAAGCGGTCGCCGCGGATGGTGATGAGGTCGTCCTGCGTGGCTCCGTCGGTGGAGAGCTTGCGGAGCGCGGCGCGGAGGGATTCCGCGATCACGCGCTGCTGGCGCTCCTGTTCGCGGCGGATGCGGGCGAGCTCGGGCGAGGCGTCATCGGCGAGAGAGCCGTCGGGGAGGATTTTGCGCTCGATGGATTCGGCAAGCGGCTTGAGCGAGGTGCCGGCGATCCACCCCGACGACGAAGACCTGTCGTCGGGGACCCCGGCGAGCGGCGCGGAGAGTTCAGAAAGGCCGGGCAGTTTGCCGGCGAGGCGCGCGGGCGGCGACTGGAGCAGAGCCTGCCAGGCGGCGATGTCATGCGCGAGGCGCGCGACGGATTGGAGTTCAGCGGCTTCAAGCGCTGCGCCGGGGATGTGTGCCTTGGCGGCGAGCTGGGCGGGATCGAAGAGGCCGCCGAGCGGGATGGATATCTGCTCGTCGAGCAGGGCGCGGAGCTCGCCGATGAGCTGGTGCTGGCGGGTGATCCACGGCTCGTCCGTGGAGGGACGCAGGGCGAGGACGGCGTCGCGACCGACGGGCGAGGCGACGAAGCTGGCGACGAGAGCGAGAAGTGGATCCCATTCGAGGGCCGCTAGGTCCGCGTGGGGGACGGGCGACGGAATGGGATCGAGAAGAGGCATGGACACGGAAGGTGCGGTGCGCTAGGTGGAAGGCGTCGGCGTGGACGTAGGTGATGCCGGCTTGGAGGATTCGGCGGGCTTGGCCGCGGGCGTGTCGGATGCGGCGGGCTTGGAATCGGCGGCGGGCGCGGTGGATTCGGTGGCGCTGCCGGAAGCGGCTTTGGGCGCGTAGTCGTTCACATACCAGCCGGCGCCTTTGAACTGGAGGGCGGGCGCGGTGAGGGGACGCTGGAGCGAGCCGCCGCACTTGGGGCAGGCGGTTTCGGGCTCGGCGGTGAAGCTTTGGATCTTCTCGAAGCGATGGCCGCACTGGGTGCAGCGGTACTCGTATAAAGGCAAGGGTTGTGAGGCCTCCGGCAGTCAGATGGTGCTTGTCTTTATTGTAGCGGCAGCGCGGGTATGGGAGCCGGGGCGAGCGCTTCGAAGTGCTGTGGCGGGGGCAGCCGCCTGAGCGTGAGGACGGTGATGTCGTCTTCCTGACCGAACAGCTCCGCTGCTTTGGCGATTTCGTTTGCTGTTTGTATTGAGATGGCCGCGGTGCGGTCGAAGCCGAAGAGTTCGCCGGAGGGGTTGCGGGCTTCGACGACGCCGTCGGTGATCAGAGTGAGCTGTGCGCCGGAATCGAGGCGGCAGGTGGACTCCGCATAAATCGAGTCAGGCGAAAGTCCCAGGGGGAGGCCGTTCTCTATGGAAAGTTCTCTTCTGTTGAGATAGGGGGCGAGATGGCCGGCATTAGCGGCGGTGAGTGCGCCGTCGGAGTCGACGCGGAGGACGAGGCAGGTGGTGAAGC
>JBBIVH010000328.1:0-2272 GCA_037439805.1 Acidobacteriaceae bacterium
CTCGGAATGCAACGGAGCGCCGGGCCGGGGAAGGCCCTGCGGCGCGAGCCACTCCAGCAGAACTCGATCCAGCTCTTCGGCCAGGTCGTTGCGCATCTGATTCGTCCGGTCGATGCGGCGCTTGACCTGGGCCAGTACTGCGTCGGCAGCGCCGGGCGTGCGCGCTTCGTCTTCGATGTGCCAGAGAGCAAAATTTGCTCGGTGCTGGCGTGCGACCTGCTCCAGCCACGGGCTCTCAGGCCCGGCAATCCTCACGCTTGCATCCGGAGCGTCTGCGATGTGACCGGCTTGGGTGAGCAGGTCCTGGAGATCCACGATGGCGCGGGCCGAGAGCATTCGGTCAGTCCTTTGCATTCTGTTGAAGCGAACGGTGCAAACCTATGGTAGAACTATCGTGATTCAGCGGTCCAATTCCCTTGAGGGAGTGCCCTGTGCCGAGCGACTCTCCGCGATTTCTCTGCATCGCAAGCTACGAGAAGGGCCACGACTTTCTGCGCCAGTGCGCTGAACTGGGCGTACTGCCGACCCTGCTGACGGCCGAGAAGCTGAAGGACGCTGCCTGGCCGCGTGAAGCGCTCGAAGACCTTGTCACGATGCCGGCAGAGTTGACGCGCGAGCAGATTCTGCACACCGTCTGCTGGATGGCCCGAGGACGCCGCTTCGACCGAATCATTGCGCTCGACGAATTCGACCTGGAAATCGCGGCCCAACTGCGCGAGCACATGCGGATCGACGGAATGGGCGTCACGGTGACCGCCTTCTATCGCGACAAGCTGGCCATGCGCATGGGCGCGCGCAAGGCCGGCTTTCTGGTTCCGGAGTTCTGCCGGGTACTGAATTACGACGAACTCAGGTCCTATATGGCGCGGGTACCGGCGCCGTGGCTGCTCAAGCCGCGCGCCGAGGCCTCCGCTCTCGGCATCCGGAAGATTGACCAGCCGGAGCAACTTTGGCGCGCTCTCGACGAACTGGGCGACCGGCAGAGCTACTTCCTGCTGGAGCAGTTTGTGCCCGGCGAAATCTTTCATGTGGATTCGATTGTGGACGAGGGCCGCGTCCTCTTTTCAGCCGTGCATCAGTACGGCCGGCCTCCGATGCAGGTGATGCACGAGGGAGGCGTGTTTACAACGCGCACCGTGGATCGCGCCAGCCGCGACTGGGAGGAGCTGACCGCGATGAATGCGGCTCTGGTGCCCGCGTTGGGGATGGAGCGGGGCGTTGCGCACGCGGAGTACATTCGTGCTCATGCCGATGGGCGCTACTACTTCCTTGAGGTTGCGGCTCGCGTCGGCGGCGCATTCATCGCAGACCTGGTGGCGACCGCGACCGGCGTCAACCTCTGGCGCGAGTGGGCAAGGCTGGAAGTGGCTCAACTGCGAGGCGAGACCTACACGCTGCCCGAAGTTCAGCAGGACTACGCAGGCAGCGTGCTGTGCCTTGCCACGACGGCCGAGCCGGACACCTCCGCGTTGGACGCGCCGGAGATCGTCTCTAGGATGAAGAAGCATCACCATGCCGGGCTGATTGTTCGCTCGGAAGATCCGCAGCGCGTCCGGGCCCTGCTCGAGGACTACAGCACCGCCTTTGCGGAGCGCTTCCTTGCGCAGATGCCGCCGCCGGAAAAACCTACAGCGTGAGAGAATACTGCCGAAGCGAGGAGGCCGTGCATGCATCTCACGGAACGGGAAGAGATCGTCAACTGGCCGGCAACCCATTACGTTTTTATCGAGTGCGCCGGTCCTTTCGCACAGACCGCCCAGGCTGCGTGGCAGAGTCTTCATGCGCAGGCAGCTGCGCTGGCAGCGCACAACACCATCACCGGCGCGATGGCGCTTTACAAAGCAGCAGCGCAGATTTATCGCGCGGGATTCATGCTGGCGTCGCCGCCCGTTGAGCTGCCGGCAGGTCTGGCCTATGAGCGGGTTCAAGGCGGACGCTACCGGCGCTTTGTGCTGACCGGGCCGTACACCGATCTGCCGGAGGCGTCGGGGCGGGTGTGGCAGATAGCGGCGCAGGAACACTTCAAGCTGCGCGACGACTTCGCGATCGAACACTACATGAACGATCCCAATGTTACGCCCATCGAGGACCTCGTCACGGAGATTCTGGTCCCCGTGCTGGATTGAGTGCCAGCGCATGAGAATGGGCAATTACACTGACGTTCGGGAGCATCAATGAACACACAATGGCAGTTTCCGCACCGCCGCTGGAATCCGCTGCGGCAGACATGGGTGCTTGTATCGCCACACCGCACTCAGCGACCATGGCAGGG
>JBBIVH010000329.1:0-2271 GCA_037439805.1 Acidobacteriaceae bacterium
AGTAGAGATGGCCCGACGGCGCGGCGCGCAGATTGGAGACTTCGCCTTCGACCCAGACATCGACCCACTCGGCTTCGACGCGCTCTCGCAGTTGCTCTACGAGGAGATGGACAGGCCAGATGCGGCGCGAAACCGTCTCAGCAAAGGCGAGGTCCAACTGTTGCGCGCTGGTATCTGACGGTCGCACCCTGACGATTGTAAAGGAAGCGGCTGAGCAAGCTAACCGCGCTGAGCCAGCATGACGCGCAGTTGCGATGCGATTTCGGCTATGCGCACCGAAGCGATTGGATCAGGCTGCGCGGCGTCGAGGCAGAGCGCCTCGGCCTCCCGCGCCAGATGGGTCCCGTGGTGCAGGCCAAAACTGCCGAGCACGCCAGCCAGCTTGTGGGCAGCAGCGCCACCCTCGGCGCATTCGGCCGGCACAAAGCTTTCCTTGAGCAGCGCGCTCGAAGCCTGCTCCAGCACGCGCACACGCTCGTGCAGATGCGGAAGAAATCTGGCCCAGAGCAGGGCCATTGCTTCATCGACTGAAAGCGTACCGTCTTGCTGCATGCCACTCCTGCGAATCAGTTCCAGCCTAATGCGCTGGCAATCTGGTTGGAAAGTGTGAGCGGATCGAACGGCTTGACCAGCACCGCTTCTACTCCAATTCCCGCAAAGCGCTGGCGATCGCTTGCCTGCACCTTTGCGGTCAGGAACAAAACCGGAATCTTCGAGGTGATGGGATTGCTGCGCAACTCCTTGAAGGTGGACGGCCCATCCATTCCCGGCATCATCACGTCCAGCAGAATCGCGTCGGGCTTATAGCTCGCCGCACGCACCAGCCCCTGCGCGCCGGAATTGGCCACCATGACTTCCCATCCGGCAACACTCTCCAGGCTCATCGCCGCAATCTCACGAATATCGTCCTCATCATCAATGATTAAAATACGATGCCGCATTTCCTGTCTCCCCGCTCGAATCTATCGATCCCTGGCGTCTACCAGAGTGATCCGCCACCTTACACTTCCCGCAGAGTCGATGTGTCAGCGATTCCTTCATCGACCGGCTTGGTATTTCGCAACATCGTCAGAATCAGGGTCTCCAACTGATGCGCCTGCACCCGGCCCTTGTCCAGCAGGTGAGTCACGCTGTTTCCTACTTGAACTCTGTCGGACGCCGATAGCTCACTCCCGGCGTACACCAGCATCGGAACACGTCCCAGCAGCTCGCGCTCCCGGAACCGATCAACTACATTGAACGCCTCGCCGGCAGCGAGGCCGATGTTGAGCGCCATCGCATGCGGCTTGAATTGCACGTACTTCTCCAATGCATCGTTCCGCGAAGGCGCGACAGCGACCTCAGTCCGCTCATTCTTCAGCGCGCTGGAGACGATCCTTGCGAGGTTGGCGTCATCTTCAACCACAAGGATGCGCAGCAACTCGCCGGGCGTTGCCAACGCTCGCGCCAGCTCGCGCATCGCCGCGGCATCGGCTCCTGCCCCACCTCTGCCGTCGGCCGACGGCTCGACCGCCTGATGATGATCGAGGCTCAGCAGCACGAGTGGAGTATGCGCCTCCGGACTCGACCGTCGCAGGTCGGCGATCACTTCCCATCCATTTTTCGTGGAGAAGGAGCCGTCCACGACGATGACCTCCGCGCCATCATGGGCGGCTGCGACAGTTTGTTCCACTGTGTCGGTTTCGAGAATTCGAAAACCGTAGTCGGCAAGCTGCGCGCCGAGAACAGGGCGTGTTGCAACGGTTGCGCTGGCCAACAGCACGACTCCCTGTCCCGGCGAGTCCGGACTTGCCACCTTGCGCGTTGCCGCAGCTGCAGGATGGTACGGAAGGAAGACGCGGAACGTCGTGCCTCGCGAGGGATTCCGTTCTGCCCAGATGCGCCCGCTGTGCTGAGTCACAATCGCGCGACAGATCGCAAGACCGAGGCCGCTGCCGCCCTTCTGTCTCGAATCGGAGGCATCCACCTGCTGGAACCGGCCGAAGACTGCCTCCAATTTGTCTGCAGGAATCCCGCGGCCCTGGTCGATGACGGAGAGGGTTACGCCACTGGAACCTGGCCGCAGCATGACAGAGACTGCTGAATTGGGCGGCGAAAATTTTACGGCGTTCGATAGCAGATTCGTCATCACCTGCAGCAGGCGGTCAGGGTCAGCCATCACTTCGACCTGCGTCTTATCGTGAATCAGCATGACCCCGGCCTGCTCGGCCACGAGTTGCATCCCGTCGATGGCCTGCCGCACCAGGTCTGCCATCTGCACCTGCCGGAAGA
>JBBIVH010000330.1:0-2269 GCA_037439805.1 Acidobacteriaceae bacterium
TTCATCATGTGCCGCATGATCGGGTAGTCTTCCGTGATTCCGTTCGCGCCCAGAATGTCCCGCGCCATCCGCGCGCACTCCAGCGCCATCCACACGTTGTTCCGCTTCGCCATGCTGATGTGCTGATGACCCACCGTTCCCGCGTCCTTCAGCCTCCCCACCTGCAGGCTCAGCAGTTGCGCCTTCGCAATCTCGCTCGCCATCCACACCAGTTTTTCCTGAATCATCTGATGACTCGCAATCGGCTGATTGTGAAACTGCTTCCGCGTCTGCGCATATTGCAGCGCCGTGTCATAGCAGGCCATCGCCGCGCCAATCGCGCCCCAGCTGATGCCATACCGCGCCTGGTTCAGGCACATCAGCGGGCTCTTCAATCCGCCTGTCCCCGGCAGAAGATTCGTCGCCGGCACGCGCACATCCTCAAGCGACAAGCCGCTCGTCACGGACGCGCGCAGGCTCCACTTCCCATGTACCTCTGTTGCGCGAAACCCCGGCCGGTCCGTCTCCACCAGAAAGCCGCGCACGCGGTTGTCCTCATCCTCCACCTTCGCCCAGATGACTGCTACATCGGCCACATTGCCCGAAGTGATCCACATCTTCTCGCCGTTGAGAATATACTCATCGCCGGCCTTGTGCGCCGTCGTCGTCATGCCGCCGGGGTTCGATCCAAACCCCGGCTCCGTCAGCCCGAAGCACCCGATTTTCTTCCCCGCCGCCAGCCCCGGCAGCCACTGCTGCTTCTGCTCCTCCGTTCCAAACGTGTAGATGGGATACATCACCAGCGCCGACTGCACGCTCACAAAGCTGCGCACGCCCGAGTCGCCACGCTCCAGCTCCTGCATCACCAGGCCATACTCCACGTTCGACATCCCCGCGCAGCCATAGCCCTCCAGGTTCGCGCCAAAGAAGCCCATCTCGCCCATCATTGGCACCAGCTCGCGCGGAAACCGCTCCGTGCGAAAACACTCTTCGATAATCGGCATCAGGTTGTCGTCCACAAACTCGCGCGCCGTGCGCCGCACCAGCAGTTCATCTTCACTGAACGTCGCGTCCAGATTCAAAAAATCAAAGCCCTGAAATTTGAATGCCATGATGAACCCTTCTTTCTGCCTCGCAACCCAAACTCGCAAGCCTAGCAGAGAACCCAAGGTCCAGGCCAGTGCGCCCGCGCACAACACTCGCTTTGTTGTCGTGTGATTCCCGGCCGCGCAACTCTCAGCTAATCGTCTTCTTCAATGCTGTCCGCATACGTCGGATACGGCTCCGGCGCGCGGCTCGTCGGCATCGTCGCCAGCGTCTTCAGATCCGTCTGCACCTGCGCCCACCGCTGCGCATCCCTCTTCGTCGTGATAGGCGCTTCCGGGTTCGCGTAGTACGCCTCAATGTCGTCCTTGATGCCCGGCGGAATCGCCTGCATAGGGCGGCGTGCAAGCCTGCGCAGCAGGTCCGCATACGTCGAGTCCGTCAGCGGATAGCCGCCCGGCTGCACCACATACCCGGTGTCCAGGTCGCGATTCGGCAGCGGATGACGCGGGTCTGTCGATTGCAGCAGAATCACATCGCGCATCGCCGGGTCCTCCAGCATCTTCGCCAGCAGCCTCCGCGAAAACGCCTTCGGCGCAGTCTGGCTTTCAATCGGCTTGCGCGCCTCCGCCGGCGTAAATCGCGCCAGCATCTCCCGGAATACCGCCAGGGAAACCGTCAGGCTATGCATATAGTCGGACTCTGTCGCCGTACTCGGGTCCTTCACCGCCGCCAGCTTCAGCGGACCAACCTTCGGTAGCACCGCCAGCACTCCCGCCAGCGCGTATGTCTCAAAGCCGGCCCGCGTGCGATAAGCCTGCCAGTTATTCTCCGCGGAGACACCGTCCATCTCCTTCAACAGCTCCCGCACCTCAGGGTTGTCCGGCTCCACGGGCTCGTGTCTGCGATGCAGCATCGTCATCGCGTAGGCAATCCGCGGAATAAACGTCCGCGTCGCAAAGCGATAGCCGGGAACGTTGAAGCGGCGTCCCTTCACCACCGAAAAATCTTCCGTCAACCCGTACGTCTGGTAGTACGCCAGCGCCAGTTGGCGCACCGGCACCTTCATGCCCACATGCCGCAGAAAGCGCAGCGGCGCCATGCGATGATGCGCCACCTCGTTGATGTCGAAGCCAAACTCGGTCTGCACGTGCTGGTGCCGTCCCTCGGCATAGCTCACCACCAGACCATACTTCCTGCGCAGACGCGGAAAATCCTGCGGCACCGCCAGGTTCGTCGCCGTCGC
>JBBIVH010000331.1:0-2260 GCA_037439805.1 Acidobacteriaceae bacterium
GATCATGGGCATCCTGGAGGACGAGTTCCGCGCCCAATGGCCGGAGCGTCTTGCCGTCCCCGCGTAGGACGGGCTTCCTACTTACATTATGCACCAATTCCGCGACCCTGAGGAGGTTCTCGGCCCTCTCGTGTCCAAGTACCGGTGGACGTAGGTTTGCACCGGGAGGACACGAGCATGGGTCGTTCGAGAGCCCAAAGGCCGCGCGGGGCGCGGTACACGAAGCCGCAGTTCAGGTGCGAAGACGCCCGCCAGGCTGATCGCCACGCGCCGGGTTTCGTAGCCCAGGTGCGCGCTGGCAGCGCCCCGCAGCGGCTGGCGCTGGAAGGCCTGGAGCATCAGACTGCGCCCGCCGCGCTGGCAGACCTGCAGTATCGTTGTGATCGGCCGGGCATGACCGGCTTTGCCGGCATTCCCGCGTTCATGAAGTTCGCCTATGGCCTGGGACTCGCGGACCGCCTCGGCGACTTGCCTCTGCCCAAGCGCGACAGCGTCTACAGCCCCGGCAAGTTGTGCGAGGTCATTGTCCAGTTGCTGGCGGCAGGTCTGGAGCGAGTATCGCATGTGGACGATGTTACCTACGATGCGGGCCTCTGTCGCGCCGTCGGCCTGTCGCGGCTGCCGGATCAGGCGACGTTGAGCCGGCTTTTCACCCAGGCGACAGACCGCACCGTCGCCTTCTTGCGCCAGGCGAACCAGGATTTCAGCCGCCAGACGGTGGAGTTCGAGACCCGGCTTAGCCGGCTGGTGGTGGACAGCGAGACCCGCGTGGTGGGCGTGTATGGCAAGCAAGAGGGCACCACGCGCTCGCGGCGCAATGGCGGCAAGCCGCACTTCACGTTCGAGATCACGACCCTGCGCAACACCCATGACATCCTCGACGGCGGGCTGCTGGAGGGCGCGACGCACCCGGCGCCGCTGTTTGAGCAGCGGGCGGCGACAGTGCTGGCGCAGTTGGCGGACAAGACCGATGAGTTGATCTGGTGCGCTGACGCGGCCTGGTACTCGGCAGGGGTCTTGCAGACCATCGAAGCCGCGGACACGGATCCCAAGGTGCCCTGCGCGTGCCGGTACGCGATCCGGGCGCAGATCAGCAAGCGACTGCTGCGGCAGATCGCGGCGCTGCCGGAGAGTGCCTGGCGCCCTTGCGGGGAGGGCGAGCAGATCACGGAACTGCGGCACGCGTTCGTGGACACGCGCCGCGGCAAAGACGAGCTGGCTCGGCGCTACATCGTGACGCGCAAAGCACTGGCCGACAAGCCGGGCGCTGTGGGGCAAGCGGTACTGGTGCCGCAGCCGCGCTACGAGTACTGGGCGATCGTGACCAACCTCACCTGGGCGCCGCGCCGGGTGCTGGGCCTGTACAACGACCGGGCGACGGTGGAGACGATCCTCAAAGAGGGCGCTTTGGGTTTCCATCTCGATAGCCTGCCCAGCGCGCACTTTGTGGGCAATGAGCTTTTCTGTCAGTTGTTGATCCTGGCCTACAACCATGTGAACCTGTTTCGCCGTCTGTGCCTGCCGGACGCGCAGTCGCGCCACCAGGTTCAAGGGCTGCGGCGGGTGGTGTTAGCGATCCCGGGCTGGATCGAGGACGCGACGGATGAGACGGTGATCCATTGCGCGCTCGAGGGGCCGCATGTCCAGCTCTTGCCGCGCTTGTTGATAGCGTTGGAGCGTTGGCTGGCGCCGATACCTACCGCGCGGGCAGTTCCCGTGCCCGGCTGAGCGCGACCGGCGACGGCCGCAGACCCCGGCTTGACCGGGCACCGAACCACCGGAGGGCCGACCACATGCCTGCCGCATAGCATCCTGTCTTGGACCTGAGAATCGGGCACCGCAGCGACCGTTCTGAGGCGCTCTTCGCGGGGGCTGAGGCCCTCCGGGGTGCTGCAGACCGCCTCTGCGACCCGACTGTCTCTTCGCGGCCCCGCGCGAGGGCCGACCACGACCGCCCAAGTCGCGCTAGTGCATAATGTGAGTGGAAGCCCGTCCTACAGCACGCCGATGTCGACGAGGTGCTGGCGGCAGGCGCGGACGTTGTCGACGAGCGCGTCAAGGCTTCCCGCGGTGGCGGCGTCGCCCTCGAGTTCGAGCGTGTATGGCCCGTGGAAGCCGACCTCGGCGAGCGTCGCGAAGACCGCGGCGAAGTCGACGACACCCTTGCCCAGAACCGGGAAATGCGAACTCTCGTAGCCGCCGTCGGTGTCCTTGAGGTGCACGCTCTTGACCCACGGGGCGACCTTGGCGATCTCGCCGG
>JBBIVH010000332.1:0-2257 GCA_037439805.1 Acidobacteriaceae bacterium
TGCGATTCCGACAACAGCAAATCGTCCCGCCGCAGATCCAGGACCTCTTGCGACCGAAGCCCCTCCAGCAGCATCAGTCCCACGATTGCCAAGTCGCGTGAGTTCCGAAAGCTGGACCAAAATCGCGACACTTCGTCTACCGACCGAGGCACGATGGTTCGTTTGGCAGTCTTGACACGCAATCGGCTTAAAGCGGGTCGCGGCTTCCCGATGCCCATGGGCGCTCGCTGCCAGTACGTCGACTGGAGCGCTGGAGCGACCTGACCGGGGGCGCCAGGAAAGGCAATGCGCAAGGCGCGATCAACGATGGCAACGCGTTGGTTGATAGTGGCGCCCGTCAACTCGCGTTCCTGACTGGACTGGAATCGCACGTAGTCGAGCAACGTCGATTCGGTGAGATTATCTTTGGTGACCTCATCGGTGTGGTGAACACTCTCCCACCAGCGGAGAAAGTGCAACAACTCGTGCGCGTAGGTTCGCAGAGTTGCTTCGGCCAGACGGCGAAGGGTTTCGTAATCGAGGTACTGGTTGATCCATTCGATCTCACGGCCGGTCGACTGCTCGATGATGCGGTACGGGCAGCGCACATAATTGTTAGAGGACTTGGAAACTACGCGGAAGGTCATCACTGCGCCTCCTCCAGCAGGGACTGGAACTGACGCGCATCGCCGTCCTGGACGAAGAAGCTGTTGGGATCATGGCCGTCGGGAAGTGCCACGGTACGTACGTTGACACCCTGTTCGGTCAGTCGGCGGGCAAGGGATCGAGCCGCCTGTTGACCACTGCCATTCATATCGACATCAAAGGCCAGGTAGACAGTTCGTGGACCGTCGCAGAGTTGGCGGAACTGGCCGGCATTGAGATTGGTACCTAACGAGCAGGTGACGTTGTGAAATCCGGCCTGCCATAATGCGGCGTAATCGAAGAGCCCCTCGACTAGAATCACTTCCGGATGGGATTGGGCTTGCTTCCATGCGTACAAGCCGCCCTTGGAGCCCGGCAAAAAGCGGTGAGGCGGCGCCGCAGGCAAAAGGCTGCGGCCATAGAGGTTGCCCTCCAACGGAAAGACGATCCGATGCACGTATGCGTCGTACCCCACGCCGGTCACCAGGCCGGCCTGACGCAGAGCCGGCAAAGAGTGACCCAACTGCGTCAGCCAACCCCGCAGGCAGCCGCCGGGCGCGTAGCCGATCCCCATGTGCTCGATCAGCGCCTGTGAGCGGATTCCGCGTTGGTGCAGATAGGCAACCGCCTCGCTGTGGCGGTGTAACTGAATGCGATAGAAACGTGCAGCTTCCTGCAACAGGGGTTCGACACCGCGCCATTGGTGCAGCCACGCCACGGCTTGCGGAAACTTCACCTGGTGATAGAGTTCCGCAAAGCGAATCACGTCCCCGCCGCGGCCACAGCCGTAGCAGTAAAAGAGGTCTTTGTTGGTGTCCACCAGGAAGCTTGGCTTGTGATCTCCATGCAAAGGGCACAGCCCCATCCACCGGCCACGGCTGAGTGGCCGCGCCGGGTGCCAATCATGCGCCTGCAGATAGCCCATCAGCGGGATCTGCTGTTTCAAGTCGTCGAGAGCTTGACGATTCACGGACTTCTTGCCTCGACGGGCAGAATACGGCAGACTGCGCCGAGATCCCAGGCAAGGATGGTGGGCGCCCATAAAAAGTGCCCGCCGATGGCGCCAGCCTTCACCCAGCAACACAAGCTGAGCAGTCGCCGGAGGGCCCACCGGCGCAGAGTGGAGGGATCGGGGGAGCGCGCCGGATCTTTGCAGTGCGGGGCAGCTTGCTCAACGGAATCGCCGGCGGCAATGTGCTCACAGGCCTGCTGGCGGCAGCGCACGCTGAAATGCGCCGAAGGCGCCAGCCAATCGGGCAAGATGGTAAAGGTCTTGCTGCACGGATGACAGATGCCGCGTCGCACCCAGATCCAGTCGTGGCATGGGTCGTGTGCCTGCTTGCGGCGCTGGCCATGGCCGATGATGGTATCGTCGCCACACAGCGGACACCGCCGCGGGAGCAGTTGCAGCGGGAAAGCCCTCACCCCGGATCGGTCTTGTCATCGACCTCTGGCAGTGCGATAAAGAGAATCACGGCTGGCGTGAAGGCCTGCCACTGACTGTCGCTGCCAAGTTCCGATCTGAGGACCGGCCTTCACCCTCCCGGTAAAGTCAGTCTCGAACGAAAAAAGAATACTGCTTTCCGGTGGCGGTCGCGAGCCTCACTCCGAACATTGGCCGGTTATAAACGCC
>JBBIVH010000333.1:0-2237 GCA_037439805.1 Acidobacteriaceae bacterium
AGTTACAGCTTCAACAAGGTGATTGCGGGCGGGCTGGAGTACTACGCCGATTACGGCAGCCTGACGAACATCGCGAGCCTCCACAATCAGCAGCAGCAGTTCTTCCCCGCCGTGGATCTGAACGTTTCGCCGAAGTGGGAGATCAACTTCGGCGTCGGCGTGGGCGCAACCGCATCCACGGACCACTGGATTGTCAAAGGCATCCTGGGACGACACTTCGACTGGGGCGGCCTGAAGCGAACCAGGAAAGCCGGCTGACCCTATCCTGCTGCTGTGCGCGGCCTCAACCCACCAGTTCGAAGGCGCGCACGGCTTCCTTACGCACAGTCAGCCGCTCGATGAGGTCATAGCGCACATCGTAGCCGCGCCCCGGCGTGTCAGGAACCTCGATCTCACCTTGAGGCGTGACAGTAACCTCGGGCTCAATGATGTCCTCTTTCCAGTAGCGCGCGGAGGCGGAGACATCGCCGGGTAACGAGAAGTTGGGCAGCGTGGAGAGCGCGATGTTGTGAGCGCGTCCGATGCCGGTCTCAAGCATGCCGCCGCACCAGACCGCAATTCCGCGTTCCTGCGCAGCATTATGGACGGCGATGGCCTCAGAGAATCCACCGACGCGTCCGAGCTTGATGTTGATAATCTTGCAGGACTCCATCTCCGCCGCGGCCAGCGCGTCGCGCCGGTTGCGGATCGATTCATCGAGGCAAATTGGGGTTTCGATGCGCTTCTGCAGCATGGAGTGGAAGTAGAAATCGTCGTGCCACAGAGGCTGCTCGATCATGAGCAGGTCGAATGCGTCAAAGCTTGCCAGATGGTCAAGGTCGCGCAGGCGATAGGCAGAGTTGGCGTCGCAACTGAGCGTGATACCGGGCCAGCGATGGCGCACCTTGTCAAAGACTTCAACATCCCAGCCGGGCTTGCACTTGAGCTTGATGCGCTGATAGCCGGCGGCCAGCTCTTTTTCAATGATGCCGAGCAGTTCCGGGATCGAGGACTGGATGCCGATGGAGACGCCGCAGGGGATGCGCTCGCGCACGCCGCCGAGAAGACTGGCCAGCGGCAAACCCTCGCGCTGCGCCTCCAGATCCCATATCGCGTTTTCAAACGTGGCCTTGGCCATGCGGTTGCCGCGCACTTTGCGGAAGAGGCGCGGGCAGTCGCCGCCATGCTCCGGGCTCTCCGCGGCAAGCATCGGTCCCAGCTCGTGGAGCAGCACCTGCCAGGCCGAGTCCGTGGATTCGCCGGAGAAATAGGGATGCTCGCCTGCCGTGCACTCGCCCCAGCCGGTGAGCCCTTCGGACTGTACCTCCGCGAGCAGGATTCTGCGCTGCCGCGTGACGCCGAAGCTGGTTTCAAAAGGCCGGACAAGCGGAATTTGAAGTTCGCGAAGAATGATTCCGTCAATTTTCATACGGCTTACGTTCCTTTGTGCGGAAAGCCCAGTTCATAGACACCATTGCCTTCCTCATCTCGCGTGTAACCCAGCACGGCAAGGCCTGCTGCGAAGGCTTTCTGAAAGCGGATACGATTCTGCTGCTGTACTTCCCTGGCCCGGTGGCGATGTGTGCCGGATACCTTCCAATCGCCGACGGCTGCCGGCACCTGAATGCGCTCGATGACCTCAAACCTCTCGTGGGGACCACTCGCCAGGATGGCCTGAACACGGGGCGAATCCAGCTTCCATTCGGCCACCAGCCGGTCGGTCGGCAATCCCCCCTGCAGACGAGATGAGGATACACCATAAAAATCGGTTTGGTAGGTTCGAACGATGACGCCCAGCTTGCCGATGTTGAGGTAGGCGTTCCGAATTTCAAGCGGGTCGAACGTCCACTCCATGTGCCGAATGCCCCGTTCCAGCGCCTCATTACGTTGCTGCAGCTTGAGTTGCGTGCCCAGCCCGCGGTTGCGCCACGGCTCGCGCACCGCCAGCATGTGCGAGTGCAGGTAAGGTTGCGGACCCGCACCGGAAGACGAGCCGGAAGATTTGACTCCCGGCAAAGAAAATGCGAATCCAACCAGCGATTCCGGGCCGCCGCAAGGCTGCGCGTTCGGCAGGCCGGTATCGAAGGCTCCGATAATCTGGCCGCCAATCTTTCTGGCGACAATGAAGACCTTGCGCGGAATCACATCGCTCGGGTCATAGCCCCATGTTTCAACCTGCAACTGCACACAGGCCTCGTACTCGTCATGGCCTTCGCAGGCGCGAACGAGAATCACAGGGCATGCTCCTGCGCGGCGAG
>JBBIVH010000334.1:0-2223 GCA_037439805.1 Acidobacteriaceae bacterium
CAAGCTCGCCCGCGTCCAGCCCGGCATCGTCCTCGACCGCCTCCGCGACGCCGCCGAGCTGCACCAACTCACCTACGCGCCCGATCCCGCCACGCACTCCCGCTGCACCCTCGGCGGCATGATTGGCAACAACAGTTGCGGCGTCCACGGCCTCCTCGGCGGCAAAGTCGTCGACAACGTCGAGTCCCTCGACATCGTCCTCTACGACGGCACCCGCATGACCGTCGGCCCCACCAGCGATGCCCAGCTCGAAAGCCTCATCCGCGCCGGTGGCCGCATCGGCCACATCTACGCGGGCCTCATGCGCATCCGCGACAGGTACGCATCCGAAATCAAGAAAAAATTCCCGCGCATCCCGCGCCGCGTCTCCGGCTACAACCTCGACGAGCTCCTGCCCGAAAGCGGCTTCCACGTCGCCCGCGCCCTCGTCGGCAGCGAAGGCACCTGCGTCAACGTCCTCTCCGCCACGCTCAACCTCACCGCCAGTCCACCCCATCGCGTCCTCACCGTCCTCGGTTTCCCCGACGGCTTCCTCGCCGCCGATGCCGTCCCGCTCGCCCTCGAGCACGGCCCCATTGGCCTCGAAGGCTTCGACCATCTCCTCGTCCAGTTCATGCGTCGCAAGGGCCTCGCCTTGCGCGATCTCGAACAGCTCCCGCCCGGCGTCGGTTTCCTCCTCGTCGAAATGGGCGCCTGGTCCGCCGAAGAAGCCCGCGCCAAAGCCGAGGCCCTCGTCCGCGCCGCGCAATCCTGGCCCACACCGCCCGCCGCGCACATCTGCACACCCGCTGAAGCCGCCAGCGTCTGGCACGTCCGCGAGTCCGCCCTTGGCGCTGTTGTCTTCGTTCCCGGCGAGCCCAACCGCTGGGAAGGCTGGGAAGACGCCGCCGTGCCGCCCGCGCGCCTCGGCGAATACCTCCGCCGCATCACCGCGCTCATGGCCGAGTACGGCTACAGCAGTCCGCTCTACGGCCACTACGGCCAGGGCTGCATTCACATGCGCATCAACTTCGACTTCGACACGCCGCAGGGCCTGCGCAACTTCCGCGAGTTCCTCGACCGCGCCACAGACATCGTCCTCTCCGTCGGCGGCTCCCTCTCCGGCGAACACGGCGACGGCCAGGCGCGCGGCGCTCTCCTGCCCAAGATGTTCGGCCCTGAGCTCATGCAGGCCTTCCGCGAGTTCAAGGCCCTCTGGGATCCCGACAACCGCATGAATCCCGGCAAGCTCATCGACGCAGTCCGCGTCTACGACCCCGTCGAAAACCTCCGCCACATCCCCGCCACACAACCAGACTCCGCGCTCGAAACCCATTTCGTCTTCGCTCGCGACAACGGCTCGCTCGCCCATGCCGCCGACCGCTGCGTCGGTGTCGGCTCCTGCCGCAACACCACCGGCGGCGTCATGTGTCCCAGCTACCGCGCCACTGGCCTGGAGCAGCACTCCACCCGCGGCCGCGCCCGCCTGCTGTGGGAGATGCTCGCTGGCTCCCTCCGCGAGCAGGGCTTCCAAAGCGAAGCCGTCCATGAAGCCCTCGACCTCTGCCTCAGTTGCAAGGCCTGCAAGACCGAGTGCCCCGTGCAGGTCGATATGGCCGCCTACAAATCCGAGTTCCTCGCGCAGCGCTACAAAGGCCGCCTGCATCCGCTCCAGCACTACATCTTTGGCTTCGCCGACCGCCTCGCCCGCTTCGGCTCTCTCACGCCTGCGCTCACCAACGCGCTCCTCACCGGCACCCTCACCAGCCCGCTCATCAAACGCATCGCCGGCGTCGCCAAAGAGCGCAAGATGCCGCGCCTGGCGGACAAGAGTTTCGTCAAATCGAGAGGGCCTGACTCATCGAATGATGACGGGCGCGAAGCGCAGTCCGCCCCACCGCAGGTGGTCCTCTGGCCCGACACGTGGAACAACTACTACCATCCCCAAACCCTCGCCGCTGCCGAGAAGGTCCTCACCGAAGCAGGCTTCCACGTCGAAGTCCCGCAAGGCCACATCTGCTGCGGCCGTCCCCTCTACGACTTCGGCCTGCTCGACGCCGCCCGCAGCTACCTCGCGCAGGTCCTTGCCCGCATGGCCCCGCAGATCAGTGCCGGTCTGCCCTTCATCTTTCTTGAGCCAAGCTGCGCCAGCGTCTTCAAAGATGAGCTCCTCGAAATCTTCCCCAAAGATTCCCACGCGCAAAAGCTCAGCCAGCAGGTCTGGCTCCTCGCCGACTGGCTCGC
>JBBIVH010000335.1:0-2203 GCA_037439805.1 Acidobacteriaceae bacterium
ATGCAACCCGGACGGGACGCAGGCGCTTCTATTCTGAATAGGTTGCAGACTGAAAGGGGGCGATGGATGCGGCGAGCGGGATGGGCGCTGGGGCTGGCGCTGAGTGTGTGCGGCGGAGCGCAGGCTGGGGCATGGGGCCAGCAGGGAGCGCAGAGCGGCGCGGCGGCGGGGGCGCCGAATCCGGCGCTGAAGCAGAGGCAGGCGCAGCAGGGGACATTGGTGATTCGTGACGGGGCGATCAAGATCAATGCGGTGGTGACGGACGCGCAGGGCAAGCCGGTGATGGATCTGCAGCCGTGGGATTTGAAGCTGATGGACAACGGCAAGCCGGGGAAGATTCTTTCGTTCAAGAAGTTCGATGGCGTGCAGGTGATGCCGCAGCCGCCGGTGGAAGTGATTCTGGTGATGGACCTGGTGAATCTGCCGTTTCAGGAGGTGGCGCTGATGCGGCAGGGGCTGGATGCGTATCTACTGAAGGATGGCGGGCGACTGAAGCAGCCGGTGACGGTGGTTCTGCTGACGGACAAGGAGATTCGCGTGCAGCCGCAGCCCTCGCTGGATGGGAACGCGGTGGACAAGGAAGTGCAGGGGATTGATGCGCACATAAGGACGCTGGACCAGGCGATGGGCGGCTACGGCGAGCTGGAGCGGCTGCAACTCTCAGTGAAGCAACTGACGGCGATCGCGGAGAATGAGGCGCGGAAGCCGGGGCGGAAGCTGCTGATCTGGCTGGGGCCGGGATGGCCGCTGCTGACGCGGCCGGATGTGGGCTACTACTCGCAGAGGGAACAGAACCGGCTCTTTGCGACGATTGTGGAGCTGTCGCGGAGCCTGCGCGAGGCGCAGATTGCGGTGTACAGCGTGGGGCCGGTGCTGATCGACACAGTGACGAAGATGTTTGAGTATCAGGCGTATGAGAAGGGCGTGAAGAACGCGAACGATGCGGCGACGCCGAACCTGGCGCTGGGCGTGCTGGCGGACCAGACTGGCGGCAAGGTGATGGTGCCGGACAACGACATGGCGACGCAGATTGCGCAGTGCGTCGCGGAGGCGAATGCGTACTACCGGATTGGATTTGACCCGCCGGCGGCGGCACATGCGGATGAGTTTCACGAGCTGAAGCTGGTGGCGGACCGGCCGGGAGTGAAGGTGCGGACGACGATGGGGTACTATGACGAGCCGGCGGGGGCGGCGACGGCGGGCGCGCAGTGAAGGGTGCGGAGGGGTGTTCTCCGGTCCATCCAGTTGTCAGGTCTGACTGCGGGCGGGTTACTTGAGGCGGCGGACGCCCGATGCGCGACCGAAGGCTTTATCGAAGGTGATGAGCTCGTCCGCGCCGGATGCGAAGGCAATCTCGGCGATGAGATGATCGGCGAAGCCGGCTGCGCCCTTACGGGAGGCCTCCAAGGCTCTGCGGGCAAGGGCGACCGACTCGACGGTGACGCCTCTGGTCTGGAGCAGGCCCTCGATGGCGTCGAGAACTCTTGCCCTGTCCCACCTGCCGCGCAGCACCCATGACAGCTCAGCCAGCACGAGGAGCGGAACGAAGACTCCGCCGGCGGAACGCGCTGCTGCAAGTGCGGAGCGGGCCTTGCGGGCCTGCGCCGGATCGTCGTTGAGGTAGGCGCGCGCCCAGACGTTGGTATCGGCTGCGAGCATTACCAGCGTCTCCGGGCCTTGGCGGCGTTCATCTCTTCAAAGGTCATGACGCCGCCGGTTTGACCGCCACGGTCGGCCATCTTCCAGAGGTCTTCGAGGTCATAGAGGATGGGTTCGACCTTGACGGCGCCGCTGGCGGGAATGCTGAACCGGATCCGGCTGCCGCGCTGGATGCCGAGGTGCCTGCGCAACTCGCTGGGCAAGGTGACCTGGCCTTTGGAGGTGACGGTCGCTTCCACGGTTTTTGCCTTGGTGTGAGTCGCGTGAGTCATAGTTGATCCTCCTTACATTTTAGCATGAAATGCCTTACCTTTGGGCGTGACGCGGAGCTTTCGTCCGAGCCATCCCGTCCCATCAATCTGAGGCGAATTTCTCCTGGAAGGGCAAGACTCGAACCACACCGATTCGATCCCGCAGGGGCTAAAGCCCGCCACTGGGCAGGCGTTTGCTGCGACACGGCTGAAGCCGTGTCCTGATACGAAGCGCCCCGATAGGGAGCGCGGAGCGTGTTCTTTCCCAGGTCTCAGAAGCGAGACCTGGGGCA
>JBBIVH010000336.1:0-2187 GCA_037439805.1 Acidobacteriaceae bacterium
CGAGGGTCTCATAATCCCTAGGTCCGCAGTTCGATTCTGCGCGCCGCCACTTTCTTTCACTTGGCAAGATCAACGGCTCTCGCATCGCCGTGCGCTTCCCGCTTCGCAGGTCGCCGCATGGTTCCGGTCCTGGTGTCCGTCTTGTTCAAGCCCGGCGCTCCGAGCGCGCGTGCGTCAGTTCGGCGCTCGCAGCGACAGCCCGCGCCTCCACCGCAACTACTGTCTTCCGGGGCCGTAGCTCCCTTTGGCTACGGACGGGCGTACGACAAATTCGTGGGTAGTCACACCTCCTATGCCGCGAAGGGGAGCCTACTCCAGACCTCTTCCCAGCGGTCGCTGAGGAGCTGACAACGCAGGGCGATCACGGCGTTGGCGCCGGCAACGGTCCAACGCATTCCCGATTGCTTGAGGCGGTGGCCGATCACCGTCTTACAGCCAGCCTCCACGACACCGGAGCCCACGAAGAAGCCCTGCGCGCGGAAGTATTTGTAGCACATGCGCAGCGTGTTGGTCTGGAAGTACTCGGCCTGTTGGCGCAGTTCGTCTCGGAGCCGCGGCGCGTGCCCCGCGAGCTCGGTGATGGCGGCGATGATGACGTCGATCTCTCCTGCGTCGAGTTCCGCGCGGCGTGCCGCTACCCAGTCCTTGCTCTCCTTGCTGTGCGGTGCGAAGACCAGGTTGGCGACATGGCCCAGATGTTCACGGGCATGATAGAGGTCGACGACGTGCACCGCGGCGGGGAAGTACTGCTGGGCCAGGTGCCAGATCCAGAGCGCCCCGTCGCCCAACACCACCACCTCGGAGTGGGGCGTGAGGCCTCGGCGCAGCGCTTCGGCATGGAGGCGGGGGCCAAACTCCTCCGCCGTTTCGATGGCGCCGACATAGGTGGTCGAGTGTGAGTCGCGGATCGGGTACCCCTGGGCATCGACGGTGGTCTGGGTAAAAACACAGCCCAACTTTGCCTCGCGTGTTTTGGCTCCCCCATCGGGTTGTTTGCCCGCACGGCCCTGCGTTTCGCGGGGCACGCACGGCACGCCGGTGCCGTCCATGGCAATGTACAAGCGGGCCGTGCGGGCGATGGGGTGCAGCGTGCCGCTAACAATGGCCGTGCGCTCGGTGCGGTTGAGCGCTTCGATCCTGGTGCCGACGACCTCGGTGATCCGCTCTACGGCTTTGGTGTCCACGGTTACGGCGGCCAACTCGGCTAGGTCTCGGCGCGCAGCATCAAACGGCTCTTGGCCCCCGCTGCGGGCCATTAAACGCCGCAGGCCTGGGCTGAACGAGGTCCCAACGATATCGAGTTCTCGGTCCTTGGGGATGACGCCACGCCCAACGCTATCGGCGCACGTGGCGCAGTGATAATAAGCACGCCGGACTGCGACGCGCCCCAGGATCGTTTGCAGAGGCTTGGTGCGGTAGTCCACAAAGTGCGCCTGATGGTGGTGGCCGCACGGGATGCGTGGTCCCTGATGGCCCCCGTGATCGCTGTTGAGTAGTTGTGCGAGCAAGACACTGCCCACCTGCAGCATGCTGGCGCGCACCGCGAACTCCTGCGCCGCCAAGTCCACCGCCTCCTCGCGGTGGCGGGCGTCGAAGAAGTGGCTCGTTATGCGCTCGATTTCCCGCGCCGCCTCCGCCTGGACGATCTCGGCAATTTTTTTTTGAGCCGCGCGCGTTCAATCTCCGCGGCGGAATACTCGATCGGCCGGCCGGCACAAATCCGCTCGTTGACCACGACGATCTGCTGCACCAGGTGCCGGAAGCGGCGTTGGTTTTCCACCTCCCGGCGGGTCTTGTCCAACTCCGCGCCGGCGCGCAGGTTCTGTGCCCGACTGCGGCCCTCCACCTTCGTCATCAGCAGGTACTGGGGGCCATGGCCTGGATGATCCGCCGCTCCGCAGCAACAGTTCGACTTGCCGCACCTCCGGTAGTTTTCCGCAATCGTCCCCCGCCGAAAATCGCCGATTTGCGCAAGCTCCTCGTATAACCGCCGCCGCTCCGCCTCTAACTCCTCAAGGTCCTTTGCCACCACCGCTCCTCCTCTGAATACCCTACTATATTCAGACCGGGGCGGACAGCAACCCTTTTCAAACTTCCCCCACGTTTATGTCGCAGGCCCGATCGACGGAGCAATGGCGTGCAAGGCTTGCTCGTCCACAAGATTTGGCCGATACTACGGCGATAATG
>JBBIVH010000337.1:0-2167 GCA_037439805.1 Acidobacteriaceae bacterium
CCACCGATGCCCACTTGGGTCTGGAAGCGAGCGCCGGCTATTGACCGCCGTGCGGGACATGGCCGCGATCCTGGCCAGCAAAATGACCCGTGGAGGAGGGACCGCGTTGTTCTCGAAACCACCCGTCGAACCCGAACCCGGCGCATGAAAGGGCATGGATCGGGGACATCGCTGCCCCCTGGTACGGCCTTTATGCCGCCGACCAGCCGGTCGGCACGCTCGAAAGGACGCACGGCGGCGGTCGTGTGCGATATGAGTCCGCGCTATTTGCCATTACTTTGGGCCGTGTGCAAGACTCGCAGCGCCGGCGTCCACCGCTGGCGCGAAGTGTCGTTGCGTCTGAAGCCGCAACTGGCCGCACGCGGCGGCGATGTCGCGGCCCTTCTCCCGCCGCAACGTGGCGAGGACTTTCTCCTTTTGCAGCGCGGCGAAGAACGCTTCCTGCACCCGTTCCTCCGGTCGCTCCCACGGCAAACCTTCGACGGTGTTGTACGGGATGAGGTTCACCTTCGCGTGCAGCCGGTGCGCCAGTTGGGCGAGCGGCCTGACCTGATCCAGTCCATCGTTTACCCCGGCGATCAGGATGTATTCCAGCGTGATCAATCGGCCCTGCTTGGTCTGGTAGTATTCGCACGCGCCGATCAACTCGCGCAGCGGATGCTTGCGGTTGACCGGCATGAGCCGGGCGCGCACCTCGTCGGTCGCGCCGTGGAGGGAGATGGCGAGCCGGAACTGGAGCGGCTCGTCCGCGAGCCTCCGGATCTGCGGCGCCAAGCCGCTCGTGGAAATGGTGATCTTGCGGGCGCCGATGCCGCCGCCCCACGGCGCGTTCAAGATGCCCAACGCCTTGAGCAGGTGATCGTAGTTGGCTAGCGGTTCCCCCATGCCCATGATGACCACATTATTGATCAGCCGCGGCGGGCGGAGCGCGGCCGACGCCGCGGCGCCTTCCGGCAAGGCGCGCAGGGTGTGGTCCTCAGCCTCGCGCCCGTCTTCGTCCCGCCCTCGGGGCGGCGTTTCCAGTGTCGAGCGCGGGGCGGGGTGGGCGCCCTCGCCGATGCTGGCGCTGGACTCCGGAGTTTGGCGTTTGGGATCCCCCGGCGCATGCTCGCGTTCGACGGCAAGGAATTGCTCGACGATTTCCTCGACGCCGAGGTGGCGTTTCCAACCGTCCAGTCCGCTGGCGCAGAATTTGCAGCCGTAAGCGCAGCCGACCTGCGTGGACACGCACAAGGTGTGACGGTCGCTCGGCTCGCCGTAGAGCGCCGGGCTGGCGGGAATCAGCACGCTCTCGACCAGCGCACCATCGTGGAGCCGCCAGAGGAATTTCTGCGTCGTGTCCCGCGCACCCTGCTTCCGGACCAGCGTCAGCGTGCGCAGCGTGAACTCCTTGCGCAAGCGGTCGCGCAGCGTCAGGGGCAGGTTGGTCATCTCGTCCCAGTCGGTGGCCCGCCGGGCGTAGAGCCAGCGCAACACCTGGGCGACCCGGTAGGTGGGTTGGTCCCAGGCTTGGAACTGGGCCTGCAGTTCTTCCTGCGTCTGCGATTTGATGTCGGTGGACACGGGGGCAATCTACGCGGCCAAGGAGCGGGAACCAAGCGCGTGATAGCAGGGGCGGGCGTTCTTTCCGGCCCGCAATTGCGCTGGAAATCGGCCCGCCCTTTGCCACACTGTGCCGGCTGAATGCGGGAAAGACTCCGAGCCTGGACGGAAACGGTCGAGACCTTCGTCCTCGAAGTGATCCAAGGCCAGCGCAGCGGCAAGCGCGCGGCCCTGGCGCGCGGGGCGTTGTTCGGGCTGGCGCAGGTCTTCCAGGTGGCGGTCAAGACGCGCCGCCTGCTCTACGACCTGCGCCTGCTCCGCGATGCGACGCTGGGTGTGCAGGTGATTGCCATCGGCAACCTGACCGTGGGCGGCACCGGCAAGACGCCGGTGGTGGAGAAATTCGCCCGCGAACTCCGCGATCAGGGCCGCACCGTGGCCGTGCTCTCGCGCGGTTACCGCTCGAAACCGGCGCCGCTCGGCCGGCGGCTGCTCAACAAGCTGTTCCTGCGCGACGAAACCACCCCGCCGCGCGTGGTGTCGGACGGCAAGAACCTGCTTCTGGACTCGGAGACCGCCGGCGACGAGCCGTACATGCTCGCCTCGAATCTCAAGGACGTGATCG
>JBBIVH010000338.1:0-2144 GCA_037439805.1 Acidobacteriaceae bacterium
TTGCCCTTCGATCCCTCGAAGCTCTTCATGTAGATCTGCAGCGGATCGCCGTTCGACCAGTCCTTGTAAATCAGCTTGCGCGCCAGATCGACCTCGGCCTCAGGAATCTTGTAGAGCGGGTAAATCTTGCTGTAGTTCACGATGGCCATGTCGAGGCCGTTGTCCACCGCCTCGTGGAGGAACACGCTGTTCAGCACGCGCCGCGCGTAAGCGTTCAGTCCGAACGAAATGTTGCTGACGCCGAGCACGGTCTTGGCCAGCGGCAGCTCGGTCTTGATGGCCTTCACCGCCTTCAGCGTCTCGATGCCGGCGGTGCGGTAGTCTTCCTGTCCGGTCGAGATCGGCAGCGTCAGCGCGTCGAAAATGATATCCACCGGGCGAATGCCGTACTTGTTCACCGCCAGGTCGTAGATGCGCTTGGCGATGGCCAGCTTCTTCTCCGCCGTGAGCGCCATGCCTTCTTCGTCGATGGTCAGCGCGATCACCGCCGCGCCGTAGCGCTTAGCCATCGGCAGCACCTTCGAGGTGCGCTTCTCGCCGTCTTCCAGGTTGATGGAGTTGATGATCGCCTTGCCCGGAATGCGTTTCAGAGCTTCTTCGATGACGTCGGCTTCGGTGGAATCGACGAGAATCGGCGCCGGCACGCGCGTCGCAATCCTTTCGAGAATCGCGCTGATGTAGGCCTTCTCGTCTTCGCCCACGATGGCGCAGCACAGGTCGAGCATGTGCGAGCCTTCGTTCACCAGCTTCTTGGCCAGCGTGAGAATGCCGTCGTAGTTCTGCTCGCGCACCATGTTCTTGAAGTGCTCGACGCGCGTCGTGGTGTTCATCTCCTCGGCAATCACCAGCGGTTTGGGATCGAGATCGAGCGGAACCATCGAGTACGCGCTGGCCGCCGCGCCCACCATCTTTATGTCGCGCTGCAGCGGCGTGAGGTTGGCGCAGGTATCCACTACGGCCTTCAGGTGCTCGGGGCGGGTACCGCAGCAGCCCCCCACAACATTCACGCCATATTCAGTGATGAACTGTTTGTGGTAGTCCGCCAACTCCTGTGGTTTCAGACGGTACTCCGCCTGACCGCTAACGTTCTCTGGCAATCCGGCATTGGGCAGAACGGAGATTGGCTTGGGAGAATTCAGCCCCAAATACCGGACCGCATCATTCATCTCCTTGGGGCCGGTCGCGCAGTTCATGCCGATGATAGCTACATCAAACATCTCCAGCGTGGTCAGGGCCGCGCCGATTTCGGTCCCCAGCAGCATCAGGCCGCTCTCCTGTAGCGTGACCTGCACCTGCACCGGAATGTTCTTGCCCGATTTCTTCAGCGCGTCAAAGATGCCGACCAGTCCCGCCTTCGATTGCAGAATGTCCTGGCAGGTCTCCAGCAGCAGCACATCGACGCCGCCTTCAATCAGCCCCAGCGCCTGCTCGCAGTAGCCGGCGGCCATCTCGTCCAGCGTGATGTGTCCCAGCGAGGGCAGCTTGCGGGTCGGCCCCATCGAACCGGCCACGAAGCGACGGCGCCCCTTGGACGAGTAGTCGTCGGCCACCCCGCGGGCGAGTTTGGCCGCCGTGGCGTTGAGCGAACGCACCTGGTCCAGCATGTCGTACTCGGCCATGTCCATCGGGCTGGAATTGAACGTGTTGGTCTCCACCACGTCGCAGCCGACTTCGTAAAACGCCGCATGGATGTCGGCAATGATGTCCGGACGGGTCAGTACCAGGATGTCGTTGTAACCCTCTTTCCCCTGAAAATCGTCCAGGGAGGGGTTGCGGAGCTGGATGTTCGTGCCCATCGCTCCGTCGAAGATCACGACGCGTTCTTGTATCGCCTTGAGGTATTCGCTCATATCGTTGGGTACACGCGACTACCCTGTAAGTATCGCAGTTTCTTAGACATTAAGGTAGGTAAGCGCAGTCAACGGCGACATCGATAAGCGGCGGGGGAAAAGGCCGCCTCGAAGCGCAAAGAGCACCGGCCGCGGCTTGCGCCGCAGCCCCGTGAATCTCGTCTTGCGACCCTTCCTACGTCCCGGGAGGAACGTCCGCCCCCGAGTTGAACTGCGCCGGCTTCGGCATCAGTCGCCCGGTTCCCTCGATGTTGTAAATCTGGTTGGCGCCCATATGCGCCGGAACTCCGGCAA
>JBBIVH010000339.1:0-2139 GCA_037439805.1 Acidobacteriaceae bacterium
AGCGGGCGCAGGGAGAGGAAAAGTTGCCGGCGTAGCGGCCCTTCAGCCGGATGTCAGCAACAATCTCACGGGGTCCGCGATGCTCGTGGATGACCTCGGCTCGGCCCGAGGCGGCCAGGGGGCCCTCCTGCTCGGCTTCTCCGCCAAAGTCAATTCCGCCCGGCGCGAGTTGCACGTCGAACTCGACCGGCTCTTTCTCAAGATCGCTGACCGTGAATTCCATAGGTATGAGCCTACCGCAAATCCCGGCTCATGCGCATCGAAGCGAACCGGTGCGTTCCACCACAGAAGGTCCTCGCTCCGTCGCGATAGACTCTCAGTGCGTTCGGCGCGGCTTTCAAGGGGGTTCCTGCGCGCCGTCCAGTTTCCGGAGAACGATTCATGTCCATCAAGACAATCATCGAGCCCTTTCGCATCAAGAGCGTGGAGCCCATCCGCTGGACGACTCGCGCCGAGCGGGAGACCCTGCTCAAAGCCGCACACTATAACCTTTTTCTTCTGCCGGCCGACGACGTGCTCATCGATCTGCTCACCGACTCCGGTACCGGAGCCATGTCCACGCACCAGTGGGCCGCCATTATGGAAGGCGACGAGAGCTACGCCGGGAGCCGCAGCTTTGATCGGTTTCGGCGCTCTGTGCAGGATATCTGCGGGTACAAGCATGTGATCCCCACGCACCAGGGCCGAGCCGCCGAGCGCATCCTCTTCAACGTGGCCTGTAAAAAGGGCGACCTCGTGCCGAACAACACCCACTTCGATACGACACGCGCCAATGTGGAGTTCGTTGGCGCAGAGGCTGTCGATCTCGTCATTCCCGAAGGCAGGCAGCCCGCACTGCAGCATCCCTTCAAGGGCAACATGGACGTGGCCGCACTGGAGGCGCTGATTGAGCGCGCAGGCCGCGAGCGCGTTCCGCTGGTCATGCTAACGGTCACCAATAACTCCGGCGGCGGCCAGCCCGTCTCGATGGAGAATGCAAGACAAGTGAGCGCGGTTTGCAAGCGGCACGGTATCCCTCTCTACTTCGACGCCTGCCGCTTTGCCGAGAATGCGTGGTTCATCAAGCTGCGCGAGCCGGGCTACGCGGACAAGTCGCCAAAGGCCATCGCGCAGGAGATGTTCGCGCTGGGCGACGGATGCACGATGTCTGCCAAGAAGGACGGCATGGCCAATATCGGCGGCTTCCTCTGCACCAACGATGACCTGCTCGCGCAGCAGGAAAAAGACCTGCTCATCCTGACGGAGGGCTATCCAACCTACGGCGGATTGGCTGGGCGCGACCTTGAGGCGATTGCCGTCGGTTTGCAGGAGGCGCTCGAAGAGGATTACCTGCGTTATCGCATCGCATCCACCGGCTATCTTGGCCAGCACATCGCCGCGGCTGGCGTGCCGATTGTGCACCCGCCCGGCGGACACGCCGTCTACATCGACGCGCGAGCCTTTCTGCCGCACATTCCGCCGCACCAGTTCCCCGGCGTGGCGCTGGCCGCGGAGCTTTACCTCGAAGGCGGCGTGCGCTCGGTGGAAATTGGCACGTTGATGTTTGCCGCCGCAGCGCAAATGGACCTGGTGCGTCTCGCCATTCCGCGGCGCGTCTACACGCAGAGCCACATCGACTACCTGGTGGAAGTGATCCTGGAGGTCTGGAAGAAACGCAACTCTCTGCGCGGGTTGACGCTCACGCATGAGGCGCCGTTCCTGCGCCATTTCACGGCACACCTGGAGCCAGTTGCCTGAACGAATCGACTTGTGTGATACAGCTCACATGATGTTCATTACTGAATTGAAGACAACCGGGCTCCGGTTTCAGGCATCATGGTGTGAGCGGGCTTTTTTCACGAACCATTCCGCGCAGCACTTCGACTCACCCACACGATTCAGGAAAGGCGGCCAGGAAAAGCTGGATGACTGCACTTACGTTCACACTGGTCGTTAGCACCATTTCAGCACTTGCAGGATTTCTGGGAGCATTGACGGGCCTTGGCGGCGGCGTCATCGTGGTCCCGGTGCTCACTCTGGCGCTCGGGGTCGACATCAAATACGCCATCGGCGCATCGCTTGTCTCGGTCATCGCCACTTCGTCCGGAGCGGCCGCAGCCTATGTGAAAGAGGGCTACTCGAACATCCGCATCGGCATGC
>JBBIVH010000340.1:0-2127 GCA_037439805.1 Acidobacteriaceae bacterium
GCCATGACCGTCTCTCTGCTCGTCGGCACCTTCCGCACCCTCGCCCACTACACCCAAAGCCCATCCGAAATCCTCCACGCCATGAACCAGCGCATGATCGGCCGCAACAACGGCGGCTTCACCACCTGCCTCGTCCTCCGCGTCGACTCGGAAGGCACGCTCACCGCCGCCAACGCCGGCCACATCGCCCCCTACCGCAACGGAGAAGAGCTCGCCCTCGAAAACAGCCTGCCTCTCGGACTAAGCGCAGAAGCGACCTATCGCGAATCCACATTCCAACTCGCGCCCAGCACCCAGCTCACTCTCCTCACCGACGGCGTCCTCGAAGCCCGCAACCCCTCCGGCGAACTCTTCGGCTTCGACCGCACCGCGGCCATCTCAATACAAACAGCAAACGAAATCGCCAAAGCAGCGGAGCTGTTCGGTCAGGAAGACGACATCACCGTCCTCACGCTCACCTTCGCTCCTGCCGAGGTGGCTCATGCGTAATCGGTTCGCTGCGTTTCTTTTTCTCGTCGTCCTCGCTGTGCTTGCGCCGGCTCAAACCTCAGGCCCGCGCAGTTTTGACGCCACTGCCTTCGGCCAGCGCATCGTGCTGGGTCCCGACTGGCTCTTTTCGCCCGGCGACAATCTCGCATGGGCATCCCCCACCTTCGACGACAGCCACTGGCGCATCGTCTCCGCCACCCAGCCGCTCTCCCACTACGGCATCCATGACATCCCCTACGCCTGGTACCGCATCCACATCCACCTGCGTCCCGGCGTCGCTGGCCTCATGGTCGGCACCGAGCGCGTCTTCGGCAGCTATGAGGTCTACGCCAACGGCGTCCGCATCGGCAGCGCGGGCCGCATCTCCGGAATCCCCGTCTACGCCCAGCGCAATCTCGTCGTCATTCCCGTCCCCGCGCGTCTCCTTACGCCGCAGGGCGATCTCGTGCTGGCCTTTCGCTTTGCCTTGGAAGCCACCGGCCCTGACGGGCGCGGCGAAGACACACCCATCGGGCCCGCTGACGGCGGTTCCGGCGTCTACCTCCTCAGCGCTGAGTCCGCGGCTCGCTCCATCAGCTATGTGGACATGCACAACACCGCGTTTTCATGGGCACTCTTCTGCCTCAGCCTCCTCATCGGACTAGTCGCCCTCACCCTCTTCAGCACCATGCGCAGCCAGAAAGAATACCTTGCCTGCGCCGTCTTTCTCATCGCTGAAAGCGGATATCTGCTCACCTTAACGGCACAGGTTCTGCACGCGCATACGCAAACCTCCACGGGGGTGCGCTACACCTTCGCAGGAATCGTCAATGTTGCCCTCATTGAATTCATCCGCCTCATTCTTCGCCTCCCGCGCTCGCGTTGGCTCCTGGGCCTTGAAATCGCCTCGTTCGTCACCGCGTATGCGGGCGTCATTCTCGACCTCGGCCTGGCCCCGTGGGCTTACGCAATCCTTGCCCTCTATCTTCCCGACCTCATCGTCCTCATCCTGCTCCCCGTTCTCCTCGTACGCGCATGCCTCGGCGACAATCGCGAAGCATTGGTTTTGCTGCCCGCCGTGCTCCTGCGCGGACTCGACCGCTACTGGGGCTTCTTCCACATCCTTCCGCGGCTCATCGGCCTGTCGCAAACCTGGAGCCGTGTTCCCGTCCTGCACATCGCCAGCTACCCCATCGCTCTGCGCAGCTTCGACGGACTTATCTTTTTCATCACTCTCCTCCTCTTCCTCGTAGTCCGCACAGTCAACACCGCGCGCCAGCATGCCCACTTTGCCGATGAACTCGAAGCTGCGCGCAGCGTGCAACAAGTGCTCGTCCCCGCGAACATCCCCACGGTTCCGGGTTTCCGCATCGAGAGCATCTACAGACCCGCCGGCGAGGTCGGCGGGGACTTCTTCCAGATCGTACCGACCACCGCCGGTGGAGTGCTCGTCGTCATCGGCGATGTGAGCGGAAAAGGCGCTCCCGCAGCCATGACCGTCTCCCTGCTCGTCGGCACCTTCCGCACCTTAGCCCACTACACGCAGTCGCCCGCCGAAATCCTCGCCGCCATGAATCAGCGCATGATCCGACGCAACTCCGGCGGCTTCACCACCTGCCTCGTCCTCCGCGTCGACTCCGACGGCGCACTCACCGCCGC
>JBBIVH010000341.1:0-2097 GCA_037439805.1 Acidobacteriaceae bacterium
CGGGATTGAACCGCCGACGCCGGCCTTTTCAGGGCCGCGCTCTACCACTGAGCTACCTGGCCTCAGTGAAGACTTCTTGTTGCACTTGGCTGCGCGGATTCCGGCGAGGCCGGAGAAGGGTGGGACGGGTCCACGAACAGTGCACTGCAACAGCTTTGTCAGTATAGCAATTCCAAGGCGGGTGAGCCAAACCTGAACCGGCCCTCAAAGCGGCGCGGGCCGGCACGGGAATTTGTGCTGAAGCGGCTGATGGAAAGGCGTGTATTCTTTCCGGAAATCGGCGGCTGCACTACACTGGTGAGCACCATGACACGACTCCCTTGCCGGCTCTTCTGCGCTGCTGTTGCGGCGGGTGTCTGCGCGGCCACAATGGCGCAGACTTCGACCGTCCGCTCTGCAAGCGAGGGCGCAATGGCGCGCTCCGCCGCGGAGAGCCGCGCGACGCGGGCTTTTCAGGAGGCGGTGGCGGGCGGCCCGCTGACGCTGCGCGCGTTTCTCGATCAGTTTCCGAAGGGCGCGGACCTGCATGTGCACCTGAGCGGCGCGGTCTACGCGGAGACGTTTATTAAGGATGCGGGCGAGGACGGCCTGTGTGTGGACCCGAAGGCGTTGAGCTTGGCCAAGCCACCGTGTGTGCCGCCGCTGGTGGCGGCGAAGGAGCTGTCGGGTGTGCTGACGCAGGACGAGCAGGACTTGTATGACCGGCTGGTGGATTCGTTCTCGATGCGCAGCTATGTTCCGGTGAAGTCGTTCAGCGGGCACGACCAGTTCTTCTCGACCTTTGGGCGTTTTCGCGGATTGAGCGATGCGCATACCGGCGAGTGGGTGGATGAAGTGGCGAACCGCGCGGCGGAACAGAACCAGCAGTATCTGGAGCTGATGGAGACGCCGACCTTCGGGCATGCGATTGCGCTGGCGCATGCGAACTCGCTGACTATGGATTTTGCCAAGTACCGCGAGACGCTGCTTGCGGCGGGGTTGCGCGACGATGTGGCGGCCGACCTGGCCGATGCGAAGGATGCGGAGGCAAAGCGGAAAGAGATGGAACACTGCGGCACGGCGGCGGCTGCGCCCGCGTGTGCGGTGACGGTGCGGTATCTCTACCAGGTGCTGCGCGGCAATGCGCCGGAGCAGGTGTTTGCACAAACGCTGCTGGGGTTTGAAACGGTGAAGGCGGCGATGGAGGCCCATGACGATACGTGGGTCGGCATCAACTTTGTGATGCCGGAGGATGGGTATGTGTCGATGCGGGACTACACGCTGCAGATGAAGATGCTGGACTATCTGCACGGCGTGTATCCGGAGGTGCACATCAGCCTGCATGCGGGCGAGCTGGCGCCGGGGTTGGTGCCGCCGGAGGGATTGCGGTTTCACATTCGGCAGGCGGTGGAGCTGGGCCATGCGGAGCGCATCGGGCATGGCGTGGACGTGATGGACGAGCGCGATGCGCAGGGGCTGCTGAAAGAGATGGCGCAACGGCACGTGATGGTGGAGATCAACCTGAGCTCGAATGAGGGCATTCTGGGCGTGAAGGGCGAGGAGCACCCGTTCCCCGTGTATCGCGAGGCGCATGTGCCGGTGGCGCTGTCGACGGATGACGAGGGCGTGAGCCGGATCGACCTGACGCATGAGTACGTGCGGGCGGTGATGGACTACCACCTGGGCTACGTGGACATCAAGCAGATGGCGCGGACAGGGATCGAACACAGCTTTCTGCCGGGAGACGATCTGTGGGCCGCGGAGGACGTGTTTGCGGCTGTGGCTGCGCCGTGCCGCGGACAGGCGCTGGGCGGCGACACGATGAGCCCGGCGTGCAAGACCTTCCTGGACGGCACCGAGAAGGCGTCGGCGGAGTGGGAGCTGGAGCGGCGGTTCCGGGTCTTCGAGGCGAATTTCTGAAGCGGCGGCCGGGAACCGGCGCGGGACGGGCTGCGTAGTTCCGGATACAGCTGGACGAGGGCCGCGTGCTGTGGGAGCGCGGTGAGGTGCTGCGCATATGGTGAAGTTCCTCCTTTTCTGCATTCTTCTGGTGCTGTGCTGGCCGCTGGCTCTGCTGGCGCTGGTGCTCTATCCCCTGGTGTGGCTGGTGCTGCTGCC
>JBBIVH010000342.1:0-2093 GCA_037439805.1 Acidobacteriaceae bacterium
AAGCGCGCCGCCGCGCTCTGGAAGCTCGCCACCGGCGCCGTCTCCATCCTCATCGCGCCCGCCGAAGCCGCGGCCATGCGCCTCTTCGACCGCGACTACTACGCGAGCCTCGCCGTTACCCTGCGCCGCGGGGAAGAGATTGACATCGAAGTCCTCACCGCGCACATGGCCAGCGTCGGCTACACGCAGATGGACCTCGTCGAGATGCCCGGCCAGTTCACACGCCGCGGCGGCATTCTCGACGTCTACTCGCCCGAGGCCGATCGCCCCATCCGCATCGAGCTCTTCGGCGACGAGATTGAAACCATCCGCAAGTTCGACCCTGAAACGCAGCGCTCGCAGGCCGGCCTCGATGAGGCTTTGCTGCTGCCGCTCACGGAAACGCCCGTCACCGAGCGTCTGCTCGCCGCCGTCAACGCGCGCCTCAGCCGCCAGCGCATTGAGGGAGAAGACGACCAGCTCATCGCCGAAGCAGATGCCGGCGGCGGCGTCAGCGTCTTTCCCGGCTGGGAGTTCTTCAGTTGCGTCGCCGGTGCAGAGAGCCATCTGCTCAAGCTTCTGCCGCGCTGCTTCCTTTTCGTCGAAGAGCCCGCCATGGTGCGCAATCAGGTCGAGCGCTGGTGGAATAAAGTCGAGCAACGTCATGAGCGCTCCGCCATCGGCTCGCTCATCCGGCCCGAAGACGTCTACCTCCGCCCCGAAGTCCTCCTCGGCTTTCTTGAGTCCCATCCCGGCCTCGATCTCGACCAGCTCGGCGCCGTCGATGTGCTCGATGAAGATTCCACCCTTGGCGAAATCGCCTTCAGTTCGCGCCCCACGCTGCGCTTTCACGGCTCCATTCCCGCGTTTACTGAGCAGTTGCGCAGCCTCATGGCCGCCGACCAGCGCGTCGTTCTCGCCGCGCCCACACAGGGCGATGTCGAGCGCATGGCCACCGTCCTCCGTGAGTACCACCTGCCCTACCGCCTCGGCAGCCGCGTCGTCCATCACGGCGCAGAGACCGTCCTCGAAGAGGCCAGCTATCTCGCCGGCGAACTCAGCGTGCCCGTCATCGTGCGCGCGCAGATTGCCTCCGGCGTCAGCTTCCCCAACTCCAACGTCATCGTCTTCGGCGCCAACGACCTCAATGACGAAGCCGACATCATGGCGCGCCCCGAGCCAAAACGCTCCAAGACCGCCGCCTTCGTCTCCGACTTCCGCGACCTCGCTGTCGGTGACTACGTCGTTCACGTCGAGCACGGCATCGCGCAGTATCAGGGCCTCAAAGAGATTGTGCAGGACGGCCTCACCGTCGAATTCATGATTCTCGAATTCGCCGAGCAGGCCAGGCTCTACGTCCCCCTCACGCGCCTCGACCTCATCCAGAAATACCGCTCCACCGATGCCGGTCCCGCGCCCGTGCTCAACAAGCTCGGCTCGCAGCAGTGGACCAAGACCAAGGCGCGCGTGCGCAAGGCCATGCAGGACATGGCCGGCGAGCTACTGAAGCTCTACGCCGAGCGCCACACCGCGCAAGGCACCGCCTTCACGCCCGACAACGAATTCCAAAAGGAGTTTGAAGACTCCTTCGACTACAACGAAACTGACGACCAGCTCGTCGCCATTCAGGCCATCAAGCAGGACATGGAGTCCACCACGCCCATGGACCGCCTGCTCTGCGGCGACGTCGGTTACGGCAAGACTGAAGTCGCCATGCGCGCCGCCTTCAAGGCCGTGCAGGACGGCAAGCAGGTCGCCGTGCTCACACCCACCACCGTCCTCAGCTTCCAGCACTTCGAGACCTTCAAGCGTCGCTTCGCCCAGTTCCCCATCACCATCGAGATGCTCTCGCGCTTCCGCACCGCTAAAGAGCAGAAGCAGATTGTCGAGCAGGTCGAGCACGGCAAAGTCGATATTCTCATCGGCACGCATCGCCTGCTTTCCAAAGACATCAAGTTTCAGGATCTCGGCCTGCTTGTCGTCGATGAAGAGCAGCGCTTCGGCGTGCGCCACAAGGAGCGCCTCAAGCAGCTCCGCAAAGAGATTGACGTGCTCGCCATGAGTGCCACGCCCATCCCGCGCACCCTGCACATGTCGCTCGTCGGCCTGCGCGA
>JBBIVH010000343.1:0-2062 GCA_037439805.1 Acidobacteriaceae bacterium
GTCATTCTTCGTGTAATAACTTACACACCAAATGATCTGCGGAATGGAGGCGCCAGCAATGACGCCGCTCGTGCCTGGGAAGAGATGCATCACTCGCAAGCATAGCACTGCAATTGCGCAGTTAAAGTTGTAACAGCTATGAAGCGTTGAGATATTGTTATGCTTTGCTGGCAGTTGCGAGCAGGGTCTGGAACTGCGGCGCGGCGGAGTCCTTGTCGACGATGGAGGCGGATGCTTCGCGGAAGCCTGCGTGCGTGAGCATGGATTCGAGGTCGGCTTCGCTGAAGCCGAGCCACTCGTCGGCGTAGAGGGCGCGGGCTTCTTCAAAGCGATGCTGCACGAGGTCGAGGACGACGATGCGGCCGCCGGGGCGCAGGATACGTGCGGCTTCTTCAAGGGCGCGCTGGGGATGGAGCGCGTGGTGGAGCGACTGCGAGAAGAAGACGCAATCGACGGAGGCGGTGCGGATGGGCAGCTCTTCCATGTCGCCGAGGCGGAAGTCGATGTTCTTGATTCCGATGCGCTGCGCGTGAGTGCGGCCGACGTCAATCATCTTTTCTGAGCTATCGACGGCGATGACTTTCTTGGCGCGTTGCGCGAGGAGCAGGGCGAAGGCGCCCTCGCCCGCGCCGAGATCGGCGATGACCATGGGCGGCAGGAGGCGCAGGAGCGCTTCGGCGAGGCTCTTCCAGGATTTTCCGGGGACGTAGTCGGCACCGAAACGGCCGGCGACAGAGTCAAAGAAGCTGCGCATCTTGTCCTGGCGCTTTTTGAGGACGCGGCGCATGGCGGACTGGTCGGCGGTGAACTCGGCGGTCTGCTTTTGGGCGTGGGCGAGAATCTGGGCGAGGATCTGATTATCCTGCCCATCGGCGGGGCTCGCGGCGAGGCGATAGAGGCTGTTCTTGCCGGTGCGGCGGTCTTCGACGAGGCCCGCCTGGCGGAGTTGCGCGAGGTGGGTGGAGATGGTGCTCTGGCCCATGGCGAGGATTTCCTGCAACTCGGCGACGGTGAGCTCCTCGGCCCGCAGGAGGAGCAGGATGCGGAGCCGGTTGGGTTCGGCGAGGACACGGAGCGTTTTGACGATTGACGGCATGGGCGGCTTCTGGTTAATATCAACATATCACGATTCGTCGATATGAGGAGGTTGCAATGGCAACAGGCACGCTGGAAGTGACGGGAACGGATTACAAGGTTGCGGACATGTCGCTGGCCGACTGGGGCCGCAAGGAGATCACGATTGCCGAGCAGGAGATGCCGGGGCTGATGGCAATCCGCAACAAGTATGCGGCGGAGAAGCCGCTGAAGGGCGTGCGCGTGACCGGCTCGCTGCACATGACGATCCAGACGGCGGTGCTGATTGAGACGCTGACGAGCCTGGGCGCGGAGGTGCGGTGGGCGAGCTGCAACATCTTCTCGACGCAGGACCACGCGGCGGCTGCGATTGCGGCGACGGGTGTGCCGGTGTTTGCGTGGAAGGGCGAATCGCTCGAAGACTACTGGGACTGCACCTACAAGGCGCTGGCGCACAAAGGCGGCAAGGGGCCTGAGCTGGTGGTGGATGACGGCGGCGACGTGACGCTGCTGATTCACAAGGGCTATGAGCTGGAAGAGGGCGACGGCTGGGTGAACACGCCGAGCGGCAATCACGAAGAGCAGGTGATCAAGGACCTGCTGAAGCGCGTGCATGCCGAAGACCCGCAGCACTGGCACAAGGTGGCGAAGGAATGGCGCGGCGTTTCAGAAGAGACGACGACGGGCGTGCACCGGCTCTACAAGATGATGGAGCAGGGCAAGCTGCTGGTTCCGGCGATCAACGTGAACGACTCGGTGACAAAATCGAAGTTCGATAATTTGTACGGCTGCCGCGAGTCGCTGGCGGACGGCATCAAGCGCGCGACGGACGTGATGGTGGCGGGCAAGGTGGCGGTGATCTGCGGGTACGGCGATGTGGGCAAGGGCTGCGCGCACTCGCTGCGCGGCATGGGCGCGCGCGTGATTGTGACCGAGATTGACCCGATCAACGCGCTGCAGGCGGCGATGGAAGGCTTTGAGGTGACGA
>JBBIVH010000344.1:0-2057 GCA_037439805.1 Acidobacteriaceae bacterium
CGCATCGAGCAGTTGCGCCACATCCGCGACAACGTGCGGGCTTCGCAGCCCGGCGGTCTTCAGGATTTCGGCGAGTTCCGTTTCCATCCGATGAATTTCCGGATCGGCAACTACCAACCGTTCGAATGGCTGCGAGACGAGCCGCCCTTCGGCAATCAACGCTTCGAGATGGCCCTCGATTACCTCGCGGCTGTCGAGCGCATCCATCACCAGCAACGTGTTGGCGCGGTCAAGCAGATCTTCGAACTCCACCCAGCAGTCGCCATCGTCGAGTGCGGCCAGCACGCAGTAATGAAGCCCGGCGCGAATCCGCGATGGCAGATCCTTCGGCGTGCCCATCTTGCGCGCGATCTTGTCGACCCGTTTGAAGCCGTAGCCGGTGATTTCCCGCATCAGCACGTAAGGATCGTTTTCCAGGATGGGCACGACCTGGCTGCCGAACTTGCCCACCAGCGTCGTCACTTGGTGATGGGTTAGGCCGAAGCGAGACAAGTACGTCATGGCAGCGTTGAAGTCGCTGTTGGCGATCCAGATACGTTGGAGATCCAGGATCGCCTCCACCGGCGCCTTCGCGATTGCAGCCACGGTCTCGGGCTGACTGCGGATCGCCGCGTCGAAGCGCGCGCCGAAATGGTCGGCGATCAGCCGGGCTTTGGCCGGGCCGATCCCTTTCACGTCCGGGTGATTCGCCAGGAAGTTGGCCAGCCCATCCGCGTCCATCTCCTGATCGAAGCCCATGCAGTCGGCCGCGAATTGCCGGCCGTACTTCGGATGGTTGGTCCACTGGCCTTCCAACCGAACCGCATCATTCTCCCTGGCAAACACCTTGCCGGCAAAAGTGATGAGATGACCGTCGGATGTGCGGAGGCGCCCGGCGCTGAACGCCGGGCCCGAGTAGAAAACTACTTCCACGATGCCACGGAGAGAACATCGGACCTCTTGGGTTGCAGCCTTCGTCATGCATTCCACCTCGCGTGAGCGCCGAGCAGATAGGCCTGCACAAACTGACAGGCCGCCTGACGGCTGGAACAGAAAAACACCGGGATGCGGTAGTCGAGCGTGATGGAGAGCGCGTTGCCGAGCACGGCGTTCGGATGGGCGCCACCCCGGTAGCGTCCCTGCAGCACTTCCAGGAGGCCTGCCTCGACCACCACGCAAGCCGCGCGATAGCCGGCCAGTTTGCGAAGCTCAAGCCTGAAGCGGGCTCGCTGGTGAATCACCGTGGAGACGAAATCGTCGAGCGTCTTCCGTTCCACGGCGACCACACTCTCCATGCCTGCGACCGAGTAATCCCCGGCTGGCAGCGCGTGGCGTTCCACCATCACCAGCCGGGAATCGAATGAAAACGGCTCCTGCTCTCTCGTGTCGGCGATCAGCGTGACCAATGTCGGGCTAGAACGGGACAAGCGCGTCCCCCGCCTCCTGGCGGAACTTGCCCGGTGTCCGGTCGTTTACGATGCGGCTGTTGAAGTAGATGTTCTCGTTGTCGCCCTTGGTCTTCTTGGTGACCTCCAGCTTCACGTCGAGCAGCTTGCTCAGATTCCTGGGCAGGTCCGACAGCTTCTCCAGGTCCAGACCGCAGATGTGCAGGTCGGTCTTCACGAACTTCAAGGTGTTTGGGGTGAAGACGCTGTTGCGCCACATGAGGCGGTTGACGTAGCGCGGCGCGAGGACGCGCAGCGTCCATTTCAGCATCGGGTTGCCGGTGGTGTGCGCCTCAGCGATTTCCACCTTTTCAACGACAACCTGATACTTCCCGTCCGGAACGCTCTCCATGTCTGAGCGCTCCGCCGGAGTTTCACTCTGGAAGTCGTCGTCAAACTGAGTCAAATCGATCGATTTGTTAGCCATGTGCTCTTCTCCTTGGTGTTATGACTTACTGCTTTGCCGCCGCCTGAACCTGACGGCTGGGCTCCACGGCCTTGGGCGTGGGCGCCACCACCGTCGCCGCGTTGTAGGACTCCCTGAACTTGCCGAAGTCGAGTTCCAGCGTCTCGGGCAGCCGGCCCGTGCGGTCGCCGGCCTCGTAGTACAGGCTCGGCTTGGTGCGGATCACG
>JBBIVH010000345.1:0-2041 GCA_037439805.1 Acidobacteriaceae bacterium
GCGTCAAGGTGCTCGAATTCAATGTGCGCCTGGGCGACCCGGAGACCCAAGCGCTGCTGCACCGCATGGATTGCGATTTCGGCCTACTCGTGCACGCGGCCGCCAGCCGCAAGCTCCATCCCAAACTGCTTAAGTTCCGCGAAGACCCGTCCATCTGCGTCGTTCTCGCGGCGCATGGCTACCCGGGCACGGTGCGGACAGGCGATCCGATCTCGGGCCTTGTGGAAGCGGCAGAGACCGGGGCGGTGGTATTCCATGCAGGCACGCGCGCTGGCGCTCATGGCATCGAGACCTCAGGCGGGCGCGTGCTGGGCGTCACTCATTCCGGCGCCACGCTCCAAGCCGCGATCGAAAATGCCTACGCGGCCTGCGACAAGATCCACTTCGACGGAATGCAGATCCGCCGGGACATTGGACGCAAGGGACTCAAGCGCTGGTAATAGCCCGGCCACTGTCCCGGCGTTCTTGTCTGGACGGCCATGGCGGTGGACAGCTTGGAGCAGCCCAATCGCATTTGCCGGGCGCTGGTTATCCGCAAGTCGATTGAGTAGCGTTGTTCCACGCGCCCGTGTCAAGTCATTTTCCTCGGTAACCGAACGTTGGGTTGTTGGGTCATGAGGGAAGTCACCGAACGGGGCTGAGTTCGGCGTCGTGCATCGGTGTCGTTTTGGCGCAGGATGCGAAAGAGCTGTCGTTGTTTTTCCTGGATGATCTGCATCAGCTTGATCGGGCTGAGTTGGTCATACTGACGCTGTAGAGCTTGGCGTGCCGCGGCGCTGAGCTGTCTGGAACTGAGCAGCCGGCGATACGGCGTCGCGGTCTGATCGTAACGCCGGTGGAGTTTGCCGGCGACGCGGGTCTTCTCTTTCAAGCGCATCACGGGTTGGAAGAAGTTGCGCCACTGCGTCCAGGCCCAGTAAAGCTCGGCCACCAGGCGGCGCTGCAATTCTCCGCTGAGGCGGTGGTAGCCGAGCACCTGCCGGACGTGCGTGCGGTTCTTCTGCTCGACCCAACAGTTGTCGTTCTTCTTCAAGGGCCGCGAGCGTGACAGCGCGATCTGGTTGGTGCGGCAGTAATCGATCAGGAGGTTGTTGAGAATCGCGCTGTCATTGTCGGGATGTAGCTCGCGCAAGCGGAAGGGCAGGCGCTGGCGGATGCGATTGAGCGCGCTGCGCGTGGCGGTCTGGGTGCGCTCGGCGATGACCTCGCCCTCCCACCAGGCCGTGGCGATGTCGACCATGGAGACGGTCCAGAGAAAGCTGCCGGCGGTGGATTGGCCGCAATGGGCCACGTAATCAAATTGCATATTGCCCACCTGGGTGCGGTCCCAATCGCTGGCGACCTTGATCGGAATCTGAGCCAGCAATAAGCGGCGTTGCGGAGTCTGGCGATAGCGCGGCAGGCGCAGGCGTTCGCGCTCATGGCTCAGAAGCCGGTCGATGGTTTTCGGCGAAATGGTCAGCAGTTTGGCCGCGACCGCATCGCTGCAACTCCACTCGCGGCGGGCGCGCAGGCGCGGCACCTGCTCGCGCAGCAGCGGCGCGAAACGTTGGCCACACGGGTAATCGAACATCTGCCAGAGCTCGGCCAAAGCACTGCGCACGGCAGTGTCGTAGCGCCGCTGGCGCGGTGGCTGCGGCGCGCGTGGCGCGAGTTGCGCGGGATGCCGCAGCTTGCGGATCAGCACCTTGCGGCACAGAGCGGTCCGTTTCTCAGCTTCATCCAGCAAGCGTGTCTTCTCTTTCCTGGAAGCCAGGCAGTACTCTTCGCGCAGATCGCGTAGGTACTCATTGCGCCCATGGAGGTCCATCTCCGGAGTGTGCGCCTGCGAGCCTCGGCCCCCGACCGCGCCCTGCCCTTTCCTCGTAACAGCCGACTTGCCGGCGGCGCGGCCAGGCCCCGTCAAGACCGAGTTCGACGAGCCAGCGGGTAGCCTTGACGGGTGGCCGCGCCGCTGCACAATCTTGGCAGAGGAAAGGGCAGTCCTCCCACCCCGCGTTGGGTGACTTTCTTGCTGACCCAACGACTTCCGCTTCGGTGA
>JBBIVH010000346.1:0-2041 GCA_037439805.1 Acidobacteriaceae bacterium
ATATCGAGGACGCGCTTGTAGATGGCGGGTTCGGGCTTGCGGAGTCCCACATAGCAGGAACTGAAGGCGAAGTCGAGGAAGCGGCGCAGGCCGTAGGCACGGAAGCGATAGTCATTGGGCTCGCGGGCTTCGTTGTTGAGCGTGCCGAGTCTGCATCTGCCGAGGGCGGCGAGCTCTTCGAGGATGGGCAGGGCGCCGTCGGCGAGAGGCTGCGACTGCGCGCACATGGCGGCGAAGAAATCGTCGTGCGTGAAGGCGCGGGGCTCGTAGAAGACGGTTGCGTCGAGATAGTCGCGGAGGGTGATGGCGTCGCGCTCCCATGCGTCATTGGGCTGGGGGTGGCGTGCCTCAAAGGCGGCGTGGTCAAGGTGGAAGCGATCGAGGACGGCGTCACGCTCGCGGTGGTCCCAGCCGTTGGTGAGCAGGACTCCGCCGACATCGAAGAGGATGACGTCGAAGGGGAACATCGGCGCGTCTCCGAGCTGGTTGACCGCGCGGTGATACGAGTTGCGGCGCGGCGCCGGCGGGACCTCCTCACCGGCAGGGTTGGACAGCAGCGGGCTGTGCGTATCAGGCGGGATTGCTGGAGCCGTCGCCGCACTGATACTTGGCCTCGATGGCGAGAACTTTTTTGAAGCGGCGCACGAATCGCTCTTCTTTCGCGATGAACTGGGCATTGACGAAGGCATCGACGACTTCATAGGCAAGCGCGGAGCCGATGATGCGCGCGCCGAGCACGACGACGTTCATGTCATCGTGCTCGACGCCCTGATGGGCGGAGTAGGTGTCATGGCACATGCCGGCGCGGATGCCGGGAATCTTGTTGGCGGCGACGCAGACGCCGACGCCCGAGCCGCAGATGAGGATGCCGCGCGGGGCGACGCCCTGTTTGATGGCGCTGCCGACTTTTTCGGCGAAGTCGGGGTAGTCGGATGGCTCGGCGTTGTAGGCACCGAGATCGACGACTTCATGCCCGGCCTTGGCGAGATAGGCGCGCACCTCTTCCTTGAGCGGGAAGCCTGCATGGTCGGATGCGATGACGAGCTTCACGGTACACTCCTTCTGGTTACAGCTCAGTTCGCGGAGCTGGCAGGGACTCTGCACACGCTCCACGAACTGCGGTCTACTTTACGAGCTTCTTTGCCATGGCAGCGATGTTCTCCGGCGTGAAGCCGAGCTCGGCGAGCACCTTGGGGCCCGGAGCGGATGCGCCGAAACGGTCGATGCCGAGTACGTCGCCGTTGGAGCCGACGTACTTCCACCAGCCGAGGGTTGCGCCGGCCTCGACGGCGAGCCTGGGCAGGCCGGCGGGCAGGACGCTGGCCTTGTAGGCGGCGGACTGCTCTTCAAAGAGCTTCCAACTGGGGAAGCTGACGACGCGGGCGGCGATGCCTTCGGCGGCGAGCAATTTGGCCGCGGCCAGCGTGGGCCACAGTTCGGAGCCGGTGGCCATGAGAACGACCTTTGCGTTGGCCGCATCTTCGACGACATACGCGCCCTTGCTGACGCCGGCGTAGATGTCGCGCGCGGCGGGGTCGAGGACGGGCACGTCCTGGCGCGTGAGGGCGAAGAAGCTGGGGCCGGTGCGCTCGAGGGCGAGTCTCCATGCCGCGGCGGTCTCGTTGGCGTCGGCGGGGCGGAAGTCGGTCATGCCGGGGACGGCGCGCAGAGCCATGAGGTGTTCGATGGGCTGGTGCGTGGGGCCGTCTTCGCCGAGCGCGACCGAGTCATGGGTGAAGACAAAGAGCGCGTGAACCTGCATGAGCGCGGCGAGGCGCAGCGCGGGCTTGCAGTAGTCCGAGAAGACGAAGAAGGTGGAGCCGAAGGGCACGAGGCCACCGTGGGCAGCCATGCCGTTGACGGCGGCGCACATGCCGAACTCGCGGACGCCGAAGAAGACGTTGCGGCCGGTGGGGTCCGCGTGGAAGTTGGCGCCGGGTTTGAAGATGGTCTTGGTGGAGGCGGTGAGGTCTGCCGCGCCGCCGAAGAGCTCGGGGACTTCGCCTGCGATGGCATTGAGGATGGCGCCGCCGGCGTTGCG
>JBBIVH010000347.1:0-2039 GCA_037439805.1 Acidobacteriaceae bacterium
TGCATGCGCAGCGTCTCGCGCGTCAGCGCCTCGCTGGTCCGCAGGCTGAAGTCTGATCCATGCCCTCCAGCCGCCGTCCAGTCCGTCACGCCCGCTACCTTGAAGTTCGGATCATCCGCAAACTGCATCGCCTCCGCAGCCGCGCGCGTCTTCTCCGTCGCGCCGGAAGGCGTCGCAGTGCCGGGCGCATTCGATGCGCCTTTCTCCTGTGCAAAACCTGAAGTCAGCAGCAGGCATGGAGCGGCCAGCGCGATCAGCCACGCATTTCGGAATCGCACACTCCCCCGCATCATCAAGGAGCGGCAACTCCATTCCCATCTCTCGCGCTTTCGCACAGCGGCGACATCTCTCTTGCAATTCAGCACGGGTCTCTTGTATTTGGAACGATTCAATCTCCGCCTCACGAGCAGTTCCATTCTACGACCGCGCCAAAGCGCCCATCGAGCTCATCCGTCCTCACGCCAGCTCGAGCATTTCGCCGGCCTGCAGGCGCACCGCTTCATCGAGTTCCACCACAGTAGCCGCTCCCTCTTGACGCATCTGCGCGCGCAGAGCCGTGCCATCCATCCTCACCTGGAGGGGCGGCTTGCTCAGGCGCAGCCTCCGCAGCGTCAGACTCCCACTCGTGCATGCAATCGACAGCCGCTCGCCCTCGCGCCGAATGCTTCCAAACCCCGACGCCATCACCCACGGCGCATGAAAATCTCCCGGCGCCGCAGGCATCAGCGTCAGCGCCTCATGCGGCACGTCCGGCTTGAAGCCCGTCGCCGCCAGAAGCGTTGCCCAACTGCTCAGCGCGCGCGAATAATGACCGCCGCACTCCACGTGATTCCACGGGCGTCCCGCGCGCAGATAGCGGCGGTGTACGGCCTCCACCACGCGCACCCCATCCTCATAGCGCCCGCGTCCCATCAGAAACGAGGCAAACGCAAACTCAATCCCCGACCACAGACCGCCCGCCTGCAGATTGTTCAGCGCCAGCAGGCCGGAGCCGCGTATCGGCGATGTCGCGTTGTGCAGGCCGAACTCCGGGTTGAAGTTGTATTCGTAGATCTTCCCAATCGCCGTATCCAGGTTCTGCGGCGAGATCGCCGTCGGCAGTCCGATCATTTGCGTGAACCACTCGCCCGAGATCTGATCCGTCATGCAAAGCTCATCGCGCTGCGCTCCATCCACCCACAGGCTGTAGTACGCTCCATTGAACAGCGTGTGATCGAAGTTTGCCGAGGCCCGCTCCAGCAACTCCTTCCAGCTCTTTGCATTGCCAGTGCTGCCCAGTTCATCCGCCAGATACGCGCACGCGCGCAGCGCGCCCAGCCACAGCGATGCAATATACGCGGGCGTTCCGCGCATCCTCCACTGGTCATACGTCTGCACGGCCGTGTCGCGATCCGGCAGCCCGTCACCATTCATGTCCAGGCTCGCCGTGAAGGCCATCGCCTTCTCCACATGCGGCCACATCTCCTTGAGATAGCCGCGATCGCCAGTCCACAGATAATCCCGGCATACCATCATCACAAATTGCGGATTCATATCCACGCGCAGGAATCCATCATCCACGCGCTCCACATCGCCCGCATACGTGTGCGGCACTTGCCCCTTGCTGTTCTGGAACCGGATGGACTGGCGCATCTGCCCAAGCTTCAACTCAGGGAAGAGAGCGACCACTGGAAAGCTTCCCTGGTAGTCCACATCCATCGTGGAAAGGCCGCAGCAGCCAAGCCCCTCCCAGATTGCATAACTGCCATCCCGCGTCCACCACGTGTTGGCAATCAATGTCGAGAGCTGGCTCGACCAGGCAAAAGCCAGCGGATCGCCGAGCGACGTATCTGCCAGCGCTCGCGCAAAACTCTTTGTGGCCGCGTGGTGCTCCTCAATGTGGTCGCAGAGAAATGTGTTGACGTCCCCTGCGTCCTTGTACCAGTTCGCATACATGTGGCCCAGTTCCCGCCCATCCACCGTCAGGTGATGCGGAAAGAACCAGCTCAGCGTAAAGCGTATCTTCGCCTCGGTGCCGGGGCGGATCGTCACGCTCGACG
>JBBIVH010000348.1:0-2027 GCA_037439805.1 Acidobacteriaceae bacterium
TGCAGAACCTCAATGCCGGAGCCAGCTTTACCTACATCGCGAATCGAACCCACTTCGACTTGTACAAGACACAGGATGCGCAAGGGAAGGAAGATAACTGGGGACTCCTTACCCAGATTTCGATGCAGATGTATGCGGTTGCACGGCCCGGCAGGCAGTGGAAAGCCGCGAATTAGGCGCGTCCACATACCATACTGTTCAAGATGCAATACTCCACTAAGCAAGGCCGTTCTTCCCCTGATGCGGCTCGGCGCTGCGAACCTCTGGTATTGGGGTACGAGGGAACCCTGAGGCCGGACCCGGACCTTCCAGTGACGGCGCCTGCAGGAATGAAGAACGCTCATTGGATTTCAGGGCTTTTTCTCGAACACTGGCTGGAAGCTGCTTCGCTCGATCTCCATCGCCGCATCTCCGCCGAACATTCGGACGCAAGATGCGAGTATCTCGATCCCGGAGCGTGGATCGACGCGCTGAGGATTCGGCTCGCGGGAATCGTGACGCAAGTTATAGTCCATTGTCCGGAGATTACCGAGCAGCAGATCGAGTCTCAATTCCCCGTGCTTTCTGCGCTGCTCAACGACGCAATCTCGGAGTGGACGGATTCGGTTGTCGTGTTTGATCGGAGACTGCGCTGCGATGCGCCGCGGATCGCAATGTGGCTCGGATACCAGAATCTGCCAGAGCTTGTCTCGGCTTCTCCCGCCAGCGCAGATTTGCACGACGGGGCGCAAGCAGCGATGCGCCTTGTCTTTGGGGATGGGGCCTGCATCTATTACAAGCCCCGCCCGGTAACCGGCGAATGGCTTTGGGACCGCCTGGTGCATGCGGCCAACGGGCATTCCTCGCTCCAGCTCGCTTCAGCACAAGCTCTGGCCGGCTCAGATGGCCAATATGGCTGGGTTGCATCGCTTCCAAATGTGAGGTTGCACAGCTGGGACAAAGATTCTGGCGAAGCGAGCCGATATTGGGAAGCCGCAGGCGCGACGCTGTGCCTCGCCGAGCACGTGAGGATGACGGACCTGCACATGGCGAATGTGATGGCGACTCCAACCGGTCCGGCGTTGTTTGACACTGAGACTCTGGGAACGCCACAAGCGTCTTATGCAACTCCGCCAGGTCTCCGCCCAGAAACGGATTTCGCTGCAGCGATGGATGACCTGCTGGATACCGGGCTTCTGCCCAGACCAACCTCATCAGAACTGCCGGACACATCCGGACTATTTGGGAAAGCGACGGCCGTGCCGCACATCATGATCCCGCGCTGGTCCAGTCGGCCCGATGGAACACGCCGCGTCGAGATGGCGCCTGCCGCTCTTTTGGATCAGGGCAACATGCCGCATCCCGCCTCACCGCTACAGGTGCTGCCGCCGCTGGTAAGCGGCTATCGCGAAGCGGCAAACGCTCTGATACACTGCCGCGAGAACCTTGTGGCGCCCGGCTCGGCATGGCGCTGGACACTGGAACATCACCACGCCCCACGCATCATTCTGCGCGATACCCTTACCTACTGCGTTCTTCTCAGCCGGTCGCTGCAGCCGAAGCGGCTCAGTTCCGCGCTGCACCGCCGGGCTGCACTTCGACGTGCGCTGCGGGTGTCAAGCGATCGTTTGTTTCCGCCCGCCGTTATGCGAGCAGAAGCAGAGGCCTTGTTGCACCTGCATATCCCACGGTTCACAGCACTGCCCGGCTCGCGGACTCTCGCCGGCAACTCCGGCCAGGCGCTCGCGCCAAGCTTTCTATTGTGCTCACCGTCCGAGGCCGTCCTGCGAAAAATCAGCGTACTGACCCAGGACCATCTCACCAAAATTCAGATTCCGAGCCTGCTGGCGATGGTTTTCGGGCGCGCCTTCTGATCCCTGCACAGGCGGATTGCGCCTCGTCTAAGGGCGTGTTACAGTAATGAGCACGTTCCATTTCCCCCACGCCTTCAGCGAACGGACAACCGCAAGAAAAGAAAGGCGAATTTATGACTAACTTCGAGCGCCTGCAGTCGGCAGGTCTCATTGAGGTCCATCATTCCCTGACTG
>JBBIVH010000349.1:0-2007 GCA_037439805.1 Acidobacteriaceae bacterium
TCCTGGATGGCCTTTCCTCAACGGATTCTTTTCGACGCGCGAAGCTGAACTGGACGATGGGCGCTGACGCCATCAGGCGCGCGGTCATCGCGTCCGCGAGGGTCCACTCCTGCAAGGCATCGGCATGTGGCATACCCGCATCTCTCTGCAGTTGCAACGGCAGCAGGGGGTGCGCCTGCCCAGCCGCCGGCCAGCTATCTTCGTCGACGCCGAGGAACCAGATTGCATCCGCACGCAGCCCCGCAGCCTCGGAAGGTCCCGTGATCAGCACCGGCGCGTCTTCTGACTCGGGCGAGAAGAGCGTTTGCGTCATCGCGCGCGAAAGAGCCGCCAGAAACTCCGGCCACGAGATCCTCGCCCCATTGAACCCGAGCGAGGCGCACGTGTCGAGCGCCTCATTCCATCGGCGCATGGCCTGGAACTCGGCGCTGGACAGGTCGCGTTCGCCCTGCGGCCTGATATCGCGAAGGAGAGTGACCACCCATTCGCTCCATTCAGAGGGTGGGCGCAACACTTTTGTGAGCTCCATGCTGCGCCGCTGCGCCGCTTGCATCCTCTGCGTCCATTCAGCAGGCGGCGGGGTTTTGCGGGAGGTCATCTGAATCCATTCCGCCAGAGTCCAGCGCGGGCGCTGCAGTCCCGCATCTCTCAGGCTGCGCATCGCTGCCTGCAGTGCCAGCCGTTCCTCCGTTGTCTGTGCGGCAAACCCGGCAGCAAGGACCCAGTCGATTGTGTCCTCTCCCAGAGGCTCTGTGAGCCAACGTAGCATCAGCAGGTGCGCTTTTGGCGCCGGTGACTCATCGAGCGGGACGCCTAGAGAAAACTCGAATGCGGTCGAAGAGGTGCCCGGCATGTGCTCAAGGAATGCGCGCTCAATCTCTCCGCGCCGTTGGGAAACTTCCTGCGAGACGATAAGGACACTTTGCGCTGGGTCGTCGCGCAGAAACTGACTGCACCAGGATGCGCACCCTTCCAGCTCCTGCAGTGGGTCGGAGGCGCTCCAATAATGGACCTTGCGAGCCGGTTCCTCTTTGTCTGCAAATCTCCATGGACCCCAGGCCCGCAGCAATGCCTCCTGCGTCGGCTGCAATCGGTCGAACCCGACCAGAAGGAGCGGCGGCCGCGTAGCGTCCGATGTGAGTCTGGCGATGATCTCCAGCGGCATCCGGCCCGGACTGACTGTATTGCGCGCGCGGCAGATTGATTCGAATTCAGCGGCCCATTCGCTGAAGACCGCCTTATCGAGCGTCCAGCTTCTGCGCGTCGATGGATCGAGGTGACGAGGCGAGTAGCCGCATAGAAGCGTATAGGCCTGCATCGCCTGCTGGGCCAGCCGGTGGCGCGCCTCAGGCAGCAGTGCGGTCAGGCTGGACTGTTCCTCAACAATCCCGGCCCACAGGAGTTCTTCCTGCGCTCGATTCAGCACCATCTGATCGTCGAGGCCGCATTCGGTCCATGTCGCAAAAATGAAAGCCGTCCAGTCGACGATGGCTGGGGTGGGCCAGGCGCGCAAACCCTCGCCAAGGCGTTGCCGGCTGAACGCATTCCGCAGGTTCCGCGCCGCGCGGTCGCTCGCTGTGACAATCGTGCCGCCATCGCGGAGCCACGCGTCGTATACCGGACTGAGCGGACAGCTCATTTCTGGGTTATACGATGAGCCCATGCCGCTTCGTCAACCCCGCGCGCGGGCTATTCCTCACAGGTAGTAAACTGAACGGTGATTCGACGAGCCATTCCTGTCTTCGCCCTCGCCTGTGCGCTGCTTGCGGGCTGCCACTCCGCCACGCAGAATCAGCATCCGGTCGCCACGTCCAACTACAAGGTTTACAAGCTGCGCGGCAAGGTGGTTTCGGCCAATCCCTCGTCCGGCGAGGTCACAATTGCGCATGATGCGATTCCCGGCTTCATGGATGCGATGACCATGCCGTACAAGCTGAAGGATCCCGGCATTATCGGCGAGTTGCATCCCGGCGACGTAATTACGGCGGATTTGCTGGTCTCGCAGGA
>JBBIVH010000350.1:0-2004 GCA_037439805.1 Acidobacteriaceae bacterium
CTCTAAAATAGGAAGCGGTAGCCGCAGAACCATCTCTCCGGAATCGTTCCGCGCTCCAGCCGCATCTGCGTTTGGAAAGGTCAAGTCACGCACCATGAAACTGCGCCGCTTCCTGCTGGTTGTTCTGCTTGTTGGTGGATTCCTTTACCTCACCACCCATCTGCCGTCGCGCCTCAGCAATGTTTCTTTCCTCGGCGGCCACGGCTCCGGTTCGCCCCTCCAGCTCACTGAGGCTGAGGCGGCCCCGGCCTATGACGCCGCCGAGCTGAACAACATCAGCGTCTACAAACGCGTCCTTCCATCGGTCGTCAACATCACATCGCGCCAGGTCGTCTTCGACTTCTTCTACGGCGCCGTTCCGCAGGAGGGCCAGGGTTCCGGCTTCATCCTCGACAAGGCCGGTCACGTACTCACCAACTACCACGTCATCGAGGGCGCCAACCGCGGCATCCAGGTCACGCTCAGCAATAAGACCAGCTACAAGGCCACCGTCGTCGGCGCAGATCGCGTCCACGATCTCGCACTGCTTCAGATCTCCGCGCCCAATCTTCAGCCCGTCACACTTGCTGACTCCTCCGGCCTCGCCGTCGGCCAGGAGGTCTACGCCATCGGCAATCCCTTCGGCCTCAGCGGCACCATGACCCGCGGCATCATCAGTTCCATCCGCTCCATCAAAGGCGCCAGCGGCGCTCCCATCGAAGACGCCATCCAGACTGACGCTGCCATCAACCCCGGCAACTCCGGCGGGCCGCTCCTCAACTCGCATGGCGAGGTCATCGGCATCAACACCATGATCCTCTCCAACTCCGACCAGAACGCCGGCATCGGCTTCGCCATCCCCATCAACACCGCAAAAGCCGTTCTCGGCGACCTCACCCGCTACGGCCGCGTGCGCCGTCCCTCGCTCGGCATCGTCTCCTACGGCATCGGCCCTGACCTCGCCGAGCAGATGGGCCTTGCCTCCGACTACGGCGTCCTCATCCAGAAGGTCATCCCCGGCGGCGCAGCCGAGCGCGCGGGCCTCCACGGCGGCACGGAGCAGGCCTACGTGGGCAACACGCCCATCCTCCTCGGCGGCGATCTCATCGTCGCCATCGACGGCCAGCAGGTCACAGGCCCTGAAGACATCGGCGCCATCATGGACAAGCACCAGGCCGGCGACACCATCTCCGTCACCGTTCTCCGTGGACGCAAGCAGATTACGCTCAAGCTCATCCTCGCCGAAGCCAAGGACGTCAACACCTAACCGCACAATGAGCGATACACCCAGAACGCACGGCCCACAGCCGTGTATCTCCAACCGGCTGCGCCCGCCGCGATAAACTGATAGAGCATGCTCGATCTGAACTTTGTCCGGGGCAATCTGCCTCTCGTGGAAGCCAAACTGCGCGCGCGTGGCGCTGACCCCGTCGCTCTCCTGGGCGATTTCCGCTCGCTCGACCAGAAGCGCCGCGAGGCCATCACGCAGTCCGAGCAGCTCAAGGCCCGCCGCAACGAGCTTTCGCAGCAGGTGGGCGCGCTCAAGAAGGCCGGCAAAGATGCCACCGCGCTCATGGACGAGACGCGCTCCCTCAAAGACCGCCTCGACGAACTCGACAAGCTCGCCTCCTCGCTCGACGAGCAGATGCGCTTCGCGCTCTCCAGCATTCCGAACCTCACCCGCGACGAGGTCCCCATCGGCACATCGGAGGCCGACAACGCCGTCGTTAAGACCTGGGGCGAGAAACGCGCCTTCGACTTCGATCCCAGGCCGCACTGGGAAATTGGCGAAGCCCTCGGCATCCTCGACCTCGAACGTGCCGCCAAGCTCTCCGGCGCTCGCTTCGCCGTCTACATGGGCGCGGGCGCGCGGCTGGAACGCGCTCTCATCAGCTTCATGCTCGACCGCCATACGCGGCCTGCCTCTGAACAAGGCCACGGCTACACTGAAGTCCTGCCGCCCTTCATGGTCAACTCGAAGTCCCTCTTCGGCACCGGCCAGTTGCCCAAATTCGCTGAGGACCT